>CAZJDX010000007.1:0-96366 GCA_964544885.1 uncultured Flavobacteriales bacterium
GGATGCTCTGAACCAGCTGAGTGAAGTTTATCCCGCATGACGGGACTCCCAATTCCTTTTTCTCAACCTGTGACCCTCCCGCAATTTCTTGCGGGATGCTCTGAACCAGCTGAGTGAAGTTTATCCCGCATGACGGGACTCCCAATTCTTATTCTCAGTTGGTGACCCTCCCGCAATTTCTTGCGGGATGCTCTGAACCAGCTGAGTGAAGTTTATCCCGCATGACGGGACTCCCAATTCCTTTTTCTCAACCTGTGACCCTCCCGCAATTTCTTGCGGGATGCTCTGAACCAGCTGAGTGAACTTTATCCCGCATGGCGGGACTCCCAATTTCTTGTAAATGAATCGGTTATCAACTTAGCAATGTCTCTTTTCAAAAAACGGAGTGCAAATATATTCATTTTTTGGATTCAAAGAAAAATTTTGATGGCTACGCCAGGAGCATGATGGAAAGCTACGACTCAGGAACAAGAGCCAGGCTATCCTGCAAAACACGGCGTGTTCAAAATATAATAGTATATACTATGTGTTATACCTTTATCCTATTTCCAAAACCACACATTATTTCTGTTCAGCTTTTTTAAGGATCTATTAAGTATTAAACCTCAATTCGAAATTTTATCAGACTTCAGATAAAATTCTCAAGCTACCTACATCTTTTCTACATTCTGATTTAAATAATGGTATGTCTGCAGAAGATATTTTTGAGACACATTTTCAGGAAATGCTGACCTCCCCGCTCACACAATAAAGATGCAATCATCCTAAGAGTATTGCATTCTAAAATCACAAGATGAAAACAATTTATCTGGCAGCACTGATCTGCCTTATCAACAATATAATGGTAAACGCTCAACCAATGACAATCAATGATCTCGACTTTTGGATTGGGAACTGGTCATGCATTACTGACGATACCTTAATCGGTGAAAACACCATTCGGAAAATTCTTGACCAAAAAGTTGTCGAAGAAAACTTTCAATCACTGAGCGACAAATTCATGGGCCGCAGCTGGAGTGTGTTTGACAGCACTTCCTCTGTCTGGAAACAAACCTGGGTGGACAATACCGGCGCCTATATGGCTTTCACAGGAGCCAGGGAAGCAGATACCATTATGTTCATTGAAAACGAACCTGTGACAATTAACGGACACAAAGTTTACAGACGCATGATTTTTTATTCAATACAATTAGACAGTTTTGAATGGAAATGGCAGTCCTCAAAAGGCAAGGTGAACTGGAAAACTAACTGGCATATTACATATAAAAGAAAATTATAAATTTTATAATTCCAAGATAAGTAAAATCGAGCTACTATGTTTCAGGAACAAAAATTCAAAACGAATGATGAATCCAAAGAGATTAAGGGAATGAAACAACTTTATTTCATTCTCTGGACCCTTGGAGAAAAATTTCCTCCGCAAAAAACCCTTGCAAGTCATGAGCTGCCACGTCATGAAGGATACCTTAAACAGGCGTTCTGGGATGGCCGTTTATTGGTTGCCGCTCTTTTTGAAAATGGCAGTGGCGTAATTTCTCTCATGGAAGCGGAAAATGAAAATGAAATTCAGCGCTTTGTCAGAAACAATCCGGAAGTGATCGATAAAAGGATACAGGCAAGAATAAAACCATGCAAACCTGTCTTCTGGAAAAATATAGAATAAGCAGCCGGAATTTATACTTCACTGATTTTTTAGAACTGTCCTTTTCCCTTGCTTTTCAACCTAACCTGCAGTATAAGCGGGTTTTTTGTTTTATAAAACGATTAAGCAGGTATTAATACCATTCAAGCGATAATTGATTTATCTTTCAGAACCCATTTATCTGATTGATCATACAAGGGATCTCAATACCCAATAATTAACCGTTGTGATGACAATAAAACTGCACTTTACTATATGGTTACTGTTGTTTCTGTCTTCTGCCAATGTACACTCCCAGACAGATACCGTTTTGCTCACAGAAACCGCGACGCACCTTTTTCCTTCTTTTCCCATCAAATCTTCCTATAGTTCGCTCATTGACCGGAATGGAACGGATTACCTGTTTTCTGCCAATATGGAATCTGGCCTGGGAATATATAATATCTCCCTTCCGGGAAGTATCAATCCTGTACTTGACCTTGGCACAGCCAACTTTCATAATCTTGACGTTTCTTCCATCCGGCAAAAAAATAATTCTCTCTTTCTTGGCATCGGGGACTTTCAGGTCAATACCAATGCAGGAACAGGTCTGGTTATTCTAGACATCAGCAATCCCGCCGCTCCGGTGGTGAAGGATATCTGGGACAGCGTTGCGTATACCCATGGAGTCTCACACCTGCTCATTGAAGGTGATTACGCTTACCTGAGCAGCATGACGGACGGCATCATCATCCTTGATATTTCAGACGAGAATAATATCCTCTTTGTATCACATATTCAACCCGATTTGAATTTTCCAGCACCTTCTTCCAATGCGCACAATGCACGAGGACTTAAGTTCAGGAATGACACCTTGTATGTCTCATTTGACCGGGGCGGTTTGAGGTTGATCGATGTGACCGATAAGCAAAATCCTGTTGAAGTTTACAAATACATCAATCCTTCCCTCAATTCGGTCGCCGCAGCCGCTTACAATGACATATGGCTGAAGGACAATTATGCATTTCTAAGCGTGGATTACTGCGGACTTGAAATCATAGATATAAGCGCAATTCCTTATACCGGAATAAGCTGGTACAATCCGGTTAACTGCAATTTCTCAAACTGGAGCGGAGCGCCAATTCATACTAACGAACTGAAAACTGCCAACGGCGACAGCCTGCTCTTTATTTCTGCAGGCCAGTCAGAACTCCTGATATTCGACATATCAGATCCCTTGAACACGTCACTGACAGGAGTAATGGCGAACCTCACCGACAGTCTGGCAACCTATGGAGTGGATGTCTTTGAGGGTACCATCAGCTTGTCTTTCGTTCATACCCCATTTCATATTCCTCCCTTTACACCGTTTTATGCCAATCCCGGCGGACTGAAATTGCTGGAATACACCATTTCAACTAACACAAGCGATATCTCCGGTCCGATACCCTCATCCGTTATTCTTTATCCTAACCCTTCGAAAGGAAAATTAATAATCCTATCCGGTCAGGAAATAATTGATATCTCTGTTAACGACATCCTGTATAGGCAAATTCCGGTGAGGAGGATTATTGAGAACGGAAACATTACAGGACTTGAACTTGAAAATGTTTCCTCCGGAATCTATTTTCTCCGGCTTCAGACCCGCTTTGGAACTAAGACAGAAAGATTTATTGTGGAGCGTAACTGAGCTTTCTCAGGATTCAATTCCTTCGGGATCTGCTTCGAACTCCGGGATCGCCTCCGCAACAACAAAGGTACTTCCTCCGATATAAATCATATCATCAGGCGCCGCTGCTGCTTTCGCTGCATCAAATGCCTCAAGGACCGAAAAATACTTTTCTCCAGCTAATCCGAATTTCCGTGCAGCCTTGTGTAAGTCCTCAACATCCATGGCCCTGGGAATATCCGCTTTGCAAAAATAATAGACTGCATCCGCAGGAAGCAATTCGAGAATTCCGTCGACATCCTTGTCCCCGACCAGCCCAATCACCAAGTGCAGCTTCTTAAATTTCAGCTCTGAGATCTGCGACAAAACTTCAATCAATCCGGGTTTATTATGGGCGGTATCGGCAATAACCAGCGGATCTTTACCTAAAACCTCCCAACGTCCCCGGATACCTGTGATCTTTTTTACGTTTTTAAGAGCATTCCTGATGTGTTCTTCACTGATTCTGTATCCCTTCTCCTTCAGAACATGCAGGGCTTGCATAACTGTAAGAATATTCTTTTTCTGATACAGACCGGTGAGATCAAGTTCAACTGCCTCATACAATAATTTTTTTCCGGCATAAATGTCCAGGAAAAGTCTTCCTGCAACTTCAACTCCAGATAAGCTGCAATTCCATAGTAATGGCGCAAAAACACAGCTTGTCTTTTTCTCCATCGCTGTGTCCGTAAACACGCTTGCGACCTCATCCTGAATCTCGCCTATGATCACAGGTACACCCTCCCTGATGATACCTGCTTTCTCATATGCGATCTCTTTGAGTGTATCACCCAAAAACTGCATATGATCCCAACCGATATTTGTAATCACCGAAAGAACAGGATCGATAATGTTGGTTGAGTCAAGCCTTCCCCCCATTCCGGTTTCGATGATTGCCAGCTCAACCTTTTCTTTCGCAAAATAATTGAAGGCAAGCGCAGTCGTCCATTCGAAAAAAGATGGTTCGATCGCTGTAAAAAACAGTCTGTTCTTATCAACAAATTCCGAAACTTCCTTTTGGGGTATTTTGATTCCATTAACTCTGATCCTTTCGCGGAAGTCTTTCAGATGAGGTGACGTAAACAGAGCGGTTCTGTATCCTGCTGTCTGCAAAACGGCTGCTATCATGGATGAAACAGATCCCTTCCCGTTGGTCCCGGCTATATGAACAGCCATGAACTTTTTCTCCGGGTGATCCAATTTTTCACACATTGCACGGATATTCTTCAGGTCAGCTTTATAAGCAGCCGCACCAATACGGTGAAACATCGGCAACTGATTGAAAAGAAAGTTTAAGGATTCCTGATAATTCATTCAGGATGAAATTAAGAAAAGGATCGCAAGAGGAATCTACTGTACCAGAAATACAAAGCTGATGGTGCCCCTTTGAATGTCAGCGCCTTCCGGACTGGGGTTGAACTTCGCTTTCATAGCCGCTTCCTGGGCAAGCTTGTTGAGATAGGCGGATGTTGTGGTTGAACCTCTTCCCCCCGGTATGGCTGAAACTACATTACCATTTTTATCAACCGTAATATCAACTACTACCTTTCCCGTCTCCTGCGATCGGTCATTAATCTGGGGAGTCCTCACCATTCTTCTTCCGGCAAGAGAAAAAGAAACTCCTCCCTTACCGCTTCCACTGCCTGTTCCTTCACCATCACCCTGTCCGAGCCCTGTACCGCTACCGCTTTTTCCGGTGTAGCGTGAATTGGGATCTCCGACCGGGTCACCCTGATCTCCCGTACCGGCGCCAGTTCCCTGGTTCCTGCTGTCATTACTTTTTCCTTTGTAGATTGCACGCTGGTCGACGGTCTTGACAGGTTCGGTTATTTTCTTCTCAGTTTTTGTCGCATTTACCTGGGGCGAAACGGTGTTGGCTACATTCTTTTTTTCCTGCTTAGCCGGCTTCGTCACCGGCGATTCCTCCATATCCTGAGTGGCGTAATTCTCTTCTTCAACTTTTGTTTGCCGTACCCGCTCAAGGGAAGGATCCGTAGTGATATTCTCTGACATTGGTTGCACTTCACCACCGGCTTCCGCGAGATATCCGATATTTACGATAACGCCTCCGCTGCCACCGGCTTCCGGAAAAGGCGGAATGCTGGTCTTCATGACCGTAAAAAGCAGAACCAGAAAGATCAGTCCATGTATTAGAACAGAAATGATAAGGGAACGTGAACGAATTGATTCTTCCATAGCTGAATGGCCAGAGGACTTATTGCTTAGAAGTTTGAGTGGCGAGTACCATTTTTACTTTAAGTCGGTTACCAATATCCAGCAGATCAACCAGATTCTGAACCTGAATAGTCTTGTCTACTTTGAGTAATACCGCCGGATCAGGCTGACCCTGGATCTGAGCCTTTAAAGCCTCTTCAAGCATGTCTGAAGTTACAGGAGTGCTGTTAATCGCGTATTGCAGATCAGCGTCGACAGAGATGGTGATCGGATGTTTTACGGATTGGGAACTGCTCTTGGCGCTTGGCAAAAGAAGTTTAAGAACATTCGGAGTAGCCAGCGTTGAGGTAATCAAAAAGAACAACAGCAGAAAAAACATAATATCATTCAGAGAGCCGGTGAAAACCTCTCCTACCACACGCGTTCTTCTTCTCAGATTCATTCAGTTAATTTATACTTTGATTTAATTTATATCTGCGCCTTCATTTTATGCAATGGCCTGAACTAACTTTTAACGGGCTCCTCCAGTACATCAATAAACTCGACGGCATTGATCTCCATTTTATTGATGATCCTGTCTATCATGTGAACGAGGTAGTGATAGCAGGCATAGGCGACCATACCCACTAACAGACCGGCCGCGCTGGAGATCATTTTTACATACAGACCGCCTGATACGGTATTTATCTCCAGGCTGTTTTGTAGCGCGATCATGTAAAAGATCTTGATTACGCCGAAGATCGTTCCAAGGAATCCGAACATGGGAGCAATACCGGCTATAACACCCAGAATGTTCAGGTTCTTTTCCATTTTGTAGATCTCCAGCTTACCAACATTTTCAATTGCGCCTTCAATTTCCTTTACCGGTTTTCCAAGACGCATAATCCCTTTTTCAATCATTCTTGCCACCGGACTGTTCGTATTCCTGCAGAGTGATCTGGCGGCTTCAACATTCCCGCTGTGCACGTGATCTCTGATCTGATGCATAAAATTCATATCGATTTTTGAAAACCTTCTGATGGTGAAAAGTCTTTCAAAAAATATGTAAATCGCCATGATGGAAAGAATGGCGATGGGGATCAGGATAGGGCCTCCCTTTTCCGCCATGTCCCACAAAGAAATGCTTTGCTCTTCGGCAACCTGGCCGACGGTTTGAACTGCCTGGATCGCACTATCAGCTACGGTCGTTGCGGGCTGGGTGATCTGTAATATGAATCCTTTTATCATGAATTGTTTACATTTTAGCTAACAGGCAAAGGTACCGGGACTGCCCCGTAAAGGGATTCACCCGAACTCTACTTTTTAACAATGTTTTGTTAGTCAAAACGAAGTGTAAAACTGAATATTGTCCCTCTGATGTTGTTCATAAAACTACCTTGATTCAGGAAGCCTGAACTTTCCATAAAAATCCGGAACAATGTCCATCAACCAAAATTGCATCAATCCGAGAATCCTCCATGTGATAAGGAAAGAGCTATGAATTAGTACCTTTACGGAATATTGCTAACTTACCGGTGAAATGAGTTTATTCGAACCATGCTTCAAGTAATCAGGCTGACCTTTGCCATACTATTTTTTCTGATGAACATTCCATCCTCCTCTATGGCACAGCTGAAAGTGGAGTTTCCTTCAAAGGACGGGCTGTTGATCAGTGCTGACTGGTATCCGGTAAGCACAGAGATGCCTGTGGTGCTGCTTTGTCACCAGAATCGTTTCAGCCGGGGGGAGTATATTGAAACCGCTCTCAAACTGAATAAATTCGGATTTAACTGCCTTGCCATCGACCAGAGGACAGGCAATGAAGTCAACGGAATTACCAATGAAACGGCAGCAAGAGCCAAAGCAAAAGGATTAAGTGTAGAATTTGAAGATTCAAAACAGGATATTGAAGCCGCGGTCGATTACCTTTTTTCAATTCATAAGCAAAAAATCATTCTTCTCGGAAGTTCTTATTCCGCCTCTCTGGCATTGATTATCGCAAACCAGGATGACAGGGTCAAAGCAGTGGCGGCCTTCAGCCCGGGAGAGTATTTCTCTGATAAACAATATGTGAAATCTTCAATTAACGGACTGAACAAAGCGCTCTTTCTGAGCTCATCAAGAGAAGAAGCTGCAAAGGTAACCGATCTTGTGCAGGATGTTAATTCAAGAATAAAGGTTCAATATATACCGAAGACCGCCGGGGATCATGGCTCTAAGGTCCTTTGGTCCTCATCACCTGAAAATCAGGAGTATTGGATTACACTCATGAACTTCCTTGACAAGGTCAGGGATCTGCAATAATTTCATCAGGTTTTATGAAAATACTGAGAGCCCTCAGCCTTACTTTATTCGCATTGCTTATCACTCAACTGGTGAAAGGACAGAAGGATGTTACAACTGTGGGGATTCAGTTCAAACCCGTTTTTCCCCTGGCATTTCTCGGCACAGGTGAAGAAGTAACACAAGACCTGAACGTTGAATTTACGCAAGGATTAAAATCTGGTTTTGCCGGAGGAATGGTTATCAGACATGGATTCACCGATTTGTTGAGCCTGGAAAGCGGTATCAACTACATTAAAAGAAAATACTCACTAAAGATCCATGACAAAGAGAACAAACAGGAAATAAACAGCTCATACAGGATCGTCGGGTATGAAATCCCCGTTTCGCTTCTTGTGTATATTCAACTGGGAGAGAAATTGTTCATGAATGTTTCCATGGGGCCCAGCATTGACATGTTTGCCAGTGCAGTTCAGACTTTCGATAGCAATTACAATCATGTTTCGTTCAGAAATCATGTTGCGCAGGGAGCGGTGACGGCGAATCTGGGATGGGAATGGAGAACGGAAAAGAGCGGGTATTTTTACCTGGGCGCATCGTGGCACAGGCCTTTTGAATTTATCTATCTCAGCCGGACTGAATATTCAAAACCGGATAAGTTGCCAGCCGATCCCAATGCATTTTCCGAAGTTCAACTTTCAGGAAGCTATCTCACTCTTGACCTGAGGTATTTCTTCCATGAAGACCCGGAAACAAGGAAACAAAGAAAACGCAGATAATCGCTAGCGGAGTTTCGGATTTTGCCGGTGGCGCAAACGGTCCCTGTCCCCTTTCTTTTCAAGATTTCTTTCGAATGCCAGGCTGAGATCAGTTCCTGTTTGATTGGCAAGGCAGATCAATACAAACAATACATCTGCCAGTTCATCGGACAATTCTGTTTTCAAATCAATCTCTTTCGAACTTTGTTCACCATAAGTTCTGGAAATAATTCGTGCGACCTCTCCCACTTCCTCTGTCAGGATGGCCATATTGGTAAGTTCATTAAAATACCTGACGCCATATTCCTTTATCCATTTATCCACCTTCTCCTGTGCTTCCCGCAAGGTCAAGTCAGTTTTGTCTCTATTCATTCAATGGCAGATTATATCCTACAGTTGACCGTTTCATAACGGAAACGAAATTAAGATTATTCCCTGAAAAAATTGAGAACCGCTAATTAAAAACCGGAGATCGTATGACATGGCGTCTCCAGAGTATTTCTTCAGTCCATGGTATTTGCCATTAAATTTTATCCGTTAAAAAGGTTATTTTTGTTTCAATGCCAGACCTGAAATCAGGAATTATTTCTTTAAGTGAAGCCGAATGTTGTCAGGCTTAATCTGCTCCGTTCAAATCTGACTGCCCTATGAAAATTCTTATTCCAACCGATTTTTCCAGCACTTCCGAGAAGGCCATCAACTATGCAACCAAATTTTTTCAGGATGAAAAGAACGAATTCATTTTATATCATTCATTCGTTCCCTTTGAAAGCGGTTTTTACAGTTACAAGCTTAGTCAACAGGAGAATAAGGACACCGAAACTTTGCTTCAAAAGCGTCTTGACAAAATTGCGGAAGCGATAATAAACACTGGAAGTGTAATGAATCTGCGTACCCATATAGCGCGGGGTGTTGAAGCATCTTGTCTATTAAATTATGCCAGAAAGCAAAAAGCAGATCTGATTGTGATGGGAACCACAGGCGCCGGCGGTCTGAAAGGAAAACTGATCGGTTCGGTTGCTTCTGCCGTTATGAAGGACTCTTATTGTCCAGTGATCACTATTCCGGAAAAATACAAGGTGAAACCTCTGAAAAAAATTGTCTTTGCAACCGATTACGAATTGAAAGATATAGAACCTATAAGGTTTATTACCCGTATCGCCAGGCAGCATGACTCCAATGTTGAACTCAGACACTTTGAGACCACTAAATCAAACCGGGAAAGCAGTACAAATCAAAGCGTAAACTATCAGAAGACGATACGGCAGTCCATCCGCTATGACCGGCTTTCATTTAAAGCTTCAAAGGTCATTGATATACAGGAAGCACTGCAAAAACTCTCAGGGCAAAAAGATATTGATATCATGGCCATGACTACTCACAGACGCAGGGGACTCATTAATGTTTTATTTGATAAAAGTAAAACACAGAAAGTAGCCATGTGTTCAAGGGTACCCTTAATGTGTTTCCCGGTCGGCTGACCGGAATTATGACTGCATTTGCTTTCACAAAACAGGATGATTGTTCGTTATTATGATTCCACTCGCAGGATTTCTCTTTTGCTCGCTCATCATTATTGTATCCGGCAGCAAGCTCTCAAAATATGGCGACCGCATTGCGAACCTGACCGGATTAGGTAAAGCCTGGATCGGCCTCATTGTTATGGCCTCTGTCACCTCACTACCTGAGCTTATCACAGGTATCAGCGCGGTAACACTCGTGAATGATCCGGACCTGGCAGCCGGAGATATTTTCGGTAGTTGCATTTTCAATTTATTTATACTTTCCGTTCTGGACGCATTTATGAAAAAGCCTGTTACCTCGCTGGTAAAAAGCAGTCATATCATTGCAGGAGCCATCAGTATAATTCTGATCACTTTTGCGGCGATAGGAATTATTCTGAAGGACCAGATAAGTACCTTCGGCTGGGTCAGCGGAGTGACTCCATTGATCGTCATGGTTTATCTGATATCCATATTCCTGATCCATAAATTTGAGCAAAAGAACGCGGATTCGTCTTCCGGAGAAGCAATCAGCAAAGGGGGATCCCACGAACTTAGAAAAGTTATTCTCCTTTATTCTTTGAATGCCGTTATTGTGATTGCAGCCGCAATTTTTCTGCCTTATTACGGCAATCAGATTGCTACTCAGGCCGGCCTGAGTTCCACCTTCTTTGGAACATTTATGGTTGCTACCAGCACATCTTTGCCAGAGCTGGTCGTTTGTATTTCCGCACTTAGGATGGGTTCCGTAGATCTTGCGGTAGGAAATCTTTTTGGTAGCAATATCTTTAATGTGTTTATACTGGCAGTCGATGATGTTTTCTATACAAATGGTTCAATCTTCAGTGATATAGATCAAAACCACCTCATCTCAATCCTTACTCTCATTATTATGACGGCAGTAACCTCTGTAGGTTTGCTTTTCAAAGCCAGTAAGAAAAGATTTTTGCTAGCAACAGATACATTCATCATACTTATACTTTATCTGTCACTAATGTACTTTCTTGCAAACGCTTAAACCCTGCAGGAAATCTATGTCAGCTTTTATTTTTGTCACGCTTCAGTTCAGTCGGCTTCACCGGAGCGCCCGTTCACTTATTTTCTTATTCCCTGTTCCTGGTATCAATAATTATCGTCACAGGCCCGTCGTTAACGAGTGCCACTTTCATATCAGCGCCGAATTCTCCACTTCCGACATTCCTGCCAAGAATCTTCTCTGTCTCCGCTATAAAGGACTCATACAAGGGGATTGCCTTTTCAGGAGCCGCGGCACCGATATAGCTCGGGCGGTTACCTTTCCTCGTTCTTGCATGTAGTGTAAACTGACTGATCACAAGAATATCTCCTCTGGTTTCTTCAACGGAAAGGTTCATTACTCCCTCATCATCGGGCATGATTCTCAGTCTGCAGATCTTTGACGCGAGCCACAGCACATCTTCCTGAGAATCCGCATCTTCCACTCCGAGAAGCACCAATAGTCCATTTCCAATTGAAGATTTAATCTTCCCATTGATACTCACCGATGCTTCACTTACTCGTTGTATAACTGCTCTCATGAGGATTGTGTAGTTCTAAACCTGCTCCGGTATGCTTCGGCTTATCATTTGAAAACATCTTGTCCTGTAAGAATACTCAGATAACTTTCGAAGCGTGTCCTTGCGATTTTACCTTCTTCCACAGCCTTTTTAACCGCGCAATTCTTCTCATTGAGGTGCACGCAATTCCCATACTGGCAATTAACAGACTGGCTGAAGATCTCCGGAAAGAAATGCGAAACTTCATAGGTATCAAAATCGATAGTTCCGAATTCCCTGATTCCCGGAGTATCGATAATGTAACCTCCTTCCGGAAGAATATGCATTTCGGCGAAAGTTGTAGTATGTTTTCCCTTTGAATGTTGGGCTGATATTTCAGCGGTCTTTAAATTCATTCCGGGGATGAGGGCATTGATGAGTGATGACTTACCAACCCCGCTATGGCCCGAAAACAAATTGACTTTGTCTTTGAGGACGCTTTTCAATTCATGAAAACCAAAGGCATCAAGCGCTGAGACACAAAATACCCGGTAGCCAATACTTTCATACAGTTCTCTGGTCTGACCAATGTAGTCCCACAACTCATCATCATAAAGATCGGCCTTATTCCAGATGATACCAGCCGGAATATTATATGCTTCCGCGGTAGCAAGAAAACGATCAATGAAACCCAATGAAGTTTTTGGCAAAACCGGAGTCGCAACCACAAAAGCCATGTCAATATTTGCCGCCAGGATCTGAACCTGTCTGGAAAGTTTTACCGATTTCCTGATGATGTAATTTCTCCTTGGATGCAGTTTTGTTATCTGCCCCACATCATCGCCGGAATTCCACTCCACGTCTACGATATCGCCGACCGTTATTGGATTGGTCGCTTCAAAATCTTTCAGCCTGAGATTTCCACGTATGCGGCATAACAATATTTTTCCATCACTGAATCGGACGAGATACTGCGAACCGGTTGATTTGATAATGAGTCCCTCCACGAAACAAAATTAGCCAATAGACCCTAAGAAAAACACAGAAAGGCAAAGGTTTATTCCTTAAGACAAGAATTACGGTTTGAGGGAGAAGAATCATGGAAAAGACGTAATTTAGGGGACTGATTATACGATCCGGATGTCTGTTTCTGTCAGGAATATTTCCAAGCAATTTGGCAAGCAAAAAGTCCTTGATGACGTGAGTTTTCTGGTGGAAAGCGGTCACGTCACAGGCTTTCTCGGTCCAAACGGTGCAGGTAAGTCGACGATGATGAAGATCATCACCTCCTATCTTGCACAGGATAGCGGCAGTGTTGAGGTTTGCGGATATGATGTCTTGAGTCAGTCATTGCAGGTACGAAAAATGGTTGGTTATCTTCCGGAGAATAATCCCCTTTACCTTGATATGTATGTAAGGGAATATCTTGAATTCATAGCCGGACTTCATAATACAGGTTCCGGTATTTCAAAAAGGGTTACTGAAATGATAGAGGTCACAGGTCTGGGTCCTGAGCAAGATAAAAAGATTGGAGCACTTTCCAAGGGTTATCGTCAGAGAACGGGTCTTGCCCAGGCATTGATACATGATCCCAGGGTCCTCATTCTCGATGAACCTACGACCGGCCTGGACCCGAACCAGCTTGCAGATATCAGAGGGCTCATACGATCCCTTGGTAAAGAGAAGACGGTTATACTTTCAACCCACATCATGCAGGAGGTTGAAGCTATCTGCGACAAAGTGATAATCATCAACCGTGGAAGGATAATTGCTGACGGGTCCACAAAAAGTCTTGTGAAATACAATCTGAAGCAAGAAATCATCTTTGTTGAATTCAACAGTTCTTTATCACGACCCGACTTAACGGGTATCGAAGGAATTGTGAATGCCGAACCTATGGAAGGACTTGTCTGGAAGATTAGTGCCAGTGAAGGCGCCGATATAAGGGCAGCCCTGTTCCGCTATGCTGTTGAGAAAGGTCTTACCATATTGTCCATGCAGAAACAGGAACAAAGACTTGAAGAAGTATTTCAGCAACTCACCCATGAAAGCCGCAATTGAAATGCTGAAACTCCCCGGACGTTTTTTAAACATTACACCGATCCTGATCCTGCTTTTTTGCTGTTTGGCAGTTCCGAAAAACATGAATGCCCAGGGAATTTCCGCTTATACCGATTACCGGGGATATCTTCAGGCCTTTGACAATGGCATGTTTCATCAACTTGAGTATATGCCTGTCAGATCTTACCAATATGGGAGATCAGTGATCGCATATATTGACAACAAAAATGACTTCAAAGTTTATTATAACGGGAAGACGTCTTATCAGCTGAACGCAGCTGACTTCAGCTACCAGGTATCGGATTATCTTGTCGCCTATAAGGTTGGATCGGTGTTGTATGTCTTTGACGGAGGGGATAAGAAACTGTTGAGTTATTACAACAGTCTTGTGACCTTAAACGACAGCCTTCTGGCATTCTTTGATGATTCCAAATACACTTTCTCTGTTTACTACAACGGAAAGGAAGCGCTGCTGGAAAATTCACTGCTGGAGAAGCCAAGAAGCATACGAAGCGGTTCGAACACCCTGGCTTGGGTGAACCAGAGCGGCTTTTTCAATCTGTTTTATAAGGGACAAGTCCAGACACTCGACAACATGGCACCTTCCTCCTTCGAAGCAGGCAGGGACATTGTAGCTTATGTAGACGATTATAACCGCTACTTCCATTTGTTTTATAAAGGAGAACTGGCGCAGATCGAAACCTTCCCCCCCGATTCCTTCAAACTTGGCTACGGGATCATGGCTTACGTGGATAATCTGGGTGACTTCAGAATCTTTTCTGATGGTGCAACCAGAAGAGTACTTGCCGACCGGCCTGACTTTTTTTATGTGGAAGGAGAGGTCATTGTGTATGCTTACAACAGGATGTTTAATGTATGGTACAATGGTAAGGAATACACGCTGGAGAATTATACCCCAAAGGAGTTTCTGACAGGACCGGAAGGCGTTGCATGGCTGGATGAAAGTGGCAGACTTAAATATTTTGACAAAGGGAATATCTATACGGTTTCCTTTGAAGTGATAAATAAATTTGACCTGACAGGCAGTGTACTCAAATACGAGACGGGAAACAATACAGTCAATTTCTTCTTCAAAGGAAAAAACCACTGAATTCACCTTCTGATCAGGCGTCCGGATAAGGCCTTTCCCCGGATTTGAATCCGCTTAAATTTTGAGAGGAAAATTGCAGCAGAAGCTATTCCAGCCGGTATTTTTCACTACTTTTGCCGGGCAGTTAAAACAAGGCCCGTTGCAGGAAGTTCAGATAAAAATCCGGTACAATACACGGCCTGCTACCTGAATCTGAAGCTTAACTGAAATACAAAAACACGTACATCAAATTTTAAAAAACCAATTAAACATGTCTTATTTGTTCACATCAGAATCAGTTTCAGAAGGACATCCTGATAAAGTGGCTGACCAGATCTCCGATTCGTTGATTGATTATTTCCTGGCCTATGACCCTAAATCAAAAGTAGCCTGTGAAACACTGGTAACAACCGGTCAGGTCGTTCTTGCCGGTGAAGTCAAATCAGAGGCCTACCTCGATGTTCAGGAAATTGCAAGAAATGTCATCAGACAGATAGGTTATACTAAAAGCGAGTATATGTTCGAAGCGAATTCCTGCGGAATATTGAGCGCGATTCATGAACAATCAGCGGATATCAACCAGGGAGTTGAGAAGAAAGATCCCTGGAAACAGGGAGCAGGCGACCAGGGAATGATGTTCGGATATGCCTGCCGCGAGACGGACAACTATATGCCGCTGCCGCTGGAACTGGCGCACATTCTGCTACGCGAATTGAGTGCTATCCGCAGAGAAGGAAAGGTGATGTCCTACCTGAGACCGGATGCCAAATCGCAGGTCACCATCGAGTATAACGACAATAATCAACCGGTTAAGATCGACACCATTGTGATATCTACACAGCATGATGATTTCGACAAGGATGCCGTGATGCTGAAGAAGATTAAAGATGACGTGATCCATATTCTCATACCAAGGGTGATGAAGAAATTACCGAAACGAATTCAAAATCTGTTCAACGATAAAATAAAATACCATGTGAATCCGACCGGGAAGTTTGTGATTGGCGGTCCCCATGGAGATACAGGGCTTACCGGCCGTAAAATAATCGTAGATACTTATGGAGGTAAAGGGGCGCATGGAGGAGGAGCATTCTCCGGAAAAGACCCGTCTAAGGTAGACCGGTCTGCAGCCTATGCAACCAGGCATATTGCCAAAAACATGGTTGCTGCCGGACTCTGTGATGAGGTGCTCGTGCAAGTGGCTTATGCCATCGGTGTTGCGGAACCGGTAGGACTCTACATTAACACTTACGGAACTTCAAAAGTGACTATGTCGGACGGAGCCATTTCTAAAAAGCTTGAAAAGATCTTTGACATGCGTCCTTACGCGATTGAGCAACGCTTCAAACTAAGAACACCAATCTACCAGGAGACCGCAGCTTATGGACATATGGGCCGCGATACGCAGATAAAAGAAAAAGTCTTTAATAAAGGCAAGAAAAATGAATTGCGCATCAAGGTAAAATTATTTCCATGGGAAGAATTGAATTATGTTGATCTGCTCAGGAAAGAATTTCTACAGAACACTGTTCAGAAAAAAGCAAGCGCGAAAAAAGCCGCTATGGAAATTGCCTGATCACCGGCAATACCGATATAAAAAGCCCCACCCGGGGCTTTTTTTTTAGCTATAAATCAAAGAATTAACCAATTCCGGAAGAAAGCTCTTGCATAGACTTATTCTTTATCGTAATATTGCGATATTAAAATAGAGACATGGGAGCCACCAAGCACGATTTCTTTACCAAGCAGCAGAATGAACTTGCCGCGGCAGCCAAAGCGCTTTCGCATCCTGCCCGTATTGCGATTATGCAATACCTGGCAAAAAGGAATACGTGTGTATGCGGTGATATCGTAGATAAAATACCACTCGCCCAACCCACTGTTTCACAACACTTGAAAGAATTGAAGAACGCCGGTCTGATCAAAGGGACTGTCGAGGGAAATGCGGTGTGTTATTGCATTGACCTGAAAAACATGAAAAAATTTCAGGAGGTTTTCAATGACCTTCTCGAACCTGATAATGTTAAACCACAATGTTGCTAAATCTAAAAACCATGAAAAAGCAGGAAAACCTTAAAGAGATAGTAAGAACTAAATACGCAGAGATAGCTACGGCGGATGCATCAGAAAAAAAATCCTGTTGCGGCCCGACATGTTGTACTGATGAATTCACGAATACAATGGCAGAGAGCTATGAAGGGATGGAAGGATATGTAGCCGCTGCCGATCTTGGACTGGGTTGCGGTCTTCCTACATCTTTCGCTGCCATTAAACCGGGGAGTACAGTAGTTGACCTTGGCTCCGGCGCCGGAAACGATTGCTTCGTGGCACGATTTGAGACCGGTGAAAAGGGCAAGGTGATCGGAGTTGATATGACTCCCGAGATGATCAGTAAAGCGAGAAAAAATGCTGCTAAACTTGGTTATGATAATGTAGAATTCCGATTGGGAGAACTGGAAAACCTTCCCTTGCTTAACCACGAAGCGGATATTGTGATCAGCAACTGCGTGCTCAACCTTGTACCCTACAAGCAAAAAGCATTTGGGGAGATTTACCGCGTTCTTAAACCGGGAGGTCATTTCAGTATCTCTGACATTGTAACGACCGGTTTTATTCCCGAAAAGTTCCGCAATATTGCTGAACTCTATGCCGGTTGTATCTCCGGTGCCTTGGATAAAGATGCTTACCTGGACATAATCAGTCAAACAGGCTTCACCGGGATTTCCATTCAATCCGAAAAAAAGATCGGGCTTCCGGATGAATTTTTGTCTTCCTATTTGAGTGAGGAAGAAATAAAGGAATTCAGAGCTTCGCATTCAGAAATTATCAGTATTTCCATATCAGCTCAAAAACCTGAAAACAAATCAGCCAGATGAAAAAAAACATCCTGGTACTTTGCACCGGTAATTCATGCAGAAGTCAGATGGCAGAAGCATACCTGAGAAAATTCGCCGGAGACAAAGCCGATATATTCAGCGCGGGGGTGGAAGTCCACGGATTGAACCCTCGTGCCGTGGCCATCATGAAGGAAGACGGTATTGATATCTCAGGGTATCGAAGTAAAAACACCAATGAATTTTTAGAACATAGGTTCGACTATATCCTCACCGTCTGTGACCATGCGAGCGAGGTATGTCCGCACTTTCCCGGGAAGGCGATAAGAATACATCATAATTTCAGTGATCCCGCGAAGGCCAGGGGCAGCGAAGAAGAAATTTCAGCCGCATTCAGGACTGTTCGTGATCAGATCCGTGAATGGTGCCAGGAATTTTCAGAAAAAATCTGATCAAAAGGGAAGCTTCACTTTTCATACAATAACATAATCAGCGAAACAACGATCCATGTCAGTCCGGGATTGTAATCCAGCCACAAAAAAGGGAAAATTAAACTTTCTAAACCGTTATCTCACCCTGTGGATCTTTCTATCCATGGCCCTTGGTGTCGCCATCGGATATTTCTTCCCTTCTGGCGCAAAACTTATAGACTCGTTCTCAACTGGCGCCACCAACGTTCCGATAGCGATTGGACTGATACTGATGATGTACCCGCCACTGGCCAGAGTGCATTACGAAAAGATGCCGGAAGTATTCCGGAATGTCCGGATTCTTGGAGTGTCACTCCTTCTCAACTGGGTAATCGGACCAATATTGATGTTCTTGCTTGCTGTCATATTCCTTCAGGATCATCCGGAGTACATGACAGGACTTATCCTTATCGGTCTGGCAAGATGCATCGCTATGGTGATTGTATGGAATGAACTTGCAGAAGGAAACCGTGAATATGCCGCCGGTCTTGTAGCACTTAACAGCGTCTTTCAAGTTCTTCTGTATAGTGTATACGCCTATGTGTTTATCACCTTGCTGCCTCCTTTATTCGGAATTCAGGGAATGAATGTGGAGGTCAGTATGGCTGAGATAGCGAAGAGTGTCGCGATATATCTGGGGATTCCTTTTCTGGCAGGAATCATCAGTCGTTATGCACTCATTTCAATGAAAGGAAACGACTGGTACGAAAAAAAATTCATCCCTTTTATTTCTCCCGTAACACTCATTGCTTTGTTATTCACCATCATGGTCATGTTCAGCCTGAAGGGAGAACTGATCGTACAGATTCCTTCCGATGTGCTTAGGATCGCGATTCCACTCGTAATCTACTTTATACTCATGTTCCTGATTAGTTTCTATCTGGGTATCAAGACAGGCGCTGACTATTCCAGAAATGCTTCGATATCTTTTACAGCTGCGGGAAATAATTTCGAACTGGCTATTGCAGTGGCCATCGGGGTTTTTGGAATTCACAGCGGTCAGGCTTTTGCCGGTGTCATCGGGCCCTTGGTTGAGGTACCTGTACTCATAGCTCTGGTAAATGTGGCATTCAGACTGCGGAGAAAATACTATTCTGTCTGAACGCTGCAGGACCAAAAGAGTTTTTACCCGTCGCTTCCTGAATTTTTTGTTACCTTAAGCCAATTCATCACTCCCTTTCATCCGGCTAACCGTTTCCGGTGAATTTTCTTCATAGAGATATGAACTGGCATACACGAAGTCTGCAAGAGATACATGAACTGACCGGCTCAGGGATGCATGGGCTTAGCACCGAAGAGGCAGAGCGCAGACTCAAGGAACAAGGTCCCAATGAATTGCATCAGGCCCGCAGACAGCCGGCGTTCATGATGTTCATCAATCAGTTCAGGGATTTCATGATCCTTATCCTTCTTGCGGCTGCTGTAATTTCAGGTATAGTCGGCCATGCAAGTGATACAATCATCATTCTGATCATTGTCTTCCTCAATGCCATTCTCGGTTTTATTCAGGAATACCGTGCCGAAAAAGCGCTTGAAGCGCTGAAGAAACTCGCTGCTCCGGCAGCGACTGTCCTCCGTGATGGTCAAAGGAAAAAGGTCAAGGCTGAGGATCTAGTGAATGGAGACCTTGTGATTCTGGAAGCAGGAGACATCATTCCTGCCGATCTCAGAATTGCAGAATCCTTCAGTCTGAAGGTAGATGAATCAACCTTGACCGGAGAATCGGTCACCATTGACAAAACGGAGGAGACACTTCATGATCCTGGCTTAGCCATAGGAGACCGGTTGAATATGCTATACAAAACCACACTGGTCACCAACGGCAGAGCATCCGGAATTGTGGTTGCCACCGGGATGCGGACCGAAATAGGAAAGATTGCAAAGCTACTGGAAGAGAAAGGAACTGCCACACCTCTTCAAAAAAGGATGACCGATTTCGGAAATAAGCTGGCATACATCATACTTTTCATTTGCGCAGCTTTATTCAGTATAGGAATCTTGAGGGGAGAGGACATGATGACCATGCTGCTATATTCCATTTCACTGGCGGTTGCCACGATTCCTGAGGCACTCCCCTCACTCATCACCATCGCGCTGGCAAGAGGAGCACACAGGCTGGTAAAAGTGAACGCTCTGATCAGAAAGTTACCAGCAGTGGAAACGCTCGGTTCGGTCACTTTCATTTGTTCCGATAAGACGGGAACCTTAACTCTCAACAAGATGAAAGTGGTCGAAGTATTGGAGAATGAAAGAATCAACATCCGTACTGAAGGTTATTCAATGCTCGGTCTTGGAATGGCATTGAATCATGACACGCATCCTGACAAGGATAATAAATGGACGGGTGACCCGACGGAGATCGCTTTGGTTGAACATGTTTCGGATATACACCCTTCAACCTATATCCCTGATCTGCAGAAAAAATTCCTTCGTATTGCCGAGTTCCCCTTTGACAGTGACCGGAAATGCATGACAACCATCCACAGGTTCAACGGCAAGTACCTGATCATTTGCAAAGGAGCAGCGGAAGCCATTGCGCTGAGAACTGAAAATACCGGTATACGAACGGAAATTTTACACAAGGCTAATACACTTGCCGAACAAGGCAAACGTGTCATTGTTTACGCACATCGCATACTTGAGAATCAACCTTTGGAATTCATAAAAGAACGGATCGAGACCGGCCTCACCTATAGTGGAATGGTAGCCATGACCGATCCGCCAAGACCAGGCCTGAAGGCATCCATAGATGAATGCAAGATGGCTGGTATCATACCTGTAATGATAACGGGTGACCATCCTTCCACTGCCAGGGCAATAGCCGCTGAAACCGGAATTCTTGAAGAGGGATCCATCGTTATGACCGGGAAATCAATGTCGGAAATGAACCCGGATGAATTCATTCAACAAGTTGAACAGATAAGAGTTTATGCCCGGGTATCACCTGAACAAAAGCTGAATATCATCAGAGCCTTGCAGAATAAAAATCATTTCATTGCCATGACTGGCGATGGTGTAAACGATGCACCCTCCCTAAAGGCTGCCGATATAGGTGTCGCGATGGGAATCAACGGAACCGATGTCAGTAAAGAATCAGCAGACATGATCCTGCTGGACGATGACTTTTCCACTATTGTTAAGGCTATACGCGAGGGGCGAAGAATTTATGACAATATCCGGAAGTTTGTAAAATACATGATGACATGCAACGGAGCCGAGCTTCTGACAATTGTGCTTGCACCTGTATTCGGTCTTCCCATTCCTCTGCTGCCTATTCATATATTATGGATCAATCTGGTCACCGATGGCCTTCCCGGTCTTGCACTGGCAGGTGAGAAAGCTGAACCAGGCATCATGAATAGACCTCCGAGACCAACGAATGAAAGCCTGTTTTCACGAGGTATAGGAATGCATATCATTTGGGTAGGTATGCTTATGGCAGGAGTAACACTTGGAACACAAGCATGGGCCATACACCTTTCGAACACACACTGGCAAACGATGGTCTTCACGGTATTATCTTTCTCTCAAATGGGCCATGTGATAGCCATACGCAGCGATGAACAATTCATTTATCACAGAGGCTTATTCAGCAATCTCTCGTTAATCATCGCCACTCTCATTACCTTCTGCCTTCAGTTGCTGATAATCTACCTGCCTCCTGCAAATGAAATTTTTCATACACAAGCTCTCAGCTTCACCGAGCTTTTAATCTGTGTCGGATTGTCGGCCATCGTTTTCCATTTTGTTGAATTGGAAAAGTGGATCAGAAAACGAAAAAAATACTCAGGTAAGGCTACGACACTTAACTGAGTGGCTGGAGAAAAATGAAGATGACCGAAAGTAGTCTCAGGCGCTGTGCTCGCGTACCACATTACGCAGCCACTTCAGCATAAATAAAATACTTATCGCTGAAATCAAAGCTACAATGAAATTGACATAAAAGAAGTCCGCCTTATGCTCATAGCCGTCCCACAGGGATGCAAGCACTCCGGATAATTTATTTCCGATGCTGGTACTTAAAAACCATCCACCCATCATTAAGGCTGTAATACGTGGAGGACTCAGTTTTGATACCAGGGATAAACCCATCGGACTCAGACATAATTCACCGATGGTAATCACTCCGTATGTTCCGATAAGCCACCAGGCCGAACTTTTCATTTCACCGTTATGGCTTACATAAACGGCGGCCACCATTATCAGTGTTGAAATCGCGGTAATCAACAGACCCCAGAATATTTTAGCGGGTGTACTGGGCTCTCTATTTCGCCGGCGCAGAAAAATAAAAAAGCCGACTACAAGTGGAGTCAGGATGATCACAAAAAACGGATTGACGGATTGGAAAATTTCTGTGGAGACTAGATGTAAAGTGCTGCCTTCCACCGGTTTCTCCTCCGCGGGGATATTCCGGAAATAAGCAGGTTCAGCGTATTCCATCATTACGTTCCCTTCGGCATCACGTTGTACTCTGAACTGCTCATCGATTACAGGGAACGAATCCTTTTCAAACTTAACTTCCTGTACCATTCCCAATGACTTGGCAACAGGTACAACTGTTTCCGGAAGTTTCCGGTCCGTATAGCTTTGAGCCCAGGTAGTAAGCGCAGTTCCGTTCTGTTTGAATATGGCCCAGAATACAATTACCACTCCGAATATTGAAAGCAATGCCGCCACAGGACGGCGATCTTCTTTGGTGAGACGGAAAAGCAGCGACACATAGAAGAGCGCTACAGGCAAGGCTCCAAATATGAAGGCATCCGTGGAATCGGAACCGAAAATATTGTCGGGAATAATCCAACCGATATAGCCCGCGATAAAAGCCGGGAGCATGACGATACCGATGATCCTTCCGATTGACATATCTTCGGGATTGGATTTTTTAATCACATCCAGGTGATTATAATGTCTGCTGCCGATCCAGAAAATGAGGACTCCCAGAAACATACCTATTCCCGCGGCGATAAAGGCAAATCCCCATCCGAAAGTGTTGCGCAGGTAAGCCGCAAAGAAATTACAGATGAAGGCGCCGATATTGATTCCCATATAAAATATATTATACCCGGCATCCTTTTTCGTTCTGTACTCGTCCGTATTGTAAAGCATTCCCAGCAAAGTGGAAATATTTGGCTTGAAGAAACCATTCCCGATAATGATGAGAAGAAGTGAGAGATAAAACATGGGCATTCCTTCAAAGGCAAGTCCTATGTAACCCAGACCCATGAGTATTCCGCCAAGTGTAATAGATAATCTATACCCCATGACACGGTCGGCGAGCAAACCGCCGACAAAAGGAGTCAGGTACACCAAGGCGATGAAAGTTCCAAATATGTCGGAGGCTTCTTTCCTGTCTAGAGCCATACCACCCTTCACCGTATCGGTCATATAGAGAAAAAATATGCCGAGCATCAGGTAGAAACCGAAACGCTCCCACATCTCAGAGAAAAACAAATACCTCAATCCCGCGGGATGACCTCTCTTTTTACTGCTCATAAAAACTCATTTAGAAATAGAATTCGAAAGATAATACTATAGAATTAATAATGAAATTCCGGTTCAGGCTAAGTCCTCCTTTCTCAGGAAGTCTTTAAGATTCATCAGGAGCCGATCAAAACAGTCCCGGGCATGTTCAGTCGGCGAGGTATTTCCTCAGGTCATCGAGTACCGTAGGATCAGCGGGTCGCTTGGCATTGGTATCAACGATTTCACCCTTCTTATTCATGATCATGTACCTGGGGATACCATTGATCTGAAAATACCGGCAAGCCTGTGATTTCCAGTTACCCGGAGAGATGACATTTACACCCTGAATATCCATGTCCTTAATTCCTTTCATCCAGGCATTCTTATCTGCATCGATTGAAATATATAAGAAGACGATTTGCTTCTTTTCCTTGTCTGTCATCTGCTCATGCAATTTCTTCGAGAAAGGCATCATGACACGGCATGGACCGCACCAGCTGGCCCAGAAATCAATGTAGACAACCTTCCCCTTAAAATCACCAAGCTGAACACTCTTTCCGCTTTGATCTTTCAGATCAAGTTCAGCAGCTGATGTCTTTGTTCCTTCTTGCTTATCACCGGCAGTCTGTCCGCCGGCAGCGACGACCGGCAGTGACTCGCAATAATCTGTTACGACAGGATGATAAACTAAGGTCTTGTCAAGTTCCTTCAACTCGCTGAGCATTTTCTTAACCATAAAGGGGGCAAGCCTTCCGCATTCATCAGCTGTATACCTGGCAAGCCAATAGGTATAAATGGCCGTATCATACTTATCCTTTGCCATGGCTATTTTTTTATCGGCGGAAATTGTATAGTCAGTGAATTTTTTAAAGCCGTTTGCTTTGGATGTAAAGTATACATTATAATACTTCAGAAAATTCCTGTAGGTGTCAGAAATGAGAGCTGATTCATCATTCAATCTAAGCTCCTGCAAACCATCAAGCATAATATCAGGTAAAGGTTCTACGGTCAGTATGCTTGTGCTGCTGTTGGCTCTCGCTATCGGGTAGTGCAGTAACAAAGCCCAGTAATTATATTTAATGTGGGTCTCAACAAAGTTTTTGAATTCCGACCTGAAGGCAGAGAACTCAGGTGTCGTTTTCAAAAAATTTTCCTGCTCCTTTCTTGCGTTGAAAACAGAAGTTTCAAACTGGTCGGGTGTTGAAGCAAGCATTTTGACCTGATTCAGACTATCGTTAAATGCATCAGAGAATTTGCCGAAGAAGCGCTGGAGAAATTCATTCTCACCTGCGGCGTTTCCCGAAAGTGACAATTCCAATTTCCCGGTTCCGGAAATCTCCACCTTAAGCTCATCACCCGGTTGGATATACAGCGGCATGCGAAGCGGGCCTGCGAATAATTCGACCATATAATTTCTTTCTAGCGAAAGCTGGAATACAAATGAGCCTTCCAGACGGCTGGCGCCAAATTTAAAGGGTTTGATTCTGAGATAACTTTTATCAATAAAGGCCTCGGCGGATACGACATCCTTGAGCGTGCTTCTGACCTCAATTTTTGCATTTTGCTGCGCAGCTGCAGCCTGTATGAGCAGAACAAAGATGAACCACAGAATAAAGTATTTTCGTTTCATTAAGATTTAATATTTAGGATACCGGATTTCTCCGGTAGCTGATTTAAAGAATTTTTCATTCACTTCTCCGTCGGCAGAAATGTCAGTTTATTTTTATGGTCTTTTACAATCTCCGTCTTATTCAGTTTCACCTTTTTTAATTTTTCATTTACATACATTTCGAACTGATCAGTATAGTGCGGACTCAAAGGTATTCCGGATTGTCCACCCGGCAAAATACTCCAGGCTTCTTCCGGACTGGCGAAATCATAGATCCGGCGAACTGCGGCGCCAAGGGCTGACTTAAATTCAGGTTTACCATCAAATTCGAAACTTTGGTTATTCAATGTTTCGATCCCGCCTTCGACAGGTAAAGGACCTGCATTAAAAAGTATGTTCAATGGAAAATTCTTCCCGGCAGGATGAACAAGTTCCAGCGTATGAAGCCGGTCCCAGGTCCATGACAATGGGTTTTTTCCATACTGTTTTTCAAGATCACTGTAGGCAAGAAGAAAAGCCTTCTGCACTATATCGAACCTCGACTCCTTTCTTTCCTTCGTGTGAACATTATCCCACCACAAAGAAGAATCATTTCTGAGCCAGTGCAATACATGGCTCTTTTGAAGGTGCGTTTTTTTGAAACTTGTTGCATCCTCCTCACCAAGCTCATCATTAAAAGTCAATTCATAGATTCTGAAAAACCACTGATAGTAGAAAGAAGGAGCGATATCCTTCAAATCGTGACTCCCATTCCACTCAGCAAGGATGTTCAACACTTTCTCCATACCTTTTTCCTTTGCCGGCAAATTCTTGTCTTTGACTGCAAGCAACACGCGGCAAGCCTCAGAGGCTATGGGATTGACATTATCGTTAAAAACGGATTTGAGGTCTTCAGACCTGAACAAGGCTTTTGAAGATAATAACTCATGCAACCGCAGCTCCCTGTCTGCCGGAAGATAATATCCCGGGTAATGCACTCCCTGTACCGGATGAGGTCTCTGATTGGTTGAAAAGATATATCCTCTTTCGGGATTTACCTCAGATGGATTCTGGCTGAAATCATAATATCCAAGCCATTCTTCTTTTCCGGATGAGCCGTCGAGGATGAAATCAGATTGCACTTCGACAGGTCGTTTTACAAGTTTCGCTGCTGCCCACCAGGCTATGTTATCCTCATTGTCCGCATAAAGAAAATTAAGACCGGGCGCTGCCAGTTCAGAAAGCTCTGATCTGAATTCTTCCATATTCTTTGCGTGAGCCAGGCCGTATGTTATCTGCAGGAGATTATCCGGTTCCTTGAGAAAAGTCCAGCAGGCAGATACGGGTTCATTCCCGATGAAGCTGAAATCATTCATGATATCACTGCAAACCGGGCCATGCCGGGTGTTACGGATGAGTATCACAACATCCGCAGAATCTTTTACACGGATTGTATCCGGCCTCAGGTTCATGTCTTCCCATCTATCAACGAACCATACCTGGTTGGTGTCATCCGGATTTGACTTCTCCCTGTAAAAGTCAAGATCATCATTTTCGAAAATGGTCACACCCCATATATGTTTTGCCGTCTGACCAAGGGGCGCGAAAGGGAAACCGGCGATGTTATATCCCAGGAAGCTGAATCCCGGATATTCAAGGTAAGATTCATACCAGATGGATGGTTGCTGGTGGCCGATATGAGTATCATTTTCAAACAGAACCTTACCTGTTGAAGACCTGGAAGGAGCGATCAGTACCGCGTTACTTCCGCTCCAGACACTTACAGGCAAAAGGTCCCCGATGTGGCTGAACGCGGAACTGATACCGGATTCATGTTGTCGGTCTTCCGGTACCCATGCCCTGTTTGTCGTAGAATCCACAAAATTCTCCGGGTAACACAGATCTCTGAGATACTCAATGCCATGTTCCTGCCTTATCTTTTCAATAAGCGGATCAGTTCTGAAGGCCATCTGAAAATTGAAGGCAACATAACTTACGATGAGATACAGGTCTTCAGGCGTGTACCTGGTCTTGGGAATGTTCATGAGAGTGAACTCCACTGGTATTTTCCCGTTTTCAATATAACTGTTAATGCCTTCCAGGTAAGCAAGGGCAGCCTTGTGCCATGCTTCACCTTCATGGGCTTGAAAAGCCTTCGCGCTTTCTTTTGCTTTGTGTGGCAGGCCCATCGTTCTGAAGAACCGGTCAACATCAAGCATGGAACTGCCGAAAAGTTCGGCAAGGCGCCCGGCGCTCACACGACGGATCATCTCCATTTGGAACAATCGCTCACTGGCATGAATATAACCGAGTGTACGGAAGACATCCTCTTCCGTATTTCCATAGATGTGCGGAACCCCGAAGGAATCGAAAAATACTTCAGTTCTTTCAGTCAATCCTATTAGACTAACACCTCCATTATACGAATTATGCCTTGAGTAAAGGAATAGGGCCACAGCAACGGAAGCAACAATAAGAAGTCCGAAAAGTGTAAGCAGGATCCGTTTAAACCATTTCATATTCCGGAAAATATTCAGGAGCTGTAACCAAAGCGTCGTAATTTGTTTTCCTGCTTCCTCCAATCCTTTTCAACCTTCACAAACAGCTCAAGAAATACCTGTTTACCCAGAAATTCTTCCATGTCCTTTCTGGCTTCCATACCAATTCGCTTTATCGATTCACCTTTCCGGCCGATCAGAATGGCTTTCTGCGAGTCTCTTTCAACATAGATCGCGGCAGAAATACGGATAAGTTTTCCTTCATCTTTAAATGATTCAATGGCAACCTCCGAAGAGTAGGGAATCTCTTCCTGGTAATGCATAAAGATCTTCTCCCTGATCATTTCAGAAACAAAGAAACGCTGGGAGGAGTCGCTGAGATCCTCTTTGGAAAAATAAGGTGGTGATTCCGGAAGGAGATTGATCAGTTCGGCTTGCAATTCCCTGACATTAAAATTCTCTTTTGCCGAGACAGGAATTACCGTATGCGGTTTAATATGCTTTTTCCATCCATGAATGAGTTTGTTCACTTCATCCGGCGAGGAAAGATCGACCTTATTGATGACGATGATCAGGGGTGCTTTCACTGCTTTGATCCTGTTCCTGAAATCCTCATCCATATAGGCTTCACTCAAATCGGTGATGAGCATAACAATATCAGCATCTTCGAGCGAAGCTTTCACCGATTCCATCATTTTCTCATGCAGGAGGTAATGTGGATCCAGGATGCCCGGGGTATCGGAAAACACGATCTGTACATCATCCGTATTCAGAATCCCCTTTATCCTGTGTCGCGTTGTCTGAGCTTTAGGGGTAACGATTGAAAGAGACACCCCCAGTAATTTATTCATTAAGGTTGACTTCCCTACATTGGGCTTGCCAATTATGCTCACAAATCCTGCCTTATGGCCCATAAATTAATTTGGAAAAAATTAGTGTAGTAAAAGAACGAATTATATCTTTGCAGTCCAAAATCAAAAAATCACTGATTTTTTTGATTTAATGAAGGCCAAAATCAGCCATTTCAGAAAATCAGATCCTGGATTCCTTATTAGCTATTGAAAAAAGTCATTTTAAGCAATAAAATTCAGAAAACGGTCTGAGGTTAAAATACAATGCGGGGTGGAGCAGTTGGTAGCTCGTTGGGCTCATAACCCAAAGGTCGTCAGTTCGAGTCTGGCCCCCGCTACTAAGGAAAAGGTCACAGAAATGTGGCCTTTCTTTTTTTTTGATGTGTATGATGAGGTTACTTTTAAATCAAATGTGTTTCGCGTAACTTTGAGGATAAAGAATAGACACTTCCAGCTAAATTTTTTTGAGTTTTTATTGAATAATTAATCCCTTAATTCCATGAAGAAATTCTTCATTCTTTTTCTACCTCTCTTGACTTCAAAATTATTAGTTGCGCAATTTTCATTAAGCATGACTAATGCGCCTGTTGCAGAGAAAAGATATTTCTTTGCAAAAGCATTGGTAAACAACGTGAATTTTGTTGAAGAAGGAGCAAACAAAGTGTGGGATTTCTCCACTATGACCTTGACAGGTGACTCCACAAATATTTATTATACTAACGATACTAATTTTGTGGCTTTCCCTCAAACACCGCTTATAAAGCTTGACACTTCATTTTGCAATATCCGAACTCTTGGACTTGGGATAAAGGTCATGAGTCATAGGTATTCGGTTGGCTACGAAGCGGTATTTTATCCACTTACAGGCTTCATGCCTTCTGTGGTAGACTATTCAATATTGGAATTTCCATTTACTTACGAAGATTCAATAGACGCGAGTTGGGCAGAAGGATGGACCTATGCATCAAGGTACATAAAATGTGATGGCTATGGCGAATTGATACTTCCAAATATTTCACATAATAATTTAATGAGGGTGCATACATATCAAAGTCTAACTCACGATGTCACCAATGGCACACCACATGATTCTTATGATACTATTTATACTGATGACTTTTCATGGTATGCCGAACATGAAAACATGCCAATTTTAACTATACGAACAACATGGATCAACAGTTGGCAATATGGCCACAAAACTACCCACGCCGATACTGCTGCTAAAATTTACAGCCGATTTGAAAACGTTATCAGTGTTCCGGAGGTTGAGTCAGATGTTAAAATAATGATGGTGTATCCAAACCCGCTTGACAATATGTCCCAGTTTTTTATAAAAGTGAAATCTTCAGGAACTTATAATTTGAAGCTGGTCGATATAGGCGGAAGGATTATTTCTGAAAGCACAAAATATTTATCTTCTGATACAGAGAATCGTGTTAACAATTTTCAAGGAGTCAAACCAGGAATCTATTTTGTTCTTTGTGAACAAAAGGGTCAAGTAATTTCTCAGCAAAAAATAATTAAGATGTGAAATATTTTGGATGTCTTAAGGTTTGGATTCACCTAATGGATTTTTAAAGTAATTCAGATATTGATCACATCCTGGCTAAGTGAACTGTAAATCAGATTGATAAGATCCTTCCAGAGTCTTTGTGCTTATTCATGGTTTATCATGGTATTTTCACGACCTTGGGGCACAATTTTCAGCAAAAAAGCGTTGTACTAAAGGAATTAGCAGTGTCATCAATAGTCGCCATAGTAGGAAGACCGAATGTAGGGAAATCAACCTTATTCAACCGCCTGACCGAATCCAGAAAGGCGATTGTGGATGAGATCAGCGGTGTTACGCGCGACCGTCATTACAGTCATGCAGAGTGGGCAGGAAAAAAATTTTCCCTCATCGATACAGGTGGATATGTAAGAGGTTCCGATGATATTTTCGAGGAAGAGATACGCAAACAGGTCGAACTTGCCATAGAGGAGGCGGACCTGCTCTTGTTTGTTGTGGATGTTGAACTGGGAATTACGGACCTGGACGACTCTGTTGCACAACTTATCCGCAAGTCTGGAAAGAAAACCATCCTTGTAGCCAATAAAGTGGATAATTCGAAACGGATACACGAAGCCGCGGAATTTTACGCCTTCGGACTGGGAGAACCTTATTGCATTTCAGCCATAAGCGGGAGCGGCACCGGAGAATTACTGGACGCGCTCGTCGAACACCTGCCGGAAGACTTTGTGGATGAAACTTCAGGTCTGCCTCGTTTCGCCATCGTCGGCCAACCGAATGTCGGAAAGTCATCCCTGCTCAATATGCTTACCGGCAAGGAAAGATCCATCGTAACCCCGCTGGCAGGGACAACACGCGACACTATTCATCAGCGATATTCCAAGTATGGACACGATTTTTTACTGGTAGATACCGCAGGACTCCGGCGCAAAGCAAGAGTGAAAGAAGACCTCGAATTCTATTCCGTCTTGCGCTCAGTACGCGCGATTGAAGATTCCGATGTATGTTTATTCATGATCGACGCCGAAAAAGGCATAACGGCTCAGGACCTGGCCATCTTTCATTTGATAGATAAAAACAGAAAGGGTCTTGTGCTAATAGTCAATAAATGGGATCTGGTAGAGAAGGACAGCAAGACGGTGAATACTTATACCGAAACGATCAAGAGTAAAATAGCCCCATTCACGGATGTTCCGGTAATCTACACTTCCGTACTTACATCTCAACGGGTGCATAAGGCCCTGGAAGAGGCTGTTCGTGTCTATGAAAACCGGAAGAAGAAAATAAAAACTTCCGAGCTTAACAGCTATTTGCTTCCCATTATAGAGAACCATCCGCCACCGGCCATTAAAGGAAAATATATCAGAATAAAGTACATCACACAGCTACCCACCGAAACACCCCAGTTCGCTTTTTTCTGTAACCTTCCTCAGTACATCAACGAATCGTACCGGCGCTTTCTTGAAAATAAGATCCGGGAAAAATTTGATTTCAGCGGAGTACCCATAAGTTTGTTTTTCAGAGCGAAGGGAAAGAAGGAGGATTAGGCGCTTGGGCTGAAGAATTCAGTTTGAGTGCGTACGCTTCAACACCAGATTTAACCAAACCGACGCCTTCCCTATGAATATTTTCAAAAGGCTTAAGGTGGGGAGAATGTAATACTAAGGGAATATCCCTCCAAAGCCTGTTGGCTTATGATCTTGGGGTTTTTACCGAGATTCTCTTTAGAGCAGCCTGTTTTTTGAGCACTTCAAAAACCTCTTTCCGGTACAATATGGCTACATGGTCGAAATCTCAGATATGAAAGATTTGCCTGATCTATTTAAGCATTACAGCGTTGTTCGTTTTCAGATACTTTATCTCAGTTTCTTTCTTCTCACGTCTTGTTTTGCAAAAGAATTTATAATCGCTTCACATAAAACAGGTTTTTAGAGTTAGCCTTTACATATTATCCGGTCTTATTATACCTTTGCCCCGCAAATTCAGGTCCCATAGTACAACGGATAGTATGCGGGTTTCCGAAGCCCTAGATCCAGGTTCGATTCCTGGTGGGACCACACATGGTTTCAAGACAGTTTGAAACAGGCGGATCGGCTGTCAGTTTCTCTTACGCAAGGTGAGAATGATGGCCTCCTTGCCTTCATGCACGATCCTGCCTGCATGAATATCAACCGGGATCTCCTCTCCTTTCACAGTCCAGGTAAAACTATCCAGTTCCTGAATTTCTCCTTTCCAGAGTTCCCTGAATTGCTCCCCTACTTTCCGCTTCATGTTCTCCGGAGTGAGATCCAGGATGTTTTTCCCTCTCAACTGTTCCAGCTGCATACCCTGTAGTTCGCAGGCCTTTCTGTTGGCATCAAGAATTGTTCCCTGTTCGTCCTCAATAAATATCGCGTCAGGGGCATTGTCGAAGATTACCTTGAATTTATCTTCCGCATGCTTTGCCGCTTCTTTTGCGTTCGCAAGTCTGCTTACGTCAAAACCAAGCGAACCGATGAAGGTTCTGCCCTTGGAACGGGGAATAGGAAACTTATATACTATCCAGTCTTTCTCCTCCCCGCTTTTGTCCATACCTTTCTCCATGTACTGCAGTTCCTTGCCAAGATCCAGGCAAATGCGATCGGTTTCCCGTATCTGGTCTGTATACTGAGGAAATACTTCATCATAGGCTTTCCCCAGAACATCTTCCATCCTGGTCCCTGTCTGTATGCAAAACGTCTCGTTTACAAACATATACCGACCCTGGTCATCACGGATGAGAGCCGTTGCCGGGATCCTGCTCATGAAGAGATTGAACAGTTCCCTGCTCTCCTGCAGCTGCAGTTCTGTTGTCTTACGCTCTGAAACATCGCGCATCTGCACGAGAATTCCTGCCACCTGTGGAATGTTCAACATGTTCACGAAGATGCATTCCATCCACCGATAATTCTCATGCTTATTGAGAATCCTGTAATCATGACTAAGCCTGTTGCCGGGATAGGTTAGCAATTCCGCTTGCTTTTCTATAGCCAAGGGGTGATCATCGGGATGTATAAAATCCAGTGACGATCTGCCTTTTAATTCTTCCGGAGAATAACCAACGAGTTGGCTTACTCCGGAGCTTGCATAGGTTAAAATACCTTCAGCATTAATAATGAAGAACGCGTCAGTAATCCGTTCAATGTACCTGTCTAAGCGAGCCTGTGGGGCCATAGTTTGAATCTGATGAATTACAAAAATAATTATTTAACTCATCCTGTGCATCCGATCCGGATTTGTGCCGAACAAATTACAGAAAGTGGTGCATCTGAATGGACAATTACTATTAAAATAGTTTTGCGAAGGCAATTGGCAGGATCTTCCATTCAGTATACAATGGTTTTTTCCATTGCAGTGTGGAGTTTAAAATATGTCTTTTCGGCGTTCAGAATCTTGCATCCGGGCATAAAAAAACCCCGGGAGTACCGGGGTTAAAATTTTGAGGCAGACATCAGAACTCCCACATATCGTGCTCGAAATTGGAGATCTCAGTCTTGATCCTTTCAGATTCCAGTAGCTGGGATATTCCCTGGCGATAATCTTCGATACGTCTGTTGTAAACATTCGATTCTTTATAGATATAGCTGCCGAATAAACGCTTCTGGAAGATATCATCGAAGGAACGCCTTTCCGCATCATTGGAACGATTAAAGACCTCCGCATTGGCCAGCAGCTTACGCGCTTCCGGGTAATAGATCCAGAACAATGGTAATTTCTGGTTTCCTTCACGCACATTACCGAATTCATCAACAGCAAAAATCAGTGGCGCGAAACCTATGATCCTGACATCCATCACGGAACGCTGCTTATCGAAGAACCAGTCTTCCTTCACCCTGTAACCGATTACTTTATCAGGAGAGAATTCCCGCGCGATAACGGTGTCATACTCATCATACGGAGGATCCGGGCGCTGCATTTTAACTGTATCGGTCCTGGCGCCTCCCCTTGATTCCACTTCGCTCATGGTAATGGGCAGGGTGAACTCATCATCCACTGTACTGTAGGCTGTGAGAGATCCTTCCTTGATGGCGTCAAGACACAAATCAATAAGGCTCTTGCGATCCTGTGTTTCTTTCGAAAGCGGGTACCTCAGCGGCAAATTGATCTTTTCGCTGAGATCGATGACTCTCCAGACACGCTTTGACCACATCACATCCGCTTCACGCAGGTAAGGATAAGGGATCACGCGACGTGTTGTAGTATGCTCTTTCACATAGACACCATCCAGTACATTCTGAGATTGTCCCTGGAAGGCGATCACCATGGCGATGAACAACAACAGGATTCTGATTTTCATGACAATTTTTTTAGGACTGACAATTATTGTAAGGTAAAGGCCATGGGTGACAGGGAGCGGGTAGACTGATCCGCGCCCGAAGCCATCCTTGCCTTGATGAACTCGAAGAATACTTTGTCGCCTGCACGTCCTTTACTGAGGGCGTCACGCATTTGCTGAGTAAGCTGGTTGCCCGTCGCTTCAAACTCCATGGGATCTTTTCCTTTACCGGTGATGGTCATTTTGAAGGAGGTGATTTTAAAGAATAACTCGAAGTCGAAGTTCTCCAGTGTAGGTATTAACGTACCCGCCATTAAAAGATTTTTGTTGACAGTACCGCTTTTATTGTTGGCAATGGTGGCGACCGGGTCCGGAACGCGTTTTACGCGGTATTCGAAGGAACCCATAGGCATGACCTTTCCTCCGATCTCTGCAGAAACTTTAATGACGGCTTTACCCACCGTAGTAACATTGGCGATGTAATGCCCGCCGCCTGCAGCCGGATTTGGCTTGAGGGTTCCGCCGGCGCCTTCAATGGAAGATTTAACTTTGTCATTGGACACTCCGGGTACGGAAATAGACATTGGATTATCCACCCCGATATAGAGTACATTCATCTTATCCGCGGAGACAACCGAATTTGGTTTCTGGGCGACGTAGGATGACTGGAAAGGATAATAATCGTAGGAGCCATCGGGCTTTTTTACCCGGATCACTCCACCCCATTTTTTCTCCCCTTCGGAGCCGGGACGGTCTGTGTATTTTGCATAGCCGCCTTCAACAGGAAGTGGTTTATCGCTTCCCCCGCTGATTTCATTCCTGGCCGAATCATAGCTTGCTCCAATGAACACTTCGGGAGCCATGGTGGAGGAAGTGGCGGAGAGGAAAACATCTGCCTGGTAGTCTGAACCTATGGTGACTACAGTGCTGTTTGAAATCACCTTCGCATTCAATTTATCGAGCTTTACTATATTCTTATCGACTGAAGTGAGCAGGTCATCGATAATCTGCGATTCGGCATTCCTGACGTCGTTCTGAAACTTCGTGAGAAGAGCAACTACAGCCACCACGGGATTGTGATAAAAGTTCGCCATCTCCCAGGTTCTCTTGCCGTCTTCTGGCTTTGCCGGATCGGATGTATTGATCAGTGTCTGAATTGTTTTTTCAAAATTAGCCCTGCTCGCTTCAGGAGCATTGTCGAGTATGAGTTTCTTAAACGCTTCAAGTCTTTTTTTCAACTCTTCCGCTTTCTTACCCTTTCCGTTCTGGTCATCACCACAGAGGATGTTGGTTGGAACGTCATAGTCGTCTTTACGACCCATTTCAGGCAATGAAGGTGTAGGTTCTCCTTCATCAATTCCGTCTACGGTGCGTACTAATTCGATTTTCAGATCCTCGATGTACTTTGCTACATCGTCTGCGGCTTTTCTCACATTGTTGGCCTTGTCATTTACCTCTTTGTATTTGACAGCGTCAACAGACATGGCCTGCTCAAATGCCGCATACGTTGCCTGATTCTTTTTTATGACGTTTTCTTTGGATAGGGTAACACTCTCGTTGATCGTTACAAAGGCATTGATCACTTCCTTGGTAACGTTCAGGGCCAGCAGCGCCGTCAACACCAGGTACATCATGTTGATCATCTTCTGCCTGGGTGATAATTTTCCAGAAGCCATAGCTGATGGTGTTTGGTTGTTAGGTTTTGGTTAGGTTAGATAGAAATTGTTGTATTGCGGGTTACATCAGCTTTTAACAGTCATTGCTGAAAGCATATTGCCATAAACCGTGTTGAGTTTGGCAAGATTCTGGGCAAGAGTAGCCACTTCAGCACGATACTTACGCGTATCATCCAGCGAAGAATTCAGGTTACCCATGAGTTCATTAATGCCTTCATAGAAACGGCTGGTCTGCTTGAGGTGTTCATTGCTGTCCTGTAATTGCAGTTCGTAAACAGCATTGAGAGCCGCAAGATTTTTACCTGCAGAAACAACCTGGTCTTTATAAACTTTTACATCATCGGTAGCAACGGCCAACTGGTCGGCTGCCTGTGCCGCACGCGTATAAGAGTCGGTCATCTGACCAACTGACTGCGCGGCTTTAGTAACGTTTTGTACATAGGATTCGGTAGCAACCGAAGCTGTACTCATATTGGCCATCTGCGAAGTGTTTTCACTGAGGGATCTCAGTCCTGTTCCGAGACTTTCTATCAGTTCCGGCCCTATCTTAGCGTCAGCCATGAGTCTGTCGAGTTGTTGCGCGACCGGATCAGTCTTCTTTTTTCTTTCCTTCTTACTAAGGTGGTCTTCATCACCCATTCCTGCAAGTTCAGGGTAGACCAGAGACCAATCCACATCTTCATGTGGTGGTTCAAATGCTGAGAAGAAGAAGATAATGGCTTCGGTTCCCAGACCGAGCATTAGCATCAGTCCGGCTCCGGGTAAGTGCTGGATCTTGAACAAGGCTCCAAGAATTACGACTGCGGCACCCCATCCGTAGAGACGTGCCATGAACCTTTTAAACTTTTTGCCTTGTGTTATTTCAGAAAGTCCCATGGTTAATGAATTAGTTTTCTGGTTAGATAAATTATGAATTATTGAATTAATTACAATGTTGGTAAGATGGAATCGAAGACTGCGAAAATACTATTTCCAGTCTTTGGCAATAATCCTTTTTCGTAAAAATAAAATTCTGTTTCCCCTTTGATCAATAATCGGCCTTGTCGCGTCCGAGGAAGCTCATCACGCAACGGAAACCAACATAACATTTTGCAGTATCCTGGTATTCGTAGGAACGTGCACCCGTCTGCAGATAATATCCTACGTCTTTCCATGATCCTCCACGAATCGCTTTACGCTTCATCGATGGCGGATCAGATTCTTTTGCTTCATACGTATAATCAGTGCTCACATCATGTGTGAAGCCGTATGCTGACTCATCATAGGCATTACTGGTCCATTCCGAAACATTACCTGCCATACAGTACAGACCATAATCGTTCGGCCAGTAAGAAGTTACCTTAACAGTATACACTCCGCCATCGTCCATATAGTTACCGCGCATGGGTTTGAAGTTACCCAGGAAGCAACCGCGGCTGTTGCGGATATAAGGACCTCCCCATGGATAAGGTGAATGATCCAGACCACCTCTAGCAGCATACTCCCATTCAGATTCAGTTGGAAGTCTGAAATCCTGAACAAAGGCGTTGCCGTTATCGGCGAGGTAATGATTAAGAAGATTGGTACGCCAGATGCAGAAAGCTCTTGCCTGCTTCCAGCTCACACCGACAACAGGATAATCATCATAGGCAGGATGCCAGAAATACATCTGCGTCATCGGATCATGATAAGCATAAGCGTAATCATGAATCCAGGCAAGTGTGTCAGGATAGACATTGATCACATCTTTCTTGATAAACACGGAACGGTCGGTTTTTCCCTGTTCACGGCTTTCACGCTGTGCCGCTTCACGAAGGTCTATCCAGTAATATTCAAAATTCAGTTTTCTTGTATCAATTTCCTTACGACGATAAAATCTCTCGGTTTCAGGAAGGAAGAGTTCGGCGAGGATTTCTTCATTCTCCTCTTCATCCCATTTAATTTTCATTCTCCAGTTGATTCGCTCGCCATATTCGCCTTCTTCGATGAGATGATCTCCACCGATCAGGCGGTGAGCCAGTGAATCGCGCACCCAGTATACAAACTGACGGTATTCATTATTGGTAATCTCCGTATTATCCATGTAAAAGGCAGGGATGGTCACAGTTTTACTCTGAGAAGTGATGGCATAAGGAACATCCTCATCACTTGGACCCATCTGGTAGGAACCGGCGGGAATGAAAACCATTCCGTATGGATCGGCCTGGTACCATTTTTCACGATTCAGAACTCCGGTCAGTTCCCCTTTACTTCCGCTCCCACAGCCGGAGAACATCAGTCCGGACAGAACTATGGAACAGAGAAAACCGATTTTCTTTATTCCGCTTGTCTTGAGATTCATCGTTTTAATTGGATGTTGAATGGTTTCGTTACTAACGCTGGGTGATATGATATTATTGAATACTTTTCCGGCGTGACATCTTCTAACGGCATGTCACACCATTGGTTTCATCAAATCTAAGCAATTGTCTTTAATATTTCCTGCAAATCTCATAAGAACCTTACATTGCGATGGAACTGGCGTTTTACGATCTTGGCCTTTTTGAAGCAATATCCCAACATGATCTCGTGTGTTCCACTGCTGTAGGTTTTGATTTCGGAAGTGGTCATATCGTAAGAATAGCCCAATTTGAGATTTGGAATGATTTCCATACCGGCCATCAGCACGATGGCATCTTGTAAGCGATAGGATCCGCCAAGCCAGAATCTGTTGTTAATCAATAAATTAGCATTGAAATCGGCCTGAAGCGATACAGCATCGGTCTTTACAAGGGTTGATGGTTTAAGGATCAGAGCCGGACTTATATCCAGGGAATAACCGGCCATGAGGTAATAGTGCCGTTCCAGCGTAGTACTTATATTATCGTATTTGATATCCCCCTCAGTTAAATGCTGCGTGGAAATACCCGCATAGAGTTTTTCTGTCTGGTAAAAGAGACCAAGGCCAAGATCAAAAGTTCCTCCGCTGACAGAGTTTAGAGGTATGATCCTGTCGTCCTCATCATTGAAAACAAATTTGGATCCGTCCATTGACTTCTGATGATAACCCAGATCGATTCCGATACCCAGTCTGCCTGCCCCCAGGTCCATCTGATACGCATAGGCGGCCCGCGCGTTCAGGTTTTTCTCCGCACCAAGCTGATCGGCCACATAGACCGAAAGGCCCACACCTCCGCGGATAGCATCGATCGGCATATCGGCATTGAAGAGCATGGTTTTAGGCTCTCCGCCGAAACCAGTCCACTGGTTACGATAAAGTAATGTTGCACAGATGGCGTCATTGGATCCGGCAAGAGCCGGATTGACACTTAGTCTGGTGAACATGTTCTGGCTGAACTGAGGATCCTGCTGCGCAGATACCCGGATTCCTCCACTAATAAGGGCAATGAAAACGACTGTCGTAATTGATTTACGCATCCTTCGAATCAATAATTGTTCAGGCTTTGGTTTCCTTCCCTCAAACCTTTATGAGCGGGTAAAGTAATGAAAAATAAAATCTAAATACAAAATTTTTTTAACCGCTGAATGTTAATACGTGCCCATAAAAAAATAAAGACAAAACATCTCCGCGGCATCGAATAATACAGTCGATTCAAAAAAAAATCAGCTCAGCTTTTGAAATGCCTGCCACCAGCGATCCGGCATCTCGTGTCTGCAGGCTGTCTCATAATCCCTGTAAGAACAAGGAATGAGATGATGACGGTGATAACGTGATTTGCTGGCAGGATAAGGCACTTCCATCCACCATCTTTCGCTGCGGGAACTTTTATAAAAAACGATCTCCCGTTCATCATCACTGACTGCAACATGGTACTTGATAAAATTCGTCTTGCTCTTCAGCGGCACATCCTTCTTACGATTATAAAATCCCTCGAGCAGATACCACAACATCTGCGCGGCAAGATGCGAAGTCTGATCATGATTGTCATAAAGTGGATTGATCTCATACAATCCGAATGAACTGAGCTTATCACTCATTCCCGCATAGCGAACGATCTGACAGGCTTCCTCGCCATACAACCCATTTGGAGATGCATTTCCATTCCCCGGCGCGTCACTTTGCCGGATGGCTGAAATATCAAATGAAAATATGTCTGCATTCCTGACTATCGGTTCGGTTTCTTCCACATCGCGTTGCACTTGTCCGAGCCGGTAACTGTCGAAATATAATTTGTCCATTAGATCTACCTGTTCGGCGCCTGTAAAACAGGATTGGTAACCGATATTGCTGAAGTTGAAAAGAAAATTCGGTTCATGCAGCACAATTTTACCCAGGTAGGAATCGGCACTCAGGGCCTGTTCTGTCGTACCCAGATCGAATTTTGCATCGACAGCAACAATGTTCACCGTCTCCTCCATCTTCTGGTAGGCAATGTATTGTGCATAGGTAAGGTCCTGGCTCCCGCCTAAAATGATCACGAAGGTTCCCTGGCGAAACAGTTCCACATGAATCGTACTTATCGCCGCATAAGTATCCTGAATTGTCTGACCCGGGATCAGATTTCCGAGATCAACGATTTTATAGGGATATTGCGCGCTCTTCAAGGCATAAAACTTTTCTCTGATCCTGTCAGGCGCATCACTGCATCCGTCGTTTCGCACCGATCCCCGGTCTTCGCCTACGCCGATGATGGCTATGTCATACCCACTGATATCAGGAAAGGGGGTTCCTTTTACAAATCTCTTTACCTTATCTCTGAGAATTGACCGTTGATCTTCATCGGCTTCATAAGGAAGTTTTTCAAGGGCCTGGAAATAGGAAGATATATCCATTGCAAGGAGTAAAATCCGGATTTATTGATAACAGCTTATGCTAATTAGCCTGTTTTGATTATTTCTTTTTCTTTTTCGCCGCACTCTTTTTAACGACTGCTTTTTTTGCGGCTGCTTTCCTGGTTGTGTCTGCTTTTTTAGCCACACCAGCCTTCTGTACCTTGCTTGCTGCTGCGGTTTTCACCGGCTTTTTCTTTACTTCGGTTTTAGCTCCGGCTGTCTTCTGTTTCGCTTCCGAGGCAGGCGCGCTCCTTCTCCATCCTCCCTTTGTCTTAACCGTTACGGGAGTTTTCTCTGCCAGATCACGGATCATCGTCAGAGTAAGGGATCGTGGATCTGTATCCTTTGGAATCCGTATGTTTCTGTCACTGATAACTATATAGGGTCCCCACCTGCCATTCAGTACCTGAACCGCAGGATCCTCATCAAAAGTGAGGATAATCTTTTCCGCCTGAGCTTTACGCTTTTCATGTATTAGTTCAACGGCACGATCGTAGGTTATGGTGTATGGGTCATCTTCCTTTTTGAGGGAAACAAAATAGTCGCCGAGACGCACATAAGGACCAAACCTTCCGATGGATACATTCACATCCGCACCTTCAAATACCCCGAGATTCCTGGGAAGTTTGAACAAGTCAAGCGCTTCCTCAAAGGTGATGGTATCGAGTCTTTGATCTCCGCGAAGCTTTGCAAAGCGGGGTTTGTCGGTCTCTTCCTGCGAACCAATCTGCGCCATCGGGCCATAGCGTCCAACACGTACAAGCAGGGTGAGGCCCGATGCCGGATCTTTTCCAAGGACCCTCTCACCTGTAACACGTTCGGCATCTTTTTCAGTCAGCTCAACGGTCTCATGAAAGGGTCCGTAGAATTCCTTTATCATCTTTTGCCATTTCAACTCCCCATTCGCGATATCATCGAATTCCTTTTCAACAAAGGCAGTAAAATTATAATCCAGGATCTCTTTAAAATTACTTACAAGGAAATCTGTCACTAACATTCCTATGTCCGTCGGAAAAAGCTTGTTCTTCTCAGCGCCGGTTATCTCGGTTTGAGTCTCTCTCTTTATCTCTGAACCCTTAAGCGTCAAGACCTGATAATTTCTTTCTTTCCCCGGGCGCTCTTCCTTGAGCACATAACCTCTTTTCTGAACGGTAGATATGGTTGGCGCGTAGGTAGATGGCCGGCCGATACCCAACTCCTCCAGTTTCTTCACCAGTGAAGCTTCGGTGTAACGCGGAGCGGGATGTGTGAACTTTTCCGTAGCGATGATCTGCTGTAAGGTAAGTTTGTCTCCCACCTTCATCGGAGGCAATATTCCCTCCTGATCTTCCTGATCCTCCTCATCACTTCCTTCCATATATACTTTGAGGAATCCGTCAAACTTGATCACTTCTCCGGTAGCAATAAACTTTTCTTTAGTTGAAGGGGAAGATATGCTTACTATGGTTTTCTCCAGTTTGGCATCCGCCATCTGCGAAGCAATGGCTCTTTTCCATATCAGGTCATACAATCTTTGTTCCCTTGGCTCACCTTCCACTTCGTTCCTTGAAAATTCAGTAGGCCGGATTGCTTCGTGGGCTTCCTGTGCGCTTGCACTTTTATTTTTATACTGCCGTGTTTCCACATATTCCGGTCCGAACATTCGTGTGATTCCCGCCTTGGCCATATCAATCGCATCCTGGCTGAGATTCACGGAGTCCGTTCTCATATAGGTGATCTTGCCACTTTCGTATAGTCGCTGGGCGAGCACCATGGTCTGTGCCACACTGTATCCCAGTTTTCGGCTTGCTTCCTGCTGAAGAGTGGAGGTCGTGAATGGCGCAGAAGGACTGCGCTTACCGGGTTTTACTTCAAGATTTTCCACAGAAAACTGAGCCCCCTTGCAGTCATTCAGAAATGCCTCCGCTTCCTTTTCTGTCTGAAATCGTTTTGGGAGATCCGCTTTAAAACTCTTCCCGTTATCCTCAAAGTATCCGACTACTTTATAGGACGATGTAATCTTGAATGCATCTATTTCACGTTCTCTTTCAACAACCAGTCTCACGGTCACCGACTGAACCCTCCCGGCGGACAAGGATGGCTTAACTTTTTTCCAGAGAACCGGAGAAAGTTCAAAACCCACCAGACGGTCTAGAATTCTTCTGGCTTGCTGGGCATCAACCAGGTTCTTGTCAATTTTTCTTGGATTCTTGATGGCCTCAAGAATGGCTTTTTTAGTTATTTCATGAAATACGATCCGCTTCGTGCTGTTGTCTTTCAGGTTGAGCGTTTCGTATAAATGCCATGAAATAGCTTCCCCTTCACGGTCCTCATCCGTTGCAAGCCATACTGTATCAGCTTTTTTTACCTGCTTTATCAGGTCATTGATCACCTGTTCTTTATCCGGACTGATCTCATAGACGGGCTCAAAGTTTTTTTCTACCTGGATACCTTTACCCGACTTCACCAGATCACGAACATGACCATAGCTTGATTTAACAATAAAGTCCTTTCCGAGATAGCCCTCTATTGTCTTAGCTTTGGCCGGTGACTCAACGATTACTAAATTTTTTGACATTCCGATTTTTCCTTTCGATGGGCGCAAATAAACACAAATTATTTTTGATCTGTGTTTTCGGACAAATTTTATGCATTTATTGCAATTCAAATATTTTACAGTGAATGGATTGCCTGAGAATTTCCCATGTTCCGCAGGTCGGATCCATCATCCGGGATCTTGCTGTCAGGTTGGTTCAAAAAATTGGCATATACAATAAAACAGCTGATGAGACAGGTACAAGCGATTAAAAATAATCGATGAAAGAGAATGTATTGAATGTGGCGGCCAGCCTCCTAATGTTACTAAGCGGAATGGCGCTGACAAGTAATGAAACCGGCGCTGAACTTATTACAACTTTCAACAGACAAACAGGACTGGAGCTGGATGTCTATTTCCGGATGAAAGGATTGTATGCAAGCGGGATCATGATGATGGCGGCCGGGATGATGCTCCTCATTTATCATCCTTTTCTCAGACTAAACGTGCTGTCACGCGTGTTGATATCTACTTTGGTCCTTTTGGCCTCATTCATCTTTCTCCTGACCAAGACCAAGGGAGGCATTCCCGTGTTTGACGAGTATACAGCTATCTATCAATTCCTTTGTGAATACAGACAAGGTGAAAACATGGCGGAAAAGTTCTCCATCATCGCTCGCCCTTACTTTGAATGCAGGATTATAATTCCTTATTACTTCATTCTGCTGGTATCTAACTTCATGAGCGAGCCTGTGCCTCTCAACCTCCTTGTGGCATTGAATGCCTTCACTCTTCTTATCATTTCCGTCATTCTGTTCCGGACCTTATCCAGGAGAAGGACCTTACTTAAGTGGTTTCCCTGGCTTTTGTTCATCATTTTACATACCGGTTATATGCAGTCCTCCTTTAATGCCTTATCAGGATTGTGTTACAACGGTGCATTCCTGTTTTCGATTTCTGCCATTCATTTTGCATGCGGGAACAAACGAAATTCCATCCTTCTTGCCTTTCTCTTTTCTCTGGCGTCCATATTTAGTTTTGGTAATGGCTTGCTTGCGGTTCCGCTGGTATCACTGATCATTACCAGGTTACGAAATTTCAGGACAGCCATGGCCTATACAGCAGCAATGCTTGCTGTCATTGCCTTGTACTTCTGGCAATACCAGGCACAATCTAACGGTGGACCGCAATTCGATTTAGTGTACTTCATACTCTATATTCCTGTGTTTCTCGGATCCTCACTTCAGTTCTTTTACAGTCCCTATTTACCATTTCTTACCGGTTTAATTATTCTGATCTATTTTGCTCACTTGAGCATCAGGCGATACGATTTGAAGAATCCGATATTGTATTATTCTTTGTTGTTTCTGATCCTTACTGCTTTCACAACGGCAGTATTCAGGCAAACAGACACAATTGATTCAGCTTTGAAGCTTCGCTATGGGATTTTCAGCAGTTTTACCATATTCTGTAGTCTTTTGATTTATGTCGATCGGTCTCAAGGGCGGCTTATTGAAGCAACACTTGTGAAGATTGTCTACGCGGCCATCGCCTTTAATTTGTTATCTGCCAATTTCTTCTATCCCGAAAGCGCCCTTACCATAGACCATAACAGGGAGATGCTTTTAAGGTGGAAAAGAGGCCTGCCGGTAGAGCAAAGATCCGCCTTCTATCCACCCGGTCTGAGTCCTGTGCTGGACTGCAGTGTCGAATCCGGAATGCTGCAAATCGAGGAGAATTGATTCATTTTAGTCGAAATTTCAGCTAAAAGCAGGTTGCTCTGTGATATATGCCAACTTGTCAGACTGTCTTTCATTCCCTATCTTTGCGGAAAAGGCAGGAGTATGTTTGACAGTGGACTAAAGGTTATTGATGAAAGCAGGCAAGGAGAAGTCTTGATGAATGCTTCGAAGCAGGGAAGCCGCAAACTTTATCTGGAGAGTTATGGATGTCAGATGAATTTCGCCGACAGCGAGATCGTAGCATCTATAATGGCTGACATTGGATACTCAACAACTCCACATGCTGAAGAAGCGGATGTAATTCTTCTCAACACCTGCGCTATACGGGATAATGCGGAAAAGAGAATATGGACCAGGTTATACGACTTTAAGAAAGCCAAGAAAAAAAATCCGGGCTTGCTTATCGGAGTACTGGGCTGTATGGCTGAGCGTTTAAAATCAGAACTGCTGGAGAAACAAAAGCTGGTCGATATGGTCGTTGGGCCGGATGCCTACCGCGATCTTCCAAATCTTTTAAAACAGGCTGAGTCAGGAAGAAAGGCAGTAAATGTTCTTCTCTCACGCGAAGAAACCTATGCTGAGATCTCGCCCGTTCGTCTGGATCCAAATGGTATTTCGGCATTCATTTCCATCATGAGGGGTTGCGACAATATGTGTTCTTTTTGCGTTGTTCCATTTACCCGCGGAAGGGAAAGAAGCCGCGATCCGGAATCAATCCTCGAGGAAGCCAGTCAATTGAGCGCAAAAGGCTACAGGGAAATAACATTACTTGGACAAAATGTTGATTCCTATTTGTGGTCAGGGGGAGGACTGAAAAAGGACCTGGATGAGGTGACCGTCAAGTCCGCACTCAAACATCAACTGGACCTGGAAGTGCAACAACAATTCACCACCTTCGCGGACCTGCTTGAGAAAGTGGCGCAGGCAAGCCCCGGGATGCGGATAAGGTTCTCCACTTCCAACCCGCAGGACATGACCGATGCCTTGTTGCATGTCATGGCAAGACATGAAAACATCTGCAAATCCATTCACCTTCCTTTTCAATCCGGAAGCAGCAGGATCCTTGATAAAATGAACAGAGGATATACCAGAGAAGAATACATGCAACGGATTGAATCGATCAGGAGGATACTGCCTGGCTGCGGTCTTTCCACTGATATCATCAGCGGATTTTGTACTGAGACGGAAGAAGATCACCTCGATACGCTTAGTCTGATGGAATGGGCCGGTTTTGATTATGCCTACATGTTCAGCTATTCCGAAAGACCCGGCACGCTGGCTGCGCGAAAATTTACGGATGACGTAAGCGCTGAAACGAAATCGCGGCGCCTGAGTGAGATTATCGAATTACAGAAGAGACTATCGCACGTGAGCAATAAGAAAGACCTTAACAAGGTATTCAGGGTGCTTGTTGAAAATTATTCCAAGAAGTCTTCCGGTCACCTCAGTGGAAGGAGCAGCCAGAACAAAGTGGTAATTTTTCCCAAAGAGAATTTCAAGCCGGGTGATTACGTCGACGTACTGATAAAGGATTGCACCACCGCAACACTGCTTGGCGAAGTAATAAGCAGCAGGTGATTGCAGTAGAGTCGTCGCGGTATAAAAAAAACAAATCAATATGACTATACAGGAAATAAAATCCAGATACGGAATTATAGGCAACTCGCCCTTGCTGGAACATTCCATCAATGTTGCAAGACAGGTGGCTCCTACTGAGATCTCGGTTCTGATTTCCGGTGAAAGCGGAGTCGGCAAAGAGGTATTTCCGCAGATTATTCATCATCTGAGTGCAAGAAAGCACGGGCCTTACATTGCCGTCAATTGCGGTGCAATCCCGGAGGGCACGATCGATTCGGAACTATTCGGTCATGAAAAGGGCTCCTTCACAGGAGCACATGAAGCGCGAAAAGGATATTTTGAAGTCGCTAATGGCGGAACAATTTTTCTCGATGAAGTGGGAGAACTTCCACTCAGCACACAGGTGCGCCTGTTACGCGTACTGGAAAGCGGTGAATTCATTAAAGTGGGATCATCCAAAGTACTCAAGACTGATGTGAGGATAGTAGCCGCGACCAATGTGGACCTTAGTAATGCCATAGTGAACGGAAAATTCCGCGAAGATCTTTATTACCGTCTCAATACGGTTCCTATCAGAATTCCACCCCTGAGAGACAGACAGGAAGACATTACTTTATTGTTCAGGAAATTCGCCAGCGATTTCGCAGAGCGATACAGGGTACCGGCCTTACAACTGCTGCCGGATGCTCAAAAGATTCTCAGCGAGTACAGGTGGCCCGGCAATATCAGGCAATTAAAGAACATCACCGAACAGATGTCAATTCTTGAGAAGAACCGGGAAATAGGTGCGGATACTTTACTAAAATACCTGCCTCCTGCACCTTTGAACAAACTTCCGGCAAGACTGAGAGAGGAACATGGTGCCGGGCATGAATATTCAGAGCGGGAACTGCTCTACAAAGTTTTGTTCGACATGAAGAAGGACATGAACGACATGAAATTGCTGATCAATGACATTATTAAAGGAGGTGTTGAAGATGGAGCATGGAAAGAACATCATACAACGGTGATCGAAAATGTGACATCCGGCGCAGCTGGTCTAAGCCAGCCTCATGAAACCGGAATATTAATCCACAGTCCGGTGCATGCCGGTAACGTGAAGGTAAGTCCGGTTGAGAGACATGAAGAGGTGGAGGAATCACTTTCGCTTGAAGAAAAGGAAAAAGAGTTTATTCAAAAGGCGCTTCAAAAACACAGGGGCAGACGTAAACTTGCGGCGAAAGAACTGGGAATCTCTGAGCGGACACTATACAGGAAAATGAACGAGTACAATATTCACTGATAAGAATTATCAGGCCGCTTGTGTATGCTCATTTGCGCAAAAGGGTGATTCCGCCCAGGTTAATAATTGTGAAATTCAGATAATGTTCCATCCCACTTACATACAATCCGGCCGGTTTCTGATACAGGTATACGGCTCCATTCTTCTGCTGTTTCTTACATCCTGCAGTGTTAATTACTCTATGACGGGCGCTTCGATCTCACCGGAGGTGAAGACCATCACTATCCGTTTCTTTCAGAAAACGGCGGGCCTTGGACCCGCTTCACTCGGACAAACATTCACTGAATCCCTGAAAGATAAGTTTGTATCACAGACAAACCTGCTTTTGACAGACCGGGATGCTGATCTTACTCTTGAAGGAAATATTCCCGGATACACGATCTCGCCACTTGCCATTCAGGCCAATGAAACCGCTGCGAAAAACAGACTGAGTATCACTGTAAACGTAAAGTTCACCAACCTGAAAGACGAAAAACAAAATTTCGAAACAAGTTTCTCAAGGTTTTCTGATTTTGAGAGCTCCCTGAATATTGCTACTATTGAAGATCAGCTTATCAAAGAGATCAATGAACAGCTCATCGATGATATTTTCAACAAGGCGGTGATCAACTGGTAATGGAATACAAGAATTTTATAAAGCTGCTGCGTACTCCGGGCAATGTTTCTCCCGAATCATTACCTGCCATGCAGGAGTTGACCAGGGAGTTCCCTTACTTTCAGCCGGCCCATCTGCTGCTGGCAAAAGCCATGAAGGAACAGGAACATCTCCGTTATGAAAAGCAATTAAAGCTCGCATCTGCCTATGCAGCTGACAGACGCGTTCTCTATTCGCTCATACATGATCACGCGATAACGCTCACAACAGATCAGGTCCGGACCTCCGGTGAATCATTGTCTCCTTTCACCTTGGAAGAAAACGAAGAACCACTGAGCCATGGAGAGATGCAGCTTAGTGATCGTGATCTGGAAAACCCATTCATCTCAACACCTTTCATCCCGGAAAGTACCCGGGATACAGAAGAAGAAAAGGATCCGGCTGAAAACACTTTAGCGTCTGCCGAGGAAGGCAAAATTGAACCAAGGTATCAGTTGGAGATGGATGAACCAGGCTTGGAAGAATCTTCCGGAACCATGTCGGGCCTGAGCGGCACGACGGAGGCGACAGGCAGCGATCCGCGAGAAGTAATCAGAAAAAGGCTGGCCGAGATACTAGGCAATCCGGACAAATCCACACCTGACACCATGGAGAAAGAAGCCGGAGTGAGTGAGGAATTAAAAAGGGAAGACCTCGGTGAAAAAATTGAATTTCACAGCCATACTCACGAAGATGAATCGGTGAGAAAGGCCATAGAAATTAAGAGTGAGGAAAGTATTGAGAAGCCAGTTGCGGAGACCGCTGTTACCGGTAGGACTGATTCAGCAGAGACACACTCTTCAGCTAATGATCAGCTGTCACCTGATTTAAGCGTAGCTGCCGATGAGCTTGAGAAAATGGAATTAGGTGTAGCGATTGAAGATTCGATTTTGAGTTCAATTGAAAAACTTCCTCTCATTGCTCATGAGGCAAAAGACCCTGGTGAAGTTGTCAAGATCATTGATGCTGAAGGTTCCCTTCCAGAAGAACGAAGCGGTGCAAGAACTTTCAGTCGCTGGTTATCGGCCTTCAGCATGCAAGGATTCGGAACTTTTGAAGAGGTTCATGCTGTTGATCCTGAATTACTGCCTTCCGATTCGGAGCCTGCCATAAAGGGAATCCCCGAAGAGGAAGCCAGGTTGAAAACTCAGGTTTCCGCACCTGCGGAAAAGGAAGATGGGAAGCAAAGCCGGAAGGAACTGATAGAAAAGTTCATTGCTTCAGAGCCAAAGATTGTTCCTTCAAAAGCTGAATTCTATTCCCCTGTAACACAAGCTAAAAAAAGTGTTGAAGAACATGATGACCTGGTTTCCGAAACGCTTGCAACTATCTACAGACAGCAGGGAAACCTGTCCCGCGCCAGATTCTGTTATGAGAAATTAAGTTTGTTAATTCCCGGAAAAAGTGCTTACTTTGCCGCCCTTATCAAGGAAATTGATGAGGAATTGAATAAATTCAACCAAGAAGACTTATAACATGTATACTGTCCTGACAATCCTGATCATACTTGTCTGCGTTCTGCTGGCATTGGTCGTTTTAATTCAAAACCCGAAAGGTGGCGGTATCGTTTCCGGCATAATCGGCTCCAGTCAGGTAATGGGTGTTAAGAAAACATCTGATTTCATTGAAAAACTGACTTGGGGACTTGCCGTTGCACTTGTCGTTCTCTGTCTGGCTGCAAGTTTCTCACTTCCAGGGACTGAAGACCGGCAGATCGGGTCATCCATGCAGGAACAGATCGATAATTCCGGCACACCGGTGAATGCACCGGCGGTTCCGGCACCGGCGCAGCAACAACCCGGTTCCACACCGGAAGGACAAGGAAATTAAAATGTAAAGACCCCGGCCATAAGGGGTTTTTTTATGTGATAATTTTTTGTGGCTTCTTCCCTCCAAACCGGACATAAAGGACCAATCAGGATATAGGGTAACGGTGTCAGCATGTCACCTCAACTCTGCCAAAGCGCAACAAGTCTGACGTGTGATTGAAATCTTGGCAGAAAGTGGGTCAATCAAAGGAATTGGCACTATTTCTGACTTAGGCCTGACCTCAAAAATTCAACATAATCAATAACCAATTAAATCTATAAGAAATGAGCAAAGTAACCATGAAACCCCTTGCAGACCGCGTCCTGGTTGAGGCGGCCGCTGCAGAAGAAAAGACAGCCGGTGGAATAATCATTCCGGATACGGCTAAGGAAAAACCTCAGCGTGGAAAAGTTGTCGCTGTTGGTACCGGTAAAAAAGATGAGCCACTTACCGTTAAAGTAGGTGATACAGTACTTTATGGCAAGTATGCCGGAACAGAAGTGAGTGTCGATGGCCGGGATCTTCTGATCATGCGCGAGTCGGACATTTTTGCAATCATTTAATAACATACACGATCAAGAGGAATTGATGGCCTGCAGGCTCAGGTTCAGTTTTGATCTTCAATAAATTTCTAATCACTAAAACCAATTCAATAATATGGCAAAGGATATCAATTTTAATTTAGAAGCACGCGACCGCCTGAAGAAAGGCGTGGACGCTCTGGCAAATGCAGTAAAGGTTACTCTGGGTCCGAAAGGACGTAATGTGATCATCGACAAAAAATTTGGTTCTCCAAGCATCACCAAAGACGGAGTTACTGTTGCCAAAGAGATCGAGTTGAAAGACTCCATTGAGAACATGGGTGCACAGATGTTGAAGGAAGTCGCATCAAAGACTGCAGACGTAGCTGGTGATGGTACAACCACTGCGACGGTTCTCGCACAAGCTATCGTTACTTCGGGACTGAAAAACGTCGCAGCCGGCGCTAACCCAATGGATCTTAAGCGAGGCATTGACAAAGCGGTTGAAAAGGTTGTTGAGTTTCTTCAGAAAATCAGCAAAAAGGTTGGCGATGACAACAAAAAGATCGAACAGGTTGCCAGCATTTCAGCCAATAATGACGCGGAGATTGGTAAGCTGATCGCCAACGCGATGGAAAAAGTCAAGAAGGAAGGCGTTATCACCGTTGAGGAGGCGAAAGGTACTGAGACTACCGTTGAGATCGTTGAAGGTATGCAGTTCGACCGCGGTTATATCTCTCCTTACTTTGTCACCAATGCAGACAAAATGGAAGCCATTCTTGAGCGTCCGAATATCCTCATCTATGACAAGAAGATCAGCAATATGAAAGAACTTCTTCCCATCCTTGAGAAGCAGGTTCAGACTGGAAATCCATTGCTTATCATCGCGGAAGACATAGACGGTGAAGCGCTTGCCACACTTGTTGTGAACAAGATCCGTGGTTCACTCAAAGTAACAGCTGTAAAGGCTCCCGGCTTCGGAGATCGTCGCAAAGCGATGCTCGAAGATATCGCTATCCTGACCGGCGGTACCCTGATCAGTGAAGAGCGCGGATTCAAAATTGAGAATGCAGACATGTCATATCTTGGTAAAGCGGAAAAGATCACGATTGACAAGGACAACACCACCATTGTCGGTGGTTCCGGAAAGAAATCCGATATCGTTGCCCGCGTTAACCAGATCAAAGCTCAGATTGAGTCCACAACTTCCGACTATGATCGTGAGAAACTTCAGGAACGTCTTGCTAAACTCGCAGGTGGTGTAGCTGTACTTTATGTTGGCGCTCCAACTGAGATCGAAATGAAAGAAAAGAAAGACCGTGTAGATGATGCATTGCATGCAACCCGTGCCGCTGTTGAAGAAGGCATTGTACCGGGTGGAGGAATTGCCTACATCCGCGCCATCAATGGTCTGGAGAAACTCACAGGACTGAATGAAGATGAAAATACAGGTATTGCGATCGTAAGAAGGGCTCTTGAAGAACCACTTCGTCAGATCGTTGCCAATGCCGGAGTTGAAGGATCCATCGTTGTTCAGAAAGTTCGCGAGGGAAAGGATGATTATGGTTACAATGCGCGTACTGATAAATATGAAAATCTGTACACTGCCGGTGTGATCGATCCTACCAAAGTTACACGCGTTGCTCTGGAGAACGCAGCATCCATTGCCGGCATGCTTCTCACAACCGAGTGCGTGGTAGCTGATATCAAAGAAGACAAGCCTGCTCCTGCAATGCCGCATGGAATGGGTGGCGGAATGGATTATTAAGATCCGGAACGCTGAAAAGAAAACCCTGCCTTGTAAGGCAGGGTTTTTTATTTTCCTGAGTTCAGGATAAAGTCTGTCTGATGAGGATCTTAATCGGAAGGAAAATTTTGTACCTTCATGTCAGCTTATCGGTGATCTCCGGTAAGATGGTACTTCTAAATCACAGGTCCTATGCTCTTCTCCAGGATCAACTTACAAACAGAACTTATCCGTGAACGTGGCACTCAGCAAGAACTGCTCAATGAAGTCCATCGTATCTTAAATGAATCTTCTGAAAAAGACAGTGATGTTTTAAAAAGACTGAATAATAGCGGTGATGAAACCGGTATATCATCCGATCAGCTGGATGAGGCGGATAAGGGCAGGGTTTTCAGATTGGAAGAGATAAAACGATTGTGTATTAAATACCGTTTACGTTTTCTTGACAGTTCCTGCTTCAGACAGGAATATCCTTATCAGGCCATTTCAGAAATCCGGTCATTTGAAAAAAAATATGCTGTCAGAATCCATCAGTTCTGTATTATCGCTCCGGACCATTCATTCAGACTCGAAAACATCAACAAGGATCCTATATTGTTTGCCAGGCTGAAGGACAACACATATTACCTCTTACATCAATGGGGTAATGATCTTGCATGGTACAAAAAATATACTCTGTGGCCGCTGAGGAGCTTCAGGAATATTTTTATTACACTATGGATGATAGCCGCTTCCATTTCCTTCCTGATTCCATCTGCGGTAATAAATGTCCTTAATTTTGAAGCAGAGATTTACCTGCGTCTATGGCTAACCGTACACATTTTCATAGGACTTTTCGGATTCAGCATCTGGGGCGGTATGACATTCGACAAGTACCTGAGTAATCAACACTGGAACAGTAAATATTATAATGGCTGAGAATGTCCGCTCAGTCAACCGTAATCTCATCAATCAACAGCCAGGCCGGCCTCCCTGCTCCCGGTCTGTCAGCGGGTATAGTACCAAAATTCTTCGCCTTTACTTTTATATAGCGTGAACGGGTTTTTTCGAATTGAAGTGCAATCAGCCTTTTCTCCTTATTTATTGCCTCCCCAACAAGCTTCATTATGCTTGAAAAGTTGAGGCCATCTTCACTTCCCAATACCTCCGCCTCTACAGGAAAATAAATCCATGAGTTTTCGTCCCGTAATGCATCAATGCCGACCCTTGAAACGGTCATAGACTTACCGAGATCAATAGTCGCCTCAAAATCCTCACCCAGAAATCCGAGCCAGTCGGAACCCATCCAGGGCAGGTTTCCCAGCACACCATTCAACAGTGTAAACCCTCCACCTCTGGAATATTCTTCATGAGGCGGTCTTGCCAATATGATTTCCTTTCCTGTTGCCAGATTGATTCGAAATACCCTTGAGTACTCCTTGCCTCTGACAATACTCCCATCAAAAACTTTTGCACGTACCCCAACCGATTGATCAACAACTATCCTTCCGGTATATGGTGTGGAGGATAACACCGGTTCATCACCATTAATGGTATAATAGATCTTTCCGTGCTTGTAGGGTGATGAGAGTTCTATTGATAATGCACCCGTATTTCCGTGAGGATACACAAACTCATTGATATCAAATACCGCCGTAGAATATTTTATTCTCTTGAAGTCAAGAAGTTTGAAGTGGCCTGTGAGCCGGCGGGTATAATCATCATAGTTCCTCTTCTCTGCGGGTGACCACAGTACTTCCGACAATGCGGACATTCTCGGCATGATCATATATTCAACATGTTCCGGAGTTTTAATATATTCAGTCCACAGATTTGCCTGCGCTCCCAGAATATGCTTTCGGTTTTTTTCTTCCAACACATCAGGAACCGGTTCAAATGCATATACCCGGTCGATCGGAAGATAGCCACCAATGGAAAGTGGCTCACCCGGGAGTCTGCTCTGATAAAAATCAAAATAACAGAATGAGGTTGGAGACATTACAACATCATGACCCATGGTAGCCGCTTCAACTCCTCCTTTATAACCACGCCAGGACATGACCGTGGCATCCTCGGCAATTCCTCCCTCCAGGATCTCGTCCCAGCCGATCAGTTTTTTGTTCAGATCCCTTAGAATCTTATCAATTCTGCGAATAAAATAACTCTGTAACTCATGTTCATCTTTCAGACCTTCACTTTTCATTACTGAAAGACAGGTTACACATTGCTTCCAGCGGTCCTTGGGACATTCATCTCCTCCAATGTGAATATATTCTCCGGGGAAAAGTCCTGCCACTTCCTTAAGTACATCAGCAAGAAATGAAAATGTCTCTTCTTTGTTGCAGAATACATCCTGGAAAATTCCCCATTTCTGAGAAACTTCAAAGGGACCACCTGTACAGGAAAATTCCGGATAAGCCGCCAGCGCAGCCAGTGCATGTCCCGGCATTTCTATTTCCGGCACTATGCTAACATATCTCTCAGCTGCATAAGAAACAATTTCCCTGATCTGGTCCTGCGTATAAAATCCACCATAAGGCAGGGAGTCGTAACGTTGAGGAACGCTTCCCAGATGTCCGATGAGCGTCCCTTTTCTAAATGAACCTGTCTCTGTTAGTCCGGGGTACTTTAAAATTTCAATTCTCCAACCCTGGTCATCGGTGAGATGCCAGTGAAAGGTATTCATCTTGTAAGAAGCAATGTGATCGATATACTTTTTAATGAACTCAACAGAATAAAAATGCCGGCTTACATCAAGATGCATTCCTCTCCAGCTGAACCGGGGATAATCTTTTATTGTGATGGAAGGGATGATGAGTTTAGCTGATTTGCCGGGAGGCATAAGCTGAATGAGGGATTGAATTCCATAGAAGGCGCCGGGGCCGGGGCCGCTCACGATTTCAATTCCTGAAGAATGAACTTTCAAACTATACTGATCTTTCCGGAAATTATCAGCAACGGAACTTTTTTGAATGTGGATTGCTCCGTTATGCTGCTTTTTTGACGGCGAAACCTTGAGGGTGAATCCATAATATTGGCTGATGTAAGCATTCAGATGTTCTGCGTCTTCCCTCGCCCCCTCCCCGGAAACCAGTAATGGTGTTTCAGGTGTAAGCACAAATGTTCCCTCTGCCAACTCCGACTGTACAGGTTTAGGTATAAGAGGGAGAAAATCGATAAGTGATTGAGAACCCGCCGTCATGTTAAAAGCAGAAACGAGGTAAGTGAAAATTAATAAATGTAATTTAGTTTTTCTTTTCGTCATCATTTTTGTTTGAATACCTGAAGCAAGATAAGGAATTCAGAAATTCAAGTGATATTCTCACTATCGAAACCGTAGCAACAGGAAATTAATCCCAATTTCGTCAGTATCAATTACCGAATCAAGCGATACAGCCGGACTATAAAAACCGTCTTGTTTCATGAATGCAATCAGATTTTCTTAAAGGTCATCTCTAAAATTCATGGGTTGAAATTTGCATGTCATGTAATATTTTCTTAAACTTTGTACTAACCATAACCCTAAAAATAAAGGTCATGAATCTCATTCAAAAAATCGAAGCATGGGGTGATACTCATCAGACCAAATGGTTCTCGCTTATCCGGGTTCTGTTGGGAATGATCATCCTGTTCAAAGGCATCAATTTTATTCAAAATACTGATGCTATCTCTGAAATGATCTCTAAAAGCGCAGTATCCCTTTACGCTGTAGGCCTTGCCCACCTTGTAGCTTTGGCGCATTTAATGGGTGGCATTCTCATCATCATCGGTCTTCTTACAAGAGTAGCCGTCTTGTTCCAGATACCAATCCTGATCGGCGCGGTACTTTTTATCAATGCGCAACGAGGATTCTTTTCGATGGAGAGCGAACTTGGATTATCCCTGCTGGTGCTTGGACTGCTGTTCTTTTTTCTGATTTTCGGATCAGGCGCCTATTCAGCGGATGAATTCATGCGAAAGCATAAAAACACCTGAGAGCAAAGGTTCAGGCAAAAAAAAGGGAACCCCCGGGCTCCCTGACCATTTTCCTATAAGGAAGATTTTACTGTGTCTTTTTTACATTCACAGCATTCTGTCCTTTTTTCCCATCAATGATTTCGAATTCAACGAGGTCATTTTCTCGTATTTTGTCGATTAGTCCACTGTGATGCACAAACACTTCGGACTGATCCTCATCAACTACAATAAATCCGTAACCTTTGGATTCATTAAAGAATTTTACTTTACCGGTTTTCATCGGGCAATAATTTGGTCACAAAGAACAAAGGCACCCGCACCACTCTGACTTTGTGAATAATTAATTTGGTTTATGCGAGTGAGAAATTATTCCAAAGGTAATAATCTGTCTGATCTGTGCAAATATTCAGGAACTGGAAAGCAATTCCTTAACAATTGCAGAAACTGTTTTATTGTCCGCTTTCCCGGCAAAATGTTTACTTGCCGCGCCCATGACCTTACCCATATCCTGCGGACCCGGACTGCCCATTCCGGCTACTAATTCCCTGACTTGCTTTTTTATCTCTTCTTCAGAGAGCATTACGGGTAGGAATTTTTCGATAATGCCGATCTCCTCCAGTTCCGGTGCAGCCAGATCAGGCCGGTTCTGGCTCTGGTAGATCTCAACAGATTCCCTTCTTTGCTTTACCAGTTTCTGCAGCATTTTGATTTCATCTTCCGCTTTCATCGCTGAAATTCCCGAAGTCTTTGCCAGGAGGATAGCCTGCTTTATGGCTCTCAGGCCTCTTACCGCTGCCTCATTTTTTGAAAGCATGGCTTGCTTCAATTCCTGGTTGATTTGTTCTTCAAGTGTCATAAATATTTTGTTCTGGTGCATATCTGAAGGGATATGCATTGGTGATTAATCTCAACAAAGATAAAAATTGATTTTAAATGCACGGGGAAGACCTGCCTCCATAAAAAAGTATAGCCTCCGTTAAGAGGCTACACCGAAAAAGAAACGTAACATGAAAACACACTATTCATTTGAGTCCCGGCGGAGAGCCGGAACATCTTCAATCTACATTATCATGAAGAAAGGAATTATTAGGCCTGATCTCCGTTTTTTTTTCGTCTTCAGACGCCAGGGTATAACGGGAGACTGTCGATTCACTCGAATGTGGCACATTGGCCAGTTTAACATTCCTTCTTTTATATGCCGGCTCTTTTTCCATATCCGCAAGGTTAGTTGCACTATTAAGCCGGTAACTTAATGATTTCAGTCTGGCGATCCTGTCACGTGTTTTACGAAACTGATCTTCTTCCTGCTCATCCAGCGTATGTTCATGCAAATCATAAATAACGGGAGAAGAAGCTTCCTGTCCGGAAGAAGAGGACTTATCAGCCCCAGCGTTTATATCTTCTGACTTTTCCCTGGCAGCAGCGCCAACATTGAACTCAAAGGTTCTGTCAGGTTCGGGCTGTACTTTTTCCTCTTCCTTTTTTATAAGTACTGGTTCAAATAACTCAGGTTCTTTGGTTGTTTTCTTTGCCTGAGGCTTCACCTCATCTGACGGCTCATCCACACCAAGTACCCTTACCGTTTTCTGGCCGCGACTTATCTTCTCCTTCTCCTGTCCCTGCTCTTCGCGGGTTTTGAAACCTGTGGCAATGATGGTGACGCTGATCTTATCACCCAGCGTTTCATCGTGACAGTTACCCCAAATGATATCGGCTGTGAGACCTGCCTGATCCTGAATATAGTCTGTGATCTCACCGATCTCATCCATTGTAACTTCAAGGTCACCGGAAGCTATATTCATAAGTATATACCGGGCTCCTTTTATGTTATCATCATTCAACAAAGGAGACGAAAGCGCTTTTTCCACTGCCACTATTGCACGGTTCTCGCCTTCCGCGGTAGATGATCCCATGATCGCGTTGCCACTGTTCTGAACAGCAGTCTTGACATCTTCAAAGTCAACGTTGATATAACCGGTGACTGTAATGATTTCGGCTATCCCTTTTGCTGCGGTTGTCAGAATATCATCTGCATTGGAGAATGCTGCAGACAATTTCAGGTTACCGAACATTTCCCGAAGTTTTTCATTGCGGATGATGAGAATGGTATCTACGCTGTTCTTCAGCGCTTCGATGCCTTCATCCGCCTGCTGCTTTCTCTTCTTTCCTTCAAAGTCAAACGGGATTGTGACAATTCCGACAGTGAGAATACCCATTTCTTTGGCAGCCTGCGCGATAATGGGAGCTGCTCCGGTACCGGTGCCGCCACCCATACCTGCTGTAATGAATACCATTCTTGTATTCTCAAGCAGTACCTTTCGAATGTCTTCAATGGTTTCGATAGCGGCGTTTCTGCCAACCTCCGGAATGGAACCGGCTCCGCGTCCTTCTGTAAGACTCGCACCTAACTGAACCTTTGTAGGAACGGGAGAAACTTCCAATGCCTGTGCATCTGTATTACAGACCACAAACTCTACCCCTTTAATACCCTGACGGTACATATGATTAACAGCATTGCTGCCGCCTCCGCCAACTCCAATCACCTTAATGATGGATGACTTGTCTTTTAAAAGATCGAATTCCATGAATTTTATGTTTTATGTTACGTTTTCTCTGAATTGCCACTACTACTTAAGTTCTGTATCCTGATCATCTTCTCTCAGGTAATCCATAATCTTGTCGAAAAACGATTTCGAGTAGGTTTCCTTTCTCTCTTTTCCCTTCTGATCCTGTCTTTCAGTCATCGCTTCCTTGCTTTTCTTTTCAAGTTCCTGGAACCCCTTAATAACCAACCCGACACCTGTCGCATACATTGGACTTTTAAGATCATCTGATCCTTTGGCAAGGTGTTCATTCGGATATCCGATACGTGTATCCATTCCGGTGATGAATTCAACGAGTTGCACAATATGACGCAATTGGGCTCCACCTCCTGTGATCACTATTCCTGCGATCAGCTTTTTCTCATAGCCTGAATTCCTGATTTCGTAATAAACGTTTTCGATGATCTCTTCCATTCTTGCCTGAATTATACTTGCAAGATTGCGAACGGATATTTCTTTGGGTTCCCTTCCTCTTAAGCCGGGAATGGCAACAATTTCATTCTCCTGGTTTTGACTCGCCAATGCCGAACCAAATTTTATTTTGAGTAATTCCGCATGACTGCGGATTATCGTACAGCCTTCCTTAATATCATCAGTGATCACGTTTCCTCCGAAGGGAATGACTGCCGTGTGCCGTATAACACCATCCTGAAAGATCGCAATGTCGGTAGTCCCTCCTCCAATGTCTACCAGCACTACCCCGGCTTCCTTTTCTTCCTCAGTCAGGACAGCATCGGAAGATGCCAGTGGTTCCATGAACAAGCCTTGCGTGGTAAGTCCGGCACGCTTCACACATTTGTAAATATTTTTGGCCGCCGTGATCTGTCCGGTAATGATATGGCAATTTGCCTCTAAACGGATTCCGGACATGCCGATAGGGTTCTTGATGCCCTGTTCATTGTCAACGATGAATTCCTGTGGAATCACGTGAATAATCTCTTCACCCGGTGGCATGGCCAGTCTGTACATATCCTCCACAATCGCGTCAATATCCTTCTGACCGATCTCGTCGTCAAGTGTAGTTCTTGTACGCATGCCACGATGCTGGAGACTTTTGATATGCTGTCCGGCAATCCCAACATACACGGAATTGATATCAACCTCGGACTTATCTGAAGCTTCCTTAACAGAGGAAGTAATCGATTCAATGGTATTTACAATGTTGACCACCACACCGCGTGCAACGCCAAGGGATTCTGTTTTACCCCAACCCAGAATATCTATCTTGCCGAATTCATTCTTCCGTCCGACGATTGTGCAGATTTTTGTGGTCCCGATATCCAGACCTACAATGATGTCGTTATTTTCCATATTATCTTTTGGTGCAAACCACCTGGTCTTTAAATTTCAGATTAATTGTTTTGTATTTATCCCAGCCTGTTTTGCTGAGTCCTTTGGTATAAAAAAGGTAAAGTCTGTCGAATTTGCCTGTGAGATCCTGCGCGTCCCCGAAGATGATCGTTTGCATTCCGACACGTGGTATCAGTTCAAGATCACCCTTTTCATTAACGTAGATCTGTTCTATCTGCGATGTCCAGAAATCATGCTGAGCCACAAAATGTGCAACTTCAAATACATCTCCGATCACACTGCGTATCGTATCCGAAACGGAAGATTGCGCTGAAGTACGTGACCTGACAGACTGGTCAGACTCGCGGTTAAAAATATATCCGTTAGCTACCGGCACCCTGGCTGTGAATTTTTCTGAAAGTGGCATAAAATTCCCCTGGTCATCAATATAAAAACTCTCCTGATTGAAGTTTACTACACGTACCACCGGACGGCGTTGCAGAACTTCAATATTGAGCTTTCCATCAATGGATGAAAATACTTCTGCATCAGAGACAAATGGGTTATTATCAATGATTTTTTCCAACATAGAGATGTTAATAGAACTTAACTTTTTACCTACGGGATCGCCAATCTTGTTATGAACAATGATTCTGACATCGCCGGGTTCTACGAAGGACAGCTCAAGCGTATCCTTTATGGAGATCATCATCTCATCACATAACATACGGTGCTGCCTTGAATCCGCAAAGCCGACCGATACTATGAATGCAATGGCAATCAGGACTTTTAATGCGACCTTGCCGGTCCGGTTCCAGTTCACTTTATTTATCATCGTCTATGGATTGAAAATGTGTTGACATAAGACGCTTCCGTATGGGTTCAACCAACTGATCAATATCACCGGCACCGAGGGTTAAAAGGACATCAAACTCCTTAAGTTCCAGCAGTCCCAGTACTTTGTCCTTTGTACAAAGTGTCGACTTTATGTTTTTAATCTTTTCACTGATCATAGATGAGTCTACACCGGGAATCGGCATCTCACGTGCAGGATAAATGTCCAGCAGTATCAGTTCATCCAGCAAACCGAGGCTTTGAACGAATCCCTCGGCAAAATCCCTTGTCCGGCTGAATAAATGCGGCTGAAAGATTCCCAGGATCTTTTTACCCGGATACAACTCTCTGACCGAAGAAATACAGGCTCGTAACTCTTCAGGATGATGGGCATAATCATCGATGAATACCAGCCTGTCTGACTGTATCTGTATGTCAAACCGTCTGCGAACTCCTGTATAGCTTTTCAGGCCTTCCCTTATCATTCTCTCATCAAGTCCGAGGGCCAGGACTACCGTAATAGCGGCAATTGCATTTTCCACATTATGCAGTCCGGGCAGATTTGAATACAGGTCACTGATTGTACGCGCCTTATCAACATAATCAAAATGATACCTGTGTTCCTTTATATTAACACCTTGTCCATTGCAATCACCACTTCCGGTGATAGAATACTTTCTATGATCCAACTTAAGATCACTCAGTGGCAAACCTTCCCTGAAGATAAGCACACCTCCGTCTTTGAGTTTTGAAGCAAAGAGTCTGTAAGACTCTTCCATATATTTTTTATCTCCGTAAATATCAAGATGATCAGGATCCATAGAGGTGATCACTGAAATATCGGGCGACAAAGTGAGAAATGACCGGTCGTATTCATCCGCTTCCACCACCACGATCGCGGGATCCCTTTCAGGATCTCCCGGTAAATAGTTACTGTTATAATTCTTCGTAATACCTCCTAAAAATGCGGTGCAATTTTTTCCCGCGAAGGTCAGCATATGGGCAATCATGGAAGAAGTAGTGGTTTTACCATGTGTTCCGGCAACAGCGACGGTGAATGAATCGCGGGTAATCATGCCCAGTACTTCCGATCGTTTCAAAACCGGAATGCCCTGTTCCCGGAAATAATTCAGACCACGATGAGTAGCCGGGATCGCCGGAGTATAAACCACCAGCAGATTATCCTCTTTAACGTTGCGCCTGAGAAAATCTGATGGGATTGCCTGAGGATCGTCACTGAAGCTGACCAACATACCATCCCTGATGAGTTCATCCGTCAGCGCGGTGGAAGTTTTATCATACCCGGCCACTATCTTACCGAGCGACATGAAATACCTGGCAAGTGCAGACATTCCTATGCCGCCGATCCCTATGAAATAAACATGTGTTATCCTGCTTGTCTCCAATTCCGGTCAGGTATTAATCCCTTTACGATTTATATTTCCTAAAAAGTTCTTCTCATTTACCCGCCAATCTGAGGATTTCATTCGCGATCTTGCTATCTGCATCGCGGATTGCCAGTTTTTCTATCCCGCTTATAAGTTTGCTTCTCAAATCATCATCTGCTGCCAGTTCGATGATCTTGTCTATAAGCAACCTGTCAACCTGTTCATCCCTTATCATTAAGGCTGCGTTCTTCTCTGTCAATGCCAATGCATTTTTCGTCTGATGATCCTCCGCCACATTGGGTGAAGGGATCAATATCACCGGTTTAGCCGCAATGGCAAGTTCTGAAATTGAACTGGCTCCGGCTCTGGACACGATCAGATCGGCGGCTGAATAAGCGAGATCCATCCTTGAAATAAATTCATGAACCTTTATCATTCCATCTGATTCTTTCTCAACGCCCTCAGCGGTTCGAATGAATTGTTTTCCGGTTTGCCAAATCACCTGCAATCCCGCATCACACAGTTCCTTCCACCCTGAGATTATACTCTTGTTAATGGTTCGCGCACCCAGGCTTCCACCGATAACAAGCAAGGTTCGCCGATGAGGATCCAGTCTGAACCATTTCAATGCCTCTTCTCTCAGCTCTTTTACCGACAGAATTTCTCTTCTGACCGGGTTTCCCGTCAGAACGATCTTATCCGCAGGAAAATACTTATCCATCCTGTCATAAGCGACACAGATCCTTTGTACTCTTTTACCCAGAATTTTATTTGTGATCCCGGCATAAGAATTCTGTTCCTGTATCAGCGACGGAATCTTCATCAGAGTGGCCATGAACAGTACAGGTCCGCTTGCGTAACCTCCGACACCAACAACTACGTCAGGCCTGAATTTCCTGATCACTGACCCTGCTTTCAACAAACTTGAGAACAGAAGAAATGGTACTTTAATATTTGAAAGAACTGAAGACCTGTTGAAGCCGGAGATATTTAATCCGATGATTTCATATCCCGCTGCAGGCACTTTTTCCATTTCCATTCTTCCCCTGGCGCCAACAAACAGGATCTTCGTATCCTGATTCATCGACTTAAGAGCGCCGGCGACAGCCAACGCCGGGAAGATGTGGCCACCCGTTCCGCCACCACTGATGATCACCCGTATCTCAGGCGGTTGCGAGCTCATGCCCTCCCTCCTTCTTTTCTTTCTCTACCTGGCGGCTAACGCTGAGAATGATACCGATGGAAATACTGGTAAACCAAATTGACGTACCACCCATACTCAGCAAAGGAAGAGGCTGCCCGGTAACCGGAAACAGATTCACCGAAACAGCCATATTGATCATTGCCTGAAAGACAAGTAGAAAGGTACAACCCACTGCCAGCAAGGTTCCGAATGCCATGGGGCTGTGATGCAAAAATCTGATCACCCTCAGGAACAAGAGCAGATAGAGGAAAAGAACAAGCAAGCCACCTGCCAGACCATATTCCTCAATGATAATGGCGTATATAAAATCAGAATACGGATGGGGAAGATAATTTCTCTGAACACTGTTTCCTGGAAACACGCCCAGGACACCGCCTGTAGCAATAGCGATCTTTGCCTGCTCAGCCTGGTAGTTATCCGCTCCGCTTCCGCTGATAAATTTTTCTATCCTGTTCTGCCAAGTTTCGATTCGACCGGTATTCCCGGTTGCGAAGGCGATGGCAAGGTAAAGTCCGAAAGCCAGAACTCCGGCACCCAGTAAGAGACCAATATATTTCAATTCAATACGACCAATGAACATAAGGAAGAGACAGGATATGAACAGGATCGCGGCGGTAGAAAGGTTAGCCGGCAGAATGAGTCCGCATATCCCAAGAACAGGGAGTATAACCGGAACAAAAGCCGACTTGAAACTTTTGATCTCAGCCTGCTTTCTTGAAAGGATTCTGGCGACGAACATGATCAATGCCAGTTTTGCGAAGTCTGAAGTCTGGAATGTGATGTTAATTACCGGCAAGGTAAGCCAGCGTGAAGCATCATTCAGGTTTGTTCCACTCATGAGTGTAATGACCAGCAATGGAACAGTAACGAAGAGAGCAATCGCCGAAGCCTTTGAGTAATAGATGTACTTGACAAGATGCGACAAGTACATCAGCACGAGTCCGAAGGCCAGAATAATCAGGTGCTTGATCAGATAATAGCTTGTATTCCCGCTTTGATACCTGTAAGCCAGGGTACCGGTGCTGCTGTATACCGCCAACAGGGAGAAGAGCGAGAGAATGAATACAATCAGCCAGATCGTTCTGTCTCCTCTGAAATATTTATCCAACCAGGTTGCCTGCATGATGCCGAGACGTATTTAATATCATGAATTAATTATAATCAGAGAGCCTTCACAGCCTGCTTGAATTGCCGGCCACGATCTTCATAATTTTCGAAGAGGTCGAAACTTGCGCAGGCCGGGGAAAGAAGCACTACGTCACCCTGTTTCCCCATCTGGTAAGCTGCCTTGACCGCAGCTTCCGCGCTGGTCACTTCGATTATTTCCGGAACTGATTCCCGGAAGGCCTTCAGAATTTTCTTATTGTCTTTTCCAAGACAAACAATTCCTTTTACTTTTTCTTTAACAAGTTCACTTAGCATTGAATAATCATTCCCTTTATCAACGCCTCCAAGAATGAGAACTACCGGTTTATTGAAACTTTCCAACGCATACCAGGTGGAATTCACATTCGTCGCTTTTGAGTCATTTACAAATTCGATTCCGTGAACTGACGCAACGAATTCGAGCCGGTGTTCAATGTTCTTAAAATCCGAGAGACTTTCACGGACTACTTCTTTTCTGATCTCAAGTACGCGTGCCGCGATCCCTGCGGCCATGGAGTTGTACAAATTGTGTTTACCCTGCAGGGCGAGTTCGTGTATTAGCATAGAGAATTGTTGTTTGTTTGTGGTTATGTTTAGTTTATTATCTTCAAGCCAGGCGCCTTCTTCAAGGGGCTTCTTAATGGAAAAGGGGAAGGCTTTTGCCTTTACCTCCTCTCCTGGAAAATATTTCAGCGTCAGTTCATCGTCTGCGCAATAAATGAAAGCATCATCCGGAGTCTGGTTTCGGGTAATCCTGAACTTCGACCGGGCATAATTTTCCACTTTGTAATCGTAACGATCAAGATGATCAGGCGTAATGTTTGTCAGAGCGGCTATATGGCAGCGGAAATCGTACATGCCATCCAGCTGAAAACTGCTCAGCTCTATCACGTAATAATCCCGGTTGGTTTCTGCGACCTGAAGGGCAAGACTATTGCCTATATTTCCTGCAAGACCCGCATTAAAACCGGCTTTGGTTAGTATGTGATGTGTCAGAAGAGTTGTCGTTGTCTTACCGTTGGTTCCGGTAATGCCTACCATGAACGCTTTGGAATGTCTGCCTGCGAATTCTATCTCACTGATCACCGGAATATTCTTCTCTTTGATTTTTTTGATAAGCCCTGCCTTATCGGGAATGCCCGGACTTTTGATTACCTCACCGGCTTCAAGAATCATTTCTTCGGTGTGCTTACCCGTTTCAAACTGTATATCGTTCTTTTTTAGAATAGAGACATACTCAGGTTTAACTTCTCCTGCGTCAGATACAAAAACCGGATATCCAAGCCTGCGTGCAAGTATGGCAGCGCCAACACCACTCTCGGCTGCTCCGAGAATGACCACTAACGATGAAGAACTGTTTCCTGAATTCAGGCTCATTTAACTTATCTCAGTTTGAGTGTGATCATGGTAATGACAGCCAGGAAAATCCCTACGATCCAGAACCTGGAGACGATTTTGGATTCATGATATCCCAGTTTCTGGTAATGATGGTGAAGCGGAGACATCTTGAAGATTCTTCTCCCTTCTCCATATTTTCTCTTTGTGTACTTGAAATAACTCACCTGCAGTACAACGGAAAGATTCTCTATCAGGAAGATCCCGCAGAGGATCGGAATCAGAAGTTCTTTGCGTATGGCAATGGCGAATGTGGCTATGATACCTCCGAGGGCGAGACTTCCCGTATCACCCATGAATACCTGCGCCGGATACGCATTGTACCACAAGAAACCGACGCAGGCTCCAACGAATGCAGCAATAAATACAACCAATTCACCGGCATGAGGGATGTACATAATGTTCAGATAATTCGCGAAGACGGTATTACCTGAAACATAGGCCAGAATTCCAAGGGTGGAGCCAATGATCGCGGATGTCCCAGTAGCCAGACCATCAATACCATCGGTAATATTGGCACCGTTAGAAACAGCCGTAATAATCAATATGACAACCGGAACAAAGATGATCCACGACCAGCGCAAATAATCTTCCCCGATCCATTTGATCAGATAGGCATAATCAAACTCGTGATTCTTGACAAACGGAATGGTAGTGATGGTGGATTTGACCGCTTCAGACGAATAGAGCACATCTTCATTCTGACGTATTTCTTCAATCACATTTCCGGCACCAGGTTGCACTAGGATTTTTTCCTTGTGCTGTTTTTCCTTTACGACGACGTTAGGATTATAGTAGAGTGTGAATCCCACGATTATTCCGAGGCCTACTTGCCCAAGTATTTTAAATCTACCGGCAAGTCCTTCCTTATCTTTCTTGAACACCTTAATATAATCGTCAATATATCCGATGAGTCCAAGCCATACCGTAGTCATGATCATGATGATCACATAAACATTCATCAGTCTTGCAAAGAGCAGAGTGGGAATAAGTATGGCCGCAAGAATGATAAGACCTCCCATAGTCGGAGTGCCCTGCTTTTCCATCTGTCCTTCAAGGCCAAGATTCCGCACAAGCTCTCCGACTTGTTTTCTTCTCAGGTAATTAATGATTCTTTTTCCAAGGAGGAGAGAAATGATCAGGGAAGTAATGATAGCCATAGCCGCGCGGAAAGAGATATACTGAAACACTCCGCTTCCCGGAATCCTGAACTCATCATGTAAGTAGTCAAAAAAGTAGTAGAGCATTTAATTTTTCAGGTTCAGCATCTCGTTTAATATCTGCTTGTCATCGAATGGATTTCTTTTACCCCGTATTTCCTGGTATTTTTCATGTCCTTTTCCTGCGAGCAGGATAATGTCTCCGGGTTGGGCGAGCGCGACTGCAGTTTTTATGGCTTCTTTTCTGTCAACTATGGACAGCGTCTTACGTGTTCCTGCGGGTGGAATACCCTTTTCCATCTGATGGATAATATCTTCGGGATCCTCCGACCTGGGATTATCCGAAGTAAGTATGACCCTGTCGCTCATTTCACAGGCTATCTTTGCCATCACCGGTCGTTTGGCCGCATCCCTGTCACCTCCACAACCTACGATGGTAATAACCCTACCCTTACCCGAACTTACATCGTGTATGGTATTCAGTACGTTCTTCAGTGCATCCGGGGTGTGTGCATAGTCAACAACTCCAAGAACTTTTTTATCGCTGGTTATAAAATCAAACCGGCCTTCAACAGGATCAAGGGTACTGAGCATGGTCAGCACTTTCAGTTTATCCTCACCCAGAAGTACGGCAGTGGCATAAGCCGCCGTAAGATTGTAGGCATTAAAGCTTCCAATCAGTTTGCAATGAACATCATGCCCGTCAATATTGAGTAATAGTCCGTTGAAACTGTTCTCGATAAGCCTGCATTTATAATCACTCATTGAAAAGAGGCCGTATGAATACATTTTCGCTTTCGTATTTTGTATGATGACAGCACCATTCTTGTCATCAAGATTGGTAAGGGCGAAGGCTGCCGCAGGTAAGGAGTCAAAGAAACTGCGCTTGGCCTTCAGGTATTCATCAAAAGTTTTATGGTAGTCAAGATGATCGTGAGTGATGTTCGTGAAAACACCTCCTGAAAATTCAAGCCCTGCGGTTCTTTTTTGAACCATAGCGTGCGAACTGACCTCAATGAAACAATACAAACACCCTTCATCAACCATGGCTGCCAGTAGCTCGTTCATCTGCAAAGGATCCGGCGTGGTGTGAGTAGAAGGAATCACCTGATCATTGACCTGGTTCCTGACGGTTGAAAGCAGTCCTGCCGGATAACCCAGTGATCTGAACAGCCGGAACAGCAGTGTGGCGGTAGTTGTTTTTCCGTTTGTGCCTGTAATTCCAACAAGTTTGAGTTTTCCGGAAGGTGAATCGAAATAATTGGATGCGATCTGGCCGAGCGCCATGGCGCTGTCCGCCACCTTCACATAGGTGATACCATCTAAGCGGTTTTGCGGCATGCTCTCACAGACCACAGCGACAGCCCCTTGCTCTATAACCTGATCAATATAGGCATGTCCGTCGCTCTGGGTTCCTCTGACAGCGACGAACATACTCCCTTCACGGGCCTTTCTGGAATCGGAGCAAACTGCGGCTATACCTATGGAAGTAGTGCCGGAAATCTCTATGATACCAGTTTTATAGATTATGTCTTTCAGCAATTTCATTCTCAGCTGAGTTCGATGGAAATTATTTCACCCTTTACCAATCGCGTTCCGGGAACAATGGATTGTCGCGTAACAACACCTCTGCCGCTTAACTTTACCCTCATACCGGCATTCTCCAAAATGAACATCGCATCCTTCGCACCCATGCCAAGCACATTGGGCACCAGACCCTTAATCATCTTCCTCTCCAGCAATATTACTTTGTCAGCCTGTCTTTGGATGGCCACCCACTCCGCGTCCTGATCCTTTGACTCGACTGAATGATCCAGGTGCGCAAGTACTTTCATTACATCTTTTTGTGTTCCCGCCATCGCTACAGGAGGAGAAATCCGGATGGTGTCTTCATCCGTCTGCTCCTTCTGAAGTTCAAAATGATTGGAAAATACTTTGTCGGCTATCTCTTTAAAGATGGGGGCCGCCACCGCTCCTCCATAATAAAAATTATTTGAAGGAGCATACACTACCACTATGCATGAATACTTAGGTTTATCTGCAGGAAAATATCCAACGAAAGAGGCCTGGTATGAACGATGCAACTTGTCATATCCGTACTTTGGATTAGCGATCTGTGCAGTGCCGGTTTTTCCGGCTATCTTATAAGGAGATTTATTAAGACTTGCAGCAGAACCTCTCTCCACAACACCTTCCAGCATCTTTCTCAGCTTATTGATTGCCTCCGGACTTGCAATGGAATCGCGGATGATCTGTGGCTGTGCAGTGAAGACCGCCTGGCCGTTCTGGCGTATTTGCTTTACAAACAAAGGACGAACCATGCGGCCGTTATTGGCAATGGCATTATAAAACGCCAGTGTTTGCAATGGAGTAAGTGTTGATTCGTATCCGATCGAGATCCAGGGAAGAGAAACCCGATTGGAAAAGCTTTTATCCGTTGTGCGTTTGATCCTGGGGGTTCCTTCGCCTTTTATTTCAATGCCCAGCTTTTTACCCAAACCGAATTCATGCAATTTATCCATAAACATTTCCGGCCTTTTGTCATAATGCTCTGTGATTACCTTTGAAATACCCACGTTTGAAGAGGTTTCAAACGCTTGCTGAATGGAAAGCTTTGAAGACTTCGGCGGATGTGCGTCCTTCATTATCTGTCCTGAATAGTTCCTGACCCCGTCATTGACAATGACCGTATCATCAGGTTCAACAAAACCGTGATCCAGCGCTACAAGAAGAGATGCTGCTTTAAATGTTGAACCGGGTTCAGTTGCTTCTCCAATGGCATAGTTGTAATCTTCCTCATAGGTACCGAGGCCGGTCTTTGCAAGATTGGCGATTGCCTTGATCTCACCGGTTTCTACTTCCATTAGTACAGCACAACCATGATCCGCATTATGCAATGTCAGATGCTTTTCGAGAGATTGTTCGGCAACATCCTGAATGTTAATGTCAATGGTGGTTATCACATCCTTGCCATCCTGCGGCTCAATTTCAGCCTTATCACGAACCGGCATCCATACATTGCCAGACAAGCGCTGCATAAGACGTTTTCCATCCTTCCCTTTTAGCACATCGTCATAGGCCTCTTCTATACCGACAGGTTTTACATCCCTTATAGTGCCGATGGTTCTTGCCGCAAGCTTGCGGAAGGACAATTCCCTGACATTGCGCTGATCAATGAGCAGACCACCTTTGTTCCTTCCAAGTCTGAATATCGGGAACTGCTTCAGTTGCTGAAGTTGAGCATAACTGACATTTCTCTTTACAAGAAAATATCTGTCACTGTCAGCATACGCTCTTTTAAGGAGTCGTTTATATTCGGCTTTCGATCTGTCCTGAAAGAGCATTGAAAGTTTGTATGCGAGAGAATCAAGGCCATTGTCAAAAGTGGATTTACTCAGTCCGTCAGCACGGGTATCCATCCTGATATCGTAAACAGGCACCGATGTTGCCAGCGGACTGCTGGCATCGCTTGCATATATATTTCCCCGGGAAGCTTCAATTGGAATAAACTTGATTGTTTTTTCCCGGGCCATCGCCCTCCACTTATCACCCTCCACAAACTGTATGCGTATGATCTGAATGACAATGGCAAGACCCAGCAAGAGAAGCAAACCAAAGGACACATAGATCCTGAACATGATTGATCTCTTGATTTTCATGCTTCCCTCCTTAACGGTTATTTATTTTTCTGATCCCTGTCCTTTTCCCAGATCAGGTTTGGTGGTTCCGTACTTTCCTTCAATTCCAATGCCTCAACTGATCCGGCAACGGATGATTGTTTGCTGTCTGATATATAAGCGGACTGAACAGATATATGCTCCGCTTTCTTTTCTTTCAATTCGGTTTTTGTCTTGTTGATTTCACGGACAATTCTTTCGGCATAGTAGCTGTTGGCGATATAACCGATTATCAAGACAGTAAGGAACAGGATGAACGGCATGGCCCGTACCACCTGGTTCCTGTCGAAGGCTCCGAAAAGGTTAATGAAGCGGATAATAGCCCTGTTACCGGAAATTTTTCCTTTGGAAGATTTTTTCTCCTCCGGTTCCGGCATCTCTGCTTTCTTTTTCAGTTTATTGATTGTCATGCATTCTCCTTTCTGCTATTCTCAGTTTAGCGCTTCTAGCTCTGGGATTTGATGAAATTTCTCCCGCTTCTGCCTCAATTGGTTTTTTATTTATGGCCTTAAATGGTGCCTCGGCCACATTTCCAAACATATCTTTCTCCGGCTCACCTTCAAACCTGCCCTTGCCAATGAAGTTTTTAACTATCCTGTCTTCCAAAGAATGATAGGTTATGACACTGAGTCTGCCGCCAGGCCGGATTACACGTATACACTGCGTGAGCATTTCTTTTAATGAACCCAGTTCATCATTCACTTCGATTCTGAGAGACTGAAATACTTTGGCGAGGTACTGTGCCTCATTCGTCCGGTCAGCAATCGGAGCAATCAAATCTTTGAACTGATTTATTGTTTGAAAAGTCTCTGTCTCCCTGACCTGAATAATCCTTTTGGCCAGTGTTTTCGAATTGCTGACCTCTCCATAGGATGAAAAAATCCTTACCAGCTCCTCCTCCGGATAATTGTTAAGAATCTTTGCCGCTGTGAGCCGGCTCTCCTGACTCATTCGCATGTCAAGCGGAGCATCAAAACGAAAAGAGAAACCACGCGTAGCTTCATCGATCTGATGCGAGGAGATCCCAAGATCGGCAAGCAGGCCATCTATAGGGATCAGCGAATAGTATCTGAGAAAATGATAGAGATAGCGGTAGTTATGACGGATAAAAACACATCGGGAATCGCCGGAGAAATTCCTCATGGCATCCAGGTCACGATCAATGACCAGCAATCTCCCTTTTTTCCCAAGCCGTTTTAATATTTCGGCGGCATGACCTCCGCCTCCGAAGGTTGCATCAACGTACACACCATCTTCCCGGACATTGAGCGCATCTACGCTTTCCTTCAGAAGAACAGGTTCATGATAAGTCGTCATCATCTTTTCTACGTTTACCCATTACTTCCTCAGCAAGGCTTGCAAAATCACCCTGATCGTCCTTCATCAGGCGGTTATATTCAGATTCTGACCAGATCTCAATCCTGCTTCCATAGGCAAAAAGAATCAGATCCTTCTCAATTCCGGCATATTCTATCAAGGTCTTAGGAACCAGTAAGCGGTTAGATGTATCAAGTTCCATTTCAGTAGCGCCCCTGTTGAATTTACGAATGAACTCACGGTTCTTCTTCACATATAAATTCAACTCATTCACCTCACTGCTTATCCTTTCCCATTCCTTTCTGGTATAAAAGACGAGGTGCTTCTCGATTCCTCTGTGAATGACGAAGGACTTCTGTTCCTTGACCGGGATTTGTTTTTTCAAGGCACCCGGAAGCAGAAACCGTCCTTTCACATCAATCGTACACGCAAATTCACCAATGAAACCAGGCATCCCTCATTTTTTCGATGCGCTAATGTAAAGCAATTTTTACCACTTTTTACCACTTTTTGCCACTTTGTTGAAAACTTTTTCGAAACCCGCCACCAGCAAGGCTTTCAGGCACATGCTTTGGTCGGCATTTGCTCCATTTTCATCCGCTTTCAGGTACGGACAGGTGATATGTCTTCCCTTGCCAAGGAGTTTCAGACGTAGGGCCTGTGATGCCTCCGGCAGATCAACAAGCACGCGTTGATTACTCGCTGTCAGAGGCGAGTCTTTCACATCTTTAATTTTAATTACATTTGAAAAAACTATTTTATGCGTTACGAGATCAAACGCGAAAACAATTTTGAATACATTGAAGAAGGTTCAGGCCAGCCGCTGATCCTGCTACATGGACTGTTCGGTGCGCTGAGCAACTGGGTTGATGTTGTAGAAAAATTTTCCAAATCATACCAGGTTGTAATCCCCTTAATGCCAATTTATACTTTGCCAGTCCTCAATACGAACGTCAAGGCCCTGGCGGAAAACATTCACGAATTCATCAGTTTTAAGAAATACAAATTTCCCATTCTCATCGGTAATTCGCTGGGAGGACACGTTACCCTTGTATATGTAAAAAGACATCCTGAAAATGTGAAGGCCATGGTACTTACCGGAAGTTCAGGCTTGTATGAGAATGCAATGGGCGGAACTTTTCCCAAGAGAGAGGATTATAATTTCATAAAATCAAAAGTTGAGTATACGTTTTACGATCCGGCTAACGCCACGAAAGAACTTGTCGACGAGGTTTATGAAATAGTGAACAATAAAGGAAAGCTCATACGGATACTTTCCCTTGCCAAATCCGCCATAAGGCATAATATGAGTGATGACCTTAAGGACATGAAACTTCCCACTTGTCTTATCTGGGGCAAACAGGATACGATCACGCCTCCGGATGTGGCGGAAGAGTTCAACAGACTGCTGCCTGATTCTGAACTTTTCTGGATCGATAAATGCGGGCACGCACCGATGATGGAACGATCCAACGAGTTTAATGAAGTTCTTGACAAATGGCTCAGCAAACTTCTGGCTAAAGAAAGGTCCTGAAGAATCGATGCGAGTTTATTGCATTCATTCAGCTTTTTCACCAAACAACCTGTTCATTTACTATGTCAATCAAGGAAGCGAAGTTTGTAATCAGTCAGACGGATTATACTAAATGTCCATCACCTGTGCTGCCTGAATACGCATTCATCGGAAGGAGTAATGTCGGTAAATCGTCTCTGATCAATATGCTAACGAACCGGAAGGGGCTGGCTAAAACCTCTTCCACACCGGGGAAAACCCAGCTGATCAACCACTTTCTTATCAATCAAAGCTGGTACCTTGTCGATCTTCCGGGTTATGGCTATGCAAGAGTCTCGAAGGCAAGTAAAGAGAAGTGGGATAAAATGATAAAAGATTATCTCAGGTTTCGTCCCAACCTGTTATATGTATTTGTCCTCATAGACGTCAGGCTGGACCCTCAGAAAATCGATCTTGAATTTATTCACTGGCTTGGTGAAAGCGGAATACCTTTTGTTCTGGTCTTCACAAAAGCAGATAAGTTATCGGGAGAAAAAGTTATCTACTCGGTTGAGCAATTTAAAAAGACCCTGAAAAAAACCTGGTCCGAATTACCCCTTATGTTTATCTCTTCTGCTGAAAAGAACAGGGGACGGGATGATATTCTTGATTTCATCGAGCGGACCAACAAAGAATTCAAGATTCCCTCCGCAAAATAAGACTCATTTTTTAGTCTCGCCAAGAACCCCTGCTTTCCTGCCAAAACTCTCTGCGAATTTTTTCATCTCATCAGACAGTTCCTTGTCATTTGTCGCGCGCATGTATGTATCGGCAAGTGTGTAAAAATTCTCATAAAAAAATCTTTTCATATCATCGACCAGCATGTCTTTGGTCCAAAGGTCAATTCTGAGCGTGGTGTTCTCTGAAGGGTCCCACATAGTAAGTAAAGTGGCATTACATAATTTGCGTCCTTCCATCCCGCTGTCACTTGCTTCCCATTCAAGTTTGGCGGGTACTTTATTCTCATCAAGGGTAACTGTGAATTTTATTTCCGAGCTTTTCATAGGCAATTCTACTTTAAGGTTTTAGTGATCGAATTGGAGAGATCACTTTTTAGGTTTGTATTTCGATTTCCTGAATATTTCCATCAGGTCCTGTTGTGACATAAGGGAATCAATGGAAATGTCTTTGTTGTTCTCCATGTAGGATTTAACGATCTGCCAGCCGGTATATTTCCCAATATTTCCTGGGCTTTGCTTCGGAAAGCCATTGGTTGAAGGGCCTTCACCGGCAAACTTTTGCAGATGATCCGGATCATCACTGAATAGCATCTGATTATCGATAAAAAACGACCAGACTTTCGCTTCATTAGAACGGCACCAATCAAGCTGATCCATACTATAACCTGTGATGATCGTGTCATGCTCCCAGGGTACTAATTTCGAAGTGGCATAGAGCAGTCTTCCCTGGCCGATCATCATATCTATAAGTTTGGCGCCGGACTCATCCATCGGATAATCCCCTTCAAGCCAACCTCGCATGGCATCTGCCACTATATATTCCTTCCTCATCCTGTTTCTGAGGAAGAGAGGAAGTGGGGGATCCAGTGAAAAATAATACGCGGATTCAGTTCCAAGGTACATGTCCAGACTTATCCCCAGCAATGATGAATCGACAATGACGGGATAAGAAAAGACTGATATAAGCGTCACAATCCGTGGCACATCTTTATCTTTAAAATACTTGTTATAATTTGAAAAGGCTTCCGACAAGCGTCCGGCTTCAAAAGAAAAGTCACCAAATAGTTGTTCACATTCGTGGTATAAGCCGAGGAAGTTCGTATCCGAAATGAATTCCCGGTATCGTGCGGCCATCAGCACCGAGTCCGGCGAACCGAGTCTGGTTATTTGATATGAGTAGAGATCAAAAAACGCACCGTATTTATTTTTCAGAATCCGGATGGCTCCCTGAAGATCCGCAGTATCACTCCTAAAGAGATCTCTTTCGAATCTGTCCACCCTGTATCCGGTAGCCACACTATCTTCCTGCTTGTCATCCTCAGCTTGCCTGCAGGAAGAAATCAACACTACCATGTATAAAAACACGATAAAACCTGCGGCTTTTAATTTGGAATTTTTCTGTAACATTGTATAACTAAAACCATGCAAAGATGAAAAAGATATTCAGAATACTGTTCCTGTTTTTTATTTGCACCAGACTGGCTTACGCACAAAGTTCCGATCCGGTATTTCACTTCGGTCTAAAGGCAGTTCCGAACATGGGCTGGATAAAAACAGATGACCCGGATATAAAGAGCGACGGCAGCCGGTTCAACTTTGCCTATGGCCTGATAACAGAATTCCGTTTCGCTGAAAACTACGCCTTCGCCACCGGCCTCGAAGTAGCTTACCGAGGAGGGAAGACCAAACAGGAACTCAGCACTACGGTCAATGACACTACCAGAAATACAGTTATTGAATCAACACTGAAGCTTCAATATCTTGAGCTACCAATTACCCTGAAGTTAAAAACAAATGAGATCGGTTACCTGCGTTACTTTCTGCAGGTAGGCATTGCCCCAGGCGTTAAGATCAGGGCAAGAGGCGACAGCAAAGTGGTTACCGCCACCAGCGTTTCAGGCACCAGTATAGGTCAGACAAGCACTGAAGAAGAAAACAAGGATATAAAAAGCGACGTCAATACACTGAACATGAGCATGATCATTTCAGGAGGAATTGAATATAATATCAGCGGGAATACCAACCTGATGCTGGGACTGGTATTCAACAACGGCTTCCTTGACATTGACGACAGTGATTACAAATTAAAATCAAACTATCTCGGCTTGAGTATAGGAGTTTTATTCTAACGGCCCTTTGTATACCTTTGTCCCGTTCTTCCATAGAGAGGAACGGGATTTTTTATGCGCATCGCACTAGCCCAACTTAATTATACAATCGGTGATTTCGGAAACAATGTTCTGAAGATTAAAGATTGTATACGTGCCGCATCCCAGAAAAAAGCGGACCTGATCATTTTCGCGGAATTATGCGTGAGTGCTTATCCTCCTCAGGATTTTCTTGAGTTCAACGACTTCATTGAGCGGTGTCAGGAGGCAATCCTTGAGATCTCCAAAGAATGCAAGGATATAACAGCCATTGTCGGTCTGCCAACAAAAAATCCTGAACTGAAAGGCAAGAATCTTTTTAACAGCGCCGCAGTTCTTCGCGATGGAAAGATCATTGATCTGGTACATAAAACCCTGTTACCAACCTACGACATTTTTGACGAATACAGGTATTTCGAACCGAACACTACTTTTCATTGTGTTAAAATAAATGAAATTCCCGTCGCCCTTACGATCTGTGAAGACCTCTGGAACGAAGAGGATGATCCAAATTATACCATATGTCCGATGGACAGGCTTTCTTCCGGAAAACCGGCTTTGATGATCAATATTGCCGCTTCACCCTTCAGTTATGATCATGCGGAACAGAGAAAGGCGATTCTTCTCCGGAATGTAAGAAAGTACAATATCCCCCTGTTGTATGTTAATCATACCGGCGCCCAGACGGAAATAATTTTTGACGGAGGATCATTGGCAATTGACAAAGATGGAAACACCATTGAAGAATTAAATTATTTTGAAGAAGACATCCGCTATGTTGATTTTGATCCGGAGTCGGTCTACTTGTCTTCAACTGAACCGGCCAATTTTACGGAGAGGAAGAGTGAAAAGGCCGAACGCATCTATCACGCCCTGGTTATGGGCATGAGAGATTATTTTAAAAAACTGGGATTTCAGAAAGCGATTCTCGGTCTGTCGGGAGGTGTTGACTCGGCCCTGGTTGCCACCCTGGCATCCGCCGCCTTAGGCCCTGAACAAGTAAAGGCTGTGCTTATGCCTTCGCCATATTCTTCCAAAGGATCGGTTGATGATTCGCTTGAACTCATCAAAACGCTTGGGATTTCCTATGAAATAATTCCTATACAATCCCTGTTTGATGAATTCAGAAAGTCGCTCGAAAAGCAATTTGCCGGACACGCGGAAAACGTGACGGAAGAGAACATACAAGCCAGGATAAGGGGTGTGCTACTTATGGCTCTCTCCAACAAATTCGGATACATATTGCTTAATACAAGCAACAAAAGTGAAATGGCGGTCGGATATGGAACTTTGTATGGTGATATGTGCGGCGGTTTATCGGTGATCGGGGATGTGTATAAGTCAGAAGTGTATGAACTCTGCAATTACATTAACAGGAATGGAATCATCATCCCGGAAGCAATTATCAAAAAAGCTCCTTCCGCTGAATTACGTCCGGGTCAGAAAGATTCCGATTCACTTCCCGAATATCACATACTCGATCCCCTCTTGTTTCAATATATTGAGAAACGAAAGGGTCCGGCAGAACTGATCAAAGCGGGATTCGAAGAAGCGCTTGTGAAGCGCGTTCTGAAAATGGTGAATATCAATGAGTACAAGCGTTTCCAGACCCCTCCCATCCTGCGCGTGTCACCAAAGGCTTTCGGAATGGGCAGACGAATGCCAATAGTCGGGAAATACCTCAGTTGAGACCCGGTAACACTGTGAAAAAATATGTTTCACCGGTACAATTGATCGCTGAATAACTTAATTTTACAGCCGAATCTTTTAACTTAATTTAAAAATAATCGTTATGAAAAAATTTATCATCCGAAACGGCAAAAAAATAATTACCGGAATCTTCTCCATGATTCTTCTGACGGGAACTACCTACGCGGCAGAACCTGCATTTGACAAAGGATCAAATGTGATCGGTTTGGGAATTGGAATGGGTGTAGACTATGCCACCTACTCCGGCTATTATGGAAGCTCAACCACTTCACCAACATTGTATCTTTCTTATGACCGGGGCTTTTTTCCTGAAGTGGGGCCGGGAACTATCGGTATAGGCGCCGTCATCGCTCATAAGAGTTCAACTTCAAAGTACCTAACTTACAAATCAAAGTACTCGAGTACGATTATTGGCGTGAGAGGAACCTATCATCTGACATTACTGAAAGACAAGAACAATAAATTCGATCCTTATGCCGGTGTTACCTTTGGACTTAGGTTCAATAATTACAAGGATCCTTATTATGATTATATCAATTACAAGTACACATACACCAGAACCAATCCTGTCGCCGGTGTTTTTGTCGGAGCGCATTATAACTTTGTACCCAACTTCGGAGTGCATGCGGAACTGGGATATGATATCTCATTCTTCAGAGTTGGGGTGAATTTCAACTTTTGATTTAAAGGAGGTAAAAAATTCAGGGGCTTATGCCCCTTTTTTTTTGCCGGGAATGATTCTCAAAAATTTGTCGCTCTATGGAGAAATTTCATGTGTAAATCGCTGCATTCATAGCGAAGGTGAATCAGGGAATGCTGAAGCACTTGTTTAATCGGATTGATATTCAGTAATTAGCATTAACAATCAATTCTTCTGTCAGATGAGAATAATCTTAGTTCCTCTATTTTGTTTGATCTTGACGGCTTCATACGCTCAGAATCTGGTCCCCAATCCGGGCTTCGATGTAAATTTGGCTTGTCCAACCCAGATTGGTCAGATTGATAAAGCTGATGGCTGGAGTGTCTGGGGTGGTACACCGGATTATTTTCATAGTTGTGCAAATCCGACACATCCGGTTTATGGGACACCATACAATAATCGAGGATACAGGACACCAAGATCGGGAGACGCTTACGTTGGACTCTTTACACACACCCGTTTTACAGCCAACGGAAGGGAATTTATTGGCCGTCCTTTGTCTGCACCACTGGTTGTGGGCACGGAATATCATGTTAGCATGTATGTTTGCAGGGCTGATGCTGAGGTACTCGGGCATGCTACCAATAATATAGGCGTGCGGTTTTCAACAGTACCTTTCAGTCTGGTGAATCCTGACACGGCTCTTAACAATGCGCATGTCTGGACAGCATCGGTCATAAGTGATACTGTAAACTGGATAAGAATCAGCGGAAGTTTTGTGGCCGATTCTGCCTATACACATATTGGTATTGGTAATTATTTTTGCGATTCAGCTACAAGCATTATCCCGGGCACTTCACTTTCTGACTATGCCTATTACCTGATAGATGATGTCTGCGTTTCACAGGAAATGAATGTTTGCGGACTTAGCACTTCACTGAGTGAAGAATTTAGAGAATCTGCATGGACCGTATTCCCCAATCCATCGTATGGACAGATCAGTCTTAAGCTAAAAAATAATTTTAACGGACGTATCCTGATCTATGACCTTATCGGTAAATTGATCCATCAACAGGAAGTAAATGCCAGACAAGGAGAAATGATTTACATGGATCTGCCGGAATCAACTTCCGGAATAGTGATGATAGTAGCTAACGGCCATGCTAAACGAATACAGGTAGTCAGATAAAGGTTGAAGCTGATTAACCGGAGTCAACAATTTAAAACTTCTCCTTAAACGAGGTATATTGCTTGATTTGGCAACGATGACTTCTACTATCCTGAATTAGAGTGTCTGAAGCTGAGGAAGGCATAAATACTTCATCCATAATTTCAGAGATCCACTGTCTTTTTCACCAGTACTTATTCCACAAATTCCTGTTTAATCACCGGTAAATGTCAGAAGGGTGAATTCGTGAAAAAGATTTTCTATTGCAATTAATGGTCGACTTCAAGTACCGATTAAAACAAAATGAACAAAAAAACCGGGCTGGAACCCGGCTTTTCAATTTTCAAATTAATCAATTCAATTCACTGTCCAGATTTCTTTTCCCCTCAGCAAGGCATCAAGATCTCCTTTACCCCGCTTGGCGGTCATCTCATCGATTTGTTTCTGCATACCAGCTTCATAACGCGGACGGTCTTCAACATAAAAGACACCAAACGGACGCGGCAGATGACCGGGTGTCGATGGATTGTCAAAGAAGCGCGTAAGAATGCTGGATTTCACCCTGTCTTTTTCGTCGTGTATCCACAGGTCATTCGCTGAGACTCCGTTGCCGATTTCCACAATTACCGGAGTAAAGCCATCTAGCCTGATTCCTTTCTCAGCATTCTCCCCGAAGATCAATGGCTGCCCGTGCTCCATAAACAATGTTTCATTTTTTTTGCTGCCTTTATCGGTAAACACTTCAAATGCACCGTCATTGAACACATTACAATTCTGATAGATCTCTACCAGGGATGCGCCTTTGTGCGCATGCGCTCTTCGCAAAATATTCTGCAAATGTTTTGGATCGCGATCCATAGAACGGGCAATGAAAGTACCGCCCGCACCAAGACAAAGAGCCAGTGGATTGAAAGGATGATCAACGGAACCCATGGGGGTCGACTTGGTGACCTTGCCGGTTTCCGAAGTAGGCGAGTATTGTCCTTTGGTCAGTCCATAGATCTCGTTGTTGAACAAGAGGATATTAATGTCAAAATTTCTTCTGAGAATATGTATAGTATGATTTCCTCCAATCGATAAAGCATCCCCGTCACCGGTGATCATCCAGACACTTAACTCAGGTCTCGTCGCTTTGAGTCCGCTGGAGATTGCCGCTGCTCTACCGTGGATGGAATGCATACCGTATGTTTCCATATAATACGGAAAGCGTGAACTGCATCCGATCCCTGAAACAAATACTATGTTTTCACGCGGAATTCCAAGATCAGGAATAACAGTCTGTGCCTGCTTCAAAATAGAGTAGTCTCCGCATCCCGGACACCAGCGAACATCCTGATCGGTTACCAGGTCTTTGGCGCTGAATTTTTCTGCTGTTGTATTGTTTGTTTCCATGATATATACAAATGACTTTTGCCAGGAAATATGTGTTCTGGTTAATTATTACGATTGAGAATCTCCGTTATTTTGGAATAGATCTCCTCTGCTGTGAATGGAAGTCCCTGGATCTTATTGAGCGCCTGTGCAGGAATGAGGTATTTATCCCGGATCATTTTGATAAGCTGCCCGTTGTTCATTTCAGGTATCAGGACATGGTCAAATCCGTAGAGCAATTCTCCCAGGTTTTTAGGAAATGGTTTAATATACCTTACCTGTGCATGAGAAACATCCATACCTGCGGCTCTTGCCTTCAGCACCGCACTCTTGATGGCTCCGAAAGTAGAACCCCAACCAAGTATCAGTAACTTGCCTTTATTTGAACCCACTTCAGGCACAATATCCGGGATGATATCCGCTACTTTTTCCACTTTCGCTTCGCGCATATGCACCATGAACTCATGGTTCGCCGGCTCATAGCTGATATTACCTGTTTCATGTTGCTTCTCTATACCGCCAATCCGGTGCTCAAGTCCCTTTGTTCCAGGGATAGCCCATGGACGGGCAAGCATTTCATCCCGTTTATAAGGAAGAAATTTCCCATCGCCATCAGGTTTACGGGCGAACTGTACTTTAATGGGGGCCAGTTCGGAGGAAGAAGGGAACTGCCATGGCTCAGCGCCGTTCGCGATATATCCATCGGTGAGTAACATCACCGGAGTCATGGAACTCACCGCGATCCTGCAGGCTTCATAGGTCATCGTGAAACAATCGGCCGGGGTGGCGGCGGCGAGTACCGGCATTGGCGCCTCACCATTACGGCCATATACTGCCTGAAGCAGATCGCTCTGTTCTGTTTTGGTAGGTAAACCGGTAGAGGGTCCGCCCCTTTGCACATTGACAATCACAAGTGGAAGTTCCAGCATGATAGCGAGACCCATTGCTTCCGTTTTCAAGGCGATACCGGGTCCAGAGGATGCGGTCACACCGAGTGACCCTCCGAAACTGGCGCCGATAGCGGAACAGATCGCGGCGATTTCATCCTCCGCCTGAAAAGTTTTTACTCCAAAATTTTTATGTCTTGACAACTCATGTAAGATGTCAGAGGCGGGAGTGATTGGATAGGTTCCATAGAAAAGAGCGAGTCCTGATTTCTGGCTTGCCGCGATGAGACCAAGCGCGACAGCCTGGTTACCCATGATATTCCTGTAGGTGCCTGCGGGTAATTTCGCGGGCGCAATGGTATAACGGGTGGTGAATTCTTCGCTGGTATCGCCGTAATTATAACCGGCTTTGAGTACATCGAGGTTCGCTTTCAGTATATCCGGTTTCTTGCCGAATTTCTCATTGAGAAATTTTTCAGTGTGCTCCATCGACCTGTTATACATCCAGTACAGAAATCCGAGAACGAACATATTCTTGGCTCGATCGATTTCCTTCACACCCAAACCGCTTTCGGTCAGTGCCGCCCTTGTCATTTTGGTCACATCCATCCTTATGACACGGTAGTTAGTGAGCGAGCCGTCCTCGAGAGGATTCTTGCTTTCTTCGATACCGGCAAGTCTCAGGTTCTTTGGATCAAAACCGTCAATGTTTGCAATGATGGTACCCCCTTTCCGGAGATTCCGGAGATTGGCTTTCAGTGCGGCGGCATTCATAACCACCAATACATCGCAATAGTCACCGGGAGTAAAAATTTCCACGCTCCCAAAATGCAATTGGTAGCCGGAAACTCCGGCCAGGGTTCCCTGCGGGGCCCTGATCTCCGCCGGGAAATCAGGAAAGGTGCTTAAGTCGTTGCCGAAGAGTGCAGCGGTATTTGTAAACTGAGTACCGGTAAGCTGCATACCGTCGCCCGAATCACCGGCGAACTTGATGATCACCTGTTCGAGCAATTCATTCTGACGTTCCATGGAAGGAAATTTTCTGCTTTAAAATGTGCGCAAAGATAAGGAATTTACCTGCCTGAATTGGGGTCAAGCACAGGAAAAAAGGCCGACCTGTCAACGGAAGTATCCGCGAAGTGGTATACCTCCCGGTTCGTGGTATAGGCTCTGATAATCAGAGCTTATTATGCGGATTTTAAGGAATTATTGAAAATAAATACCTTTTAATCCAGGCCATGAACCCCTTTACTGAATACGAACATCCCTGAAGAGACAGGATAGCCTTTTCCCGGTATTTCCGGATGAAGTATTTGGAAAAACCCTCAGGATATCTGTTGCGGGACAGTAAGGAGGGTAAATTACTTCTCCTGTCACCGCTTTACCATGCTTTGTTCATATAAATGATGTATGATTCCGTCAGCAAGACCTATCTGAGGTACAAAAATCTTTTGAATCCCGGCTGAACGCATAACGGTCATGAAAATTTTTACAGCCGGTACGATCACATCCGCACGGTCAGGATTAAAGCCCCAGCGCTCGATCCTCTCCTCAACACTCAGCGGCTTCATCTCCGTATAAAGGTTTTTCAGGTCCACGATTAACAAGGGCTTGTCCTTGCGGCCTATCATCTTGTGGATCTTGTTGATATTCCCGCCGGAACCAATGGCAGAAATCTGTTCGAATCCCTGGCTAATCTCTTTAACCCAGCTTTTCATCTCCTCCCAACTGTCCATACTTACTCTTCCCTGTAACCAGCGAATGGTACCTATACTGAAGGACTTGCTGTTTTTCAATTTGCCTTTATCAAAAAGTGTGATCTCAGTGCTGCCTCCGCCCACATCTATGTACAGATAAGCTCTGTCATGATTCAATCTCTCTTCAGCATGATTATTATAGATCAGTTCAGCTTCAGTTTTCCCGTCAATGATTTCGATTTTCAATCCTGCCTCTTTCAGCGAACGCTTTGCCAGCTCCTCTCCATTGTCCGCTTCCCGCAGGGATGCCGTGGCACAGGCCTTATAACTTACAGGATCAAAGACCTCTATTAGCAGCTTGAAGGCTTGCATAGTCTTGATGAAGTCATTGCACTTTTTTGCCGATATCTTTCCCGTACTGAAAACATCTATACCAAGTCGCAGAGGAATCCTGATCAGTTCCGCTTTGTGAAAGTATACCTGACCATGTTCTTCGGTTACATTGCACAAAAGCAGGCGGACAGCGTTCGAACCAATATCAACGGATGCATAGCGGGACATGATCAGACAAATTAATAGATGATATGTCCGCCTATCACCAGATCAAATGAAAACTTATGCACAAGATTCCAGACACAGAGAGGAAGGTGTTTCGTCTTGTTAACGGTGTTCGGTGAGCTTTAGCCTGTGCAGTCCCTTGACCCATTGAGCGATCTTCACTTGTGAACGGAAGGGCATAACCGTTTCATCTTTGGCAACATACTGATTATCCTGAAGCGAATTTTGTAACCTTGCCTTTACAGTATCCCTGAGTTGCAAACTCAGGTAATGGAGAATTTCATCCTGCAATTCAGCGGAATAAACCGGCACGCTCACTTCCGACCGGTTATCAAGATTCCTGTACATCCAGTCGGCAGAAGAAAGAAAAACCTTGCGTTGTCCTGCATTACAGAAAACAAAAATCCTGCTGTGCTCAAGAAACTGATCGACAATACTGATAGCCCGGATGTTTTCACTCTGACCTTTTATTCCGGGAACGAGCGAACAGATTCCGCGTATGATGAGATCTATTTTCACTCCTGCTGATGAAGCCTCGTAAAGCCAGGAAATCATTTCAGTATCCACAAGGCTGTTCATCTTCAGAATCATCCACGCAGGTTTCCCTTTTTGCGCCTGTTCGATCTCCTTCCGGATTGCATGCACGAATTTCCTTCTTGTATTGAATGGCGAAACGATCAGATGCTTATACTGGCCGGTTTTAAAATTATTTTTATAAAAATTAAAAAGGGTATCGATATCGTTCGTGATTCTTTTATCTGAAGTGAGCAGGGAATGATCTCCGTAGATCCTCGCAGTGTTTTCGTTGAAATTACCGGTTCCGATATGCGCGTAGTGAATATTCTTTTTCCCTTCCTTTCTGGTGATGATGAATAATTTACTGTGAACTTTCAGGCCGGGAACGCCAAAAATCACCTCAGCGCCTTCTTCCTGCAACTTATTAGCGTAAAAAATATTTGACTCCTCATCGAAGCGCGCCTGTATCTCCACAATCGCGATCACCTTTTTCCCGTTCCTGATAGCATTGACCAATGCATTTACAATACTGCTGTTCTTCGCCAGCCTGTACAAGGTGATCCTGATCGTATGTACATCCGGATCAATGGAAGCTTCCCGCAAAATATCCAGACAATGATGGAAAGAATGAAATGGATAATGAAGCAAAATATCCTTTTCCTTAATTATGCGGAACAGACTGCCTCTCCTGTCAAGCAATGGATGACCAACAGGCCTGACCGGCGGATAGACAAGTTCTTTTCTTCCTGCTTTCGGGAAATTAATAAAGTCCATAAAATTATGGTACCTGCCTCCGGGGACAAGATACTCATCCGACTTGAACTTCATTTTCTTCAGGATATAATTCAACAGATGTGCCGGTATCTTCTCATCATAAACAAGTCTCACTGGCAGTCCTTTCTTCCTTTGCTTGACGCTCTTGGAAATTTTCTCCATAAGACTTTTTGAAACATCGATATCAATATCGAGTTCGGCATCCCTGGTGAGTTTAATAGTGTATGCCTCAAACCTGTAATCCGGAAAAATGGAAAAGACTTCATTGAGACAAAAGCGGATTATATCATCCAGCAGAATGATATACCTCTTTTCATGCAATTGCGGTAACAGGAGAAACCTGGACAAAACATCTGTCGGGATTTCAATGAGCGCGTACTTTGACTTTAGTCTGGGAATCTGAGGACTGAGGTGAACTGCAAGGTACAGTGTCTTGTCCTTAAGGTAAGGAAACTTAGGAAGTGAGTCGAGCATGATGGGAACCAGGAAAGGATAAACCTTTTCGTGAAAGAACCTGCGGACAAAGACTCCCTGATCAGGACTGAGCTGATTTTCATTGATGATTGAAATATTCTCCGAATCCAGTTCCGCCAATATTCCTTCATAAATCTTTTCAAACTTTTTTTGTTGCCTGATCACAATTTTCTGGATTGTTTCAAGTAGTTTCCCCGGATCTTCACCCACCAACTCCTTCCCCTTTTTGCCGAGCGTTTGCATACGGTGGATGGTTGCCACGCGCACACGAAAAAACTCATCCCGGTTATTGGAAAAAATTCCTAAGAAGCGGACACGTTCGAGCAGAGGAACCGAAGGATCCTGAGCTTCCTGGAGAACACGCGCATTGAATAAAAGCCAGCTAATATCCCGGTTGACAAACGGGTATTTCTTACTTCCCATAAACCAAGAACAATTACCGGAGCTTTTTCTTCAGTGCCTTGCCCTTGCGGACAACAACCTTTCTGACTTTGGATGCATCTTTCTTCAACACGCGGACTTTCTTTCTTGCCGCTTTTTCAAAAGCCTTCTCCCCGGCTTTGACCTTTTTTGAAATTTTTCTGGCAAGCCGGCTGCTTTGCTCACGGATGGTGGCCGTCAGTGTTTTCGCAACAGAAGGATGACGTTTGTTTACAGCATTGCTGATCAGCGTAGAAAGCTCTGACTCCATTTTTTTTCGAAACTCTTTCAAAGTGTTCATAGGAATTTTTTATTAATTCTGAATGTTTGGATAAGTAGAGTAATATTTGTCAATAATTTATCTTGAGGAAGTATTACATAAAGTTTAATACAGATGTAACATTGTATTCACACCGCGCTCTCTCTGGAAGGCTTGAGTAAACCTTTACACAATCCTGATCCAAAAGTTATCTCATTCCAATTGCTCCCGCTGAATTCTACAATCCCGATATTACAGGTTGACATCTCTTCTTCATGTGTTGAACCCAGAAGATTGTACACCCTTGAAATGTCCGGATTGTGGGCGAACAGGAACAATTCATTATGACGGTCATCCTGTGAACGGATCGTCTCCAGGTATTCATCCGGACTTGTTTCATAAAGCTTTGTGATGATCTGAATGCAATCCTGGTCAAAGAGTCCTGTCCGTGAGAAGATCAATGCAGTTGATAAAGCCCTGATCGCGGGACTGCTCAGGAAAATACCCGGCCTGATGTTTTGCCGGAACAAAAATGAACCCATTGCATGTGCGTCTCTGTAACCCCGTTCATTCAACGGCCTGTCAATGTCAGGTAATGAAGGATGAGACCAACTTGACTTTGCATGGCGTACAAGAAATACTCTTTTCATTAATATTTGTCTTCTGATCACCTTCAATGTTCTTCATTCATCAGGCTGAACCGATTTAAAATTGATTTAGCCTGCGCTTAACATGCGAAGTACAGATCTGATCTAACTTCGCTGTGAAATAAAGCAGCATTACCTGCAATACAATCACTTTTCATAAAGTTAATGATACTAAGGCGGATTAGAAAATAAAATCACAAATAAATGAAAAATGCTGTCGGACTAGAACTTACAGAATTATACGCCCCAGAGATCCCAAAAAGACCTCAGGGAAAATCAAATTTCAACTTCCAAAGGAAAAAAGCTTTCGGAGAAAGACTGAATCGGCTCAAATCAATACTTCCGCAGCGACGGATCCGGATGAAACAATAAAAGCTGACACATGTCATATTAATTTCAAAACAATCATCATCTTTAAAAATGAAAACCGAAAACAGTACATGGGAATCACCGGACGCCGGACTGAGAAAATTTTTATCCCGGGAGATCACCTACCGTCTTCACCGGGCCTTAGACCCCAAAGTATTTGATGTGGTAATGGAAGGCCAACTGGATTGTTTTGGGAATGGTTCGGATCCGGCAGATGTCGTAGTTTATAAAAGGGGGGAAAAATTCAAACCCTGCCTGGCAATAGAAATCTGTACGGAGGATCAACTGATTGATGTTACCAAAGCCGCAAAGCGGACAAAGTCGAAATACGGGATCGATGACTTCCTGATTTTTCATGCTGGTAAAAACCACTGGTACACACTTACTGACCAACTGGAACCAGGCATTTCATCACATGTCGGATTTCTGAATTTAGAATTGAACCGTATCATTCCGGAATTATTAACCTGGTACTTGAAAAATCACAACCACCCTTTGCCAAGTATATCCCGCGTGTGATAGGAAATGATTATTCCTGCTCCCGCACGTTTGAAGGCGAACATATTTTCCATGACAATCTTTTCCTCATCGATAAATCCGGAATGTGCAGCCATCTTAACCATGGTATATTCTGCAGAAACATTGTAGCAAGCTACCGGTAAATGAGTATTCTCCCTGACCCTTGAAATAATATCAAGATAGGCCAGTGCAGGCTTGACCATGATGATGTCAGCACCTTCTTCTTCATCAAGTTTCGCCTCTCGCAGCGCTTCATTCGGATTTCTGAAATCCATCTGATAGGATTTGCGGTCACCTTGACCGGGTGCCGAATCTGCCGCTTCACGAAAGGGTCCGTAATAGGCGCTTGCAAATTTGGTTGCATAGGACATGATGGACGTGTTTTCAAATCCATGTTCATCAAGTTTCTTGCGGATGGCAGCAACTCTTCCATCCATCATATCGCTTGGCGCAACCATGTCAGCTCCGGCTGATGCATGTAAAAGCGCCATGTCAGAAAGCACTTCGAGGGATGGATCATTCAACACAATATCATTTTTCAGCAAACCGCAATGTCCGTGATCCGTATAGGCGCACAGGCATACATCAGTGATAATAAAGAGATCTTTTCCGAAACGATTCTTTAATTCTCTCACCGCTCTGCCAATGATACTTTCAGATTCAGACGCGGAACGCGCATCGGGTGATTTTTTCTCACCGACACCAAAAAGTAAAACCTTATTTATGCCTGACTTCAGTCCGTTATCAATATCTGTTATAAGTGTGTCTGTTGAAAACCGGCTGATACCGGGCATTGCCTCAACAGGTTGTACCACATTTTTTCCCGGCACTACAAAATAGGGATAGATGAACATGTCCCCTGACAACTGTGTTTCGGCGACCATTTCCCTTATGAGAGGACTCTTTCTTAACCTGCGAGGACGATGTATCATTTTAGACTTTAATTTAGTTGGAGATAATCTTACTGTTTGAGATTTTCTGACGGGAACTTTGAATGAATCCTGTCTTTGGATTCCTAGCGGCTGCTTGCGCTGAAAACAGCCCTGGCAAGACCTGCTTCATCAAAGCTGTCTGTTTTACTGAGCATGATCACTTTATGTTGACGGAGCGCATTGACCGTAGCATCACCCATGGCGATCACACGATGATCCTTACGAATGGTAAAGGATTCAAACCACGCTTCGACATTCGATGGAGACGTAAATACAATGATCTGCGCATCCGGCATTTTTTCCGGATGCCTCCTGATTGATTCATATACGACAAGATCAACTACCTGACCTGGTTTTACAAATTGCTGCTGCACAGAACGCAAACTTCCTTTCGCCTGAGGAAACAAGACCTTTTCATTGCCGACAAGCGCTGCAAATTGCTTACCGGTCATTCTTGTATCAGTTCCTGATCCGATGAAATCCGCTCTCACACCATAGTGTCTCAGAGCTTCTGAAGTTGATTTACCCACACAGGCGAATTTCTGCTTTCCCAGCTTAGGTTTCTGCCGGAAAAAATATTTCACAGCCTGTTTGCTGCTGAAGAATATCCAGGCGGTTTCAGCCACTGTAGAGAAAGGAATGGCTTTAATATCAATCAAGGCCATTGCTTCCAGCTCGAATTTATTCCCTTCAAGAACATTTCTGAAAAAACTATTACCGGGAACCTCCCTGCTGATGAATACACGGCATGGATTTACATTCAGGATTTTTTCAACTACCCGTTGAGCAAGGCTTTCCGGATCTTTTGATTCCGCATATACACTTACCGGCAAACTATCTCCGTCAGGTGCTCTGCTTACACGTACATGGTACATTTCGCTTTCATCATCAAAGCCTGCATATGCACCGACAGGCATCTGGCAACCACCTTTGAAGAGATGAAGCACCTTTCTTTCTATTGCTGTAAGTATTGAAGATGACTTGTCATTGAGATCCGCAAGCTTGTTCCTTAATTCGGTATCGCTTTTTCGCACTTGAACAGCTAAAGCTCCCTGTGCCGGGGCTGGAATGAATTCGACCGGATCCAGTTTCTCAACATGAAATTCACTGAGATCCAACTCCAGTCTCTCTACACCGGCGGCTGCAATTAAAACAGCATCATAGTTTCCTTCTCTCAGCTTTGAAATTCTTGTTGGCACATTGCCCCGGAGATCAGTGAGTTTAAGGTCAGGTCGAAATGCAATCAACTGGGATTTTCTCCTGTTGGACGAGGTCCCCACCACAGCCCCGTGCGCGACCTGAAACTTACTTCCCGCTTCAACCTTACCTTTATTAATAAGTAAAAGTTCAGAGGGGTCCTCCCGTTCGGTAACAGCTGCGATCACAAGCCTGTCATCACTCAATGTAGGCAGGTCTTTGTGTGAATGAACCGCTATATCCGTTTCACCTGCCAGTAATGCCTCTTCAATCTCCTTTGTAAAGAATCCTTTCCCTTCCAGTTTATCAAATGACAAATGCTGTATCTGATCCCCTTGCGTTTTGATGATCCTTAGTTCACTATTCAGGCCAATCCTGATCAATAATTCCTGAATATGTCTGGCCTGCCATAAAGCGAGGTCACTTCCCCTTGTGCCGATTATGAGTGGACTTCGCATAAAAAGAATGTGTTTATGAAAAAAATGATCAGTCGGAAATTATAGTAAATGGCACAGCGGAAGCCTGTATAAAATCCGGATCTTATTCTGAAGTTTCCAGAATGATCTCTTTAGCCATGATCATCGGAACGCTGATGCACTTTTTCTCCATATAATCGAGAACCTTGCTCAACAACTCTCTAGATTTTGCGTCCATCCCTTCTAATTCACGCGCAAAGACGTCATTTACCGCCTTATCCTTTATCTCACGGATCTTTTCCGGTACCTCTCTCATTTTAAGTTCAAGAGTACGCGTTCTGTGAAGATGCCTGAATTCCGCGACGCTCTCATCTATCAACTCTTCGGCAGCCATGAATTCTGACTTCCTCTCCTCAAGATTGCTCTCAGCAACCTTTTTCAACTGGCTGATATCAATTACCGCGACAGGGAAACCGGCAAACACCTCAGCGGAAACATCAGAAGGTATAGCGAGGTCAACGATAAGCTTTTCGGATTGATCTCCGTTCAACAATGAACTGTAAACAGGCTTGCTGATCAGAGGTTCGGCAGCCCCTGTACAGGTAATCAGAATGTCAAATCCGGACTTATAGTTTTTCAATTCGTCCAGGCTATGACACGTTACCTGTATCTTTTCCGATCTGATGATGTGACTGAGCTTTTGCGCATTTTCCGTTGTTCTGTTGAAAATTGCAAAGCGGTTATAGCCATGTTTTACCAGATACTTGACAATATTTGTATTCGTCTCCCCGGCGCCGATGAGAATGATCCTGGAATTAACATCCGGGCGAGCCTCTCTTAATTTCCTTTCGGCAAGGGATACCACCGAAACAGGATTATTGGCAATCCTGGTTTCTGTATAAACTTTTTTAGCCGCCGTGATCGTACTTTTCACCAGAAGTCTGAGCAGGTCGCCTGTAAGACCATCAGCATAACAACTGTCGTAGGCTTTTCTGACCTGGGTTATAATCTCCCTTTCTCCTATCACTAAAGAATCGAGTGAAGAAGCCACACGGTACATATGCCTCAAGGCATCCTCGCCTTCATAAACCTCAGCATGACGAACGGCAAATTCGATCTCCTCTTCAGACCAGTCTTGTCTGAAATTCCTGAAAAACCTGGCAAGAAATTTCTTGTCACAGGAAAGATTGCTGGTGAAAATAAACTCGATCCGGTTACAGGTAGCGAGATACATGATCTCAGTGATGTCAGTCGAAAAGCGAAGAAAGGCCAGTCGCTCCTTCTTGTTCTCTTCATGCAGAAAAAAACGGTGAAGTTCCTTCACCGGTGTTACTTTGTGCGTGAACGCAATAATTTTAAGTAATTGCAAGGCTGATCCTGATTTTTCCGACTGCAAAAGTCCATAATTCACATTTTTTACTGTCATAGTAATGTCATGAAGACTTTCCCGATAGTTCATATTTTGTAAAGAAAACCAGCGCGGGCAATCCGGGACATGACCTCTGTCATTTAAAGCACATGATTCAGAAAAAGATCAAAATTCGTTTTAAAACTTATTCAAAATCAAACAGTCCTGAACTATAAAGGCTATTACAAAAAAGATAATATGTCATGAAGATGTTAGATTCCTTTAACCCGGAATATGCATGCACCAATTCAGCACACACCCGAATTCTCTCTCTTGGTCGTTTCGCTGCAAATTGCCATTTCACTAAAGCAATAATATGTCTCACTCGCTATACATTCAATGTCTGTGACTCTTGAAATCTTACCACAATTTCCTACTTCATTATCCAGGATGAATGAAACAAGTCATCAACATTTACGGAAAACTGAACCCTAAAAATTCCTTTTCTCAAACACTATTCCTGCTTTCGGGATCTTACAAAGGCTGCAACGATTGCTGAAGTCAGAATTCCCATCACAGGCACTCCTATCATTCCCTGCATGATATAACTCTTCAGGTTAAAGTATGCCTGGGCAGATTCCATTGTCATCTTTCCGGAATCAACCACCATCCTGATTGCGTTGTTAAAATAGTCAGGTGTAATAATTTCTGAAATAATAAATTGTGTCAAAGGGTTTAGAATGGTAACAATCATTGAAATGATTACCCCGCACAGGAATCCCTGTTGGTACGACATCACTCCCTTGTAAAAATTTAACTTCTTATCTCTTAAGGAAAATACATAAATGGTGATCGCGGGAATGAGAATAAAATTGGTGAAGACCGGATGCATTTCAATGTTGCGGTCATGAAGTCCGCTTAGTCTTTCCAGAACCATCCATAACAAGGTCATGGCAACAAAAATTAAGGCCCACTTGAGTTCAATTTTTAATTTCTTCATATCTGTTATTATTAATTTTTTAGTGATTGACAAGTAGTAAAAAGACCCGGACCCTATTGATCAGTTATTAATGATTCTCAGATACTGATACCAGGGACCCGTTTCCCCTTTGTATTGAAATGCCATCACTCTGGCAATTTGGGCAAAATGGTCCAGGTCATGTACCACCCAGGTAGAAAGCAATTGTCTCAGAGTAACTTCACCGAATTCGGGATGTATTCCTGTTCGCCAAAGATCGTCATCCGTGAGATTCGAATCCGTTAAAACCTTCAGGTTCTGATGACGTAAGCGGCTAAATTCATCAAGCAGTTCATTCAATGCTTTTCCTTTACTATCTTTAAACTGCGCAAATCTGTCGAAGACTTCGAACTTTCTTGCAACTCCATCGGATAAAATGATTTTCATTCTTGGAATCCAGTCAGTTTTTTCTCCGTGGATCAGATGTCCGATAATATCATATACACTCCAGGTTCCCTCACCTTCATTTGATTCTGTCCATTCTGATGGAAGATCTGTAATTAAGGTCTTCAACATGTCCGGACTGCGCTTAAGCACTTCTATGGATGAAACAAGGTTAAAATTCATGACATTGGCTTTCGAACTTCAGACAATTTCACAAAAGAAAGAAATTTTCGACTCCGTCTTTACAATTTAACAAGTTCCTGGAGATGATTCCGTAAATTACCTGTATTCTTGGAAATTTAACTGCCTGACAGTTTATCTGCAAGACACTGTTGATTAATCAATACCAGAATTTATATTTGCCGACCCGTTTTTAATCCCATTGTTTAGTCAAAAAAGCCATGAGTTCTGGTATTCGTAAATTCTTTATCCTGTTGAAACAGGCTTTGAAGGGTGAAGACTATGATTATACCAGCGGGAGTATCAGGGTATCAGTCTTTCTGCTGGCCATTCCCATGATGCTTGAAATGTGCTTGGAAAGCGTCTTCGCGGTGGTTGACATTTACTTTGTAAACAAGTTGGGAAGTCATGCCGTCAGTATTGTAGGTCTGACCGAAGCGGTATTGACCCTGGTTTATTCAGCCGCGATCGGACTCAGTGCTGCTGCAACGGCTATAGTAGCAAGAAGAGTGGGAGAAAAAAATCCGGAAGGCGCGGCGCAGGCTGCTGTTCAGTCGCTTTTACTCTCCGGAATTTTGATACTTGTCCTTAGTTTTATCGGTTATTATTACGCTGAATCAATTCTGAGAATGATGGGTGCGGAAGAAGAGGCGATCCGTCAGGGACTTAATTACACGAGGCTCATGCTGGGAGGATGTGCGGTTGTGGTCTTGTTGTTCCTGATCAACGGAATTTTCCGTGGAGCAGGCAATGCCACTATTGCCATGAGAAGTTTATGGCTTGCGAATGGTTGCAACATCATTCTGTGTCCTGTACTGATCAATGGTTACGGTCCATTCCCTGAAATGGGCGTGACCGGCGCTGCGTTAGCAACGGTTTCAGGCAGAGGAATCGGAGTGCTTTACCAGCTTTGGCATCTGTTTTCAACAAGGCATGAAATGTTACAGATAAAAAAGGTAAGATGGTTACCTGATCCTGGCATAATTAAATCCATCTCATCCATTGCCACACCTGCAACCATACAGTTCATAATACAATCCGCCAGTTGGATCTTTCTGGCAGCCATCGTTGCAAGAAGCGGAAGCGATGCAAGCGCCGGTTATCAGACAGCGATAAGACTAGTCATATTCTTTATCCTGCCGGCATGGGGTATCAGTAACGCGGCAGCGACACTTGTTGGTCAGAACCTGGGGGCTAAACGGGCCGACAGAGCCGAAGCCTCTGTGATTACCATTGCCAAGTACAATACGTTCCTCATGACGTTTGTGATGTTATTCTTTCTCATTTTTGCCGTACCTCTCATCAGCTTCTTCATCCCGGATACATCACCGGTACAGCATGACTACGCAGTACAGGCATTGCGTATAATCAGTACAGGCTATATCCTTTATGGAATAGGCATGGTTCTTATGCAGGCCTTCAACGGAGCAGGAGACACAAAAACCCCTACTTATATCAGTCTTGCAGGATTCTGGTTCTTTCAAATCCCTCTTGCTTATTTTTTATCCATCGGTTTGAAAATGGGACCTATGGGAGTTTTCATAGCCATCCCTGTCGCAGAAGCCCTTATTGCCTTCATCTATATTTGGTTTTTCCGAAAGGGAAAATGGAAGTTGGTGGAGATATAAAAGGAAGGAATATCTGCTTGGGTTCAACTTAGGGAAAAATGGTGTAAGAGCCTTCGGGTAAGTTCACTTTGCTTTTTTCTAAAACCATTAAGGAATGAAGGTGATGAAGATAATTTGTCGATAGGTTCCATGTCGAATGATCCTCATTAAAGGGAAATTACTGTGTCTGGCTTTGGGCAACTTCATTCCGCATTTTTCTAAAACCATTAAGGAATGAAGGTGATGAAGAAAATTTGTCGGTAGGTTCCATTTTGAATGATCCTCATTAAGGGGACGATAGTGTGCCTGGCTTTGGGTAAGTTCATTCCGCTTTTTTCTAAAACCATTAAGGAATGAAGGTGATGAAGATAATTTCAAAATAGGTTCCTTAGCGAATCGTCCTCATTCAAGAGAAGTTACTGTGTCTGGCTTTGGGCAACTTCATTCCGCTTTTTTCTAAAACCATTAAGGAATGAAGGTGATGAAGA
>CAZJDX010000007.1:96466-118697 GCA_964544885.1 uncultured Flavobacteriales bacterium
GGGCAACTTCATTCCGCTTTTTTCTAAAACCATTAAGGAATGAAGGTGATGAAGAAAATTTGTCGATAGGTTCCATGTCGAATGATCCTCATTAAAGGGAAGTTACTGTGTCTGGCTTTGGGCAACTTCATTCCGCTTTTTTCTCAAACCATTAAGGAATGAAGGTGATGAAGAAAATTTGTCAGTAGGTTCCTTAGCGAATAGTCCTCATTCAAGGGAAGATACTGTGTCTGGCTTTGGGCAACTTCATTCCGCTTTTTTCTAAAACCATTAAGGAATGAAGGTGATGAAGATAATTTCAAAATAGGTTCTGGATGAATGGCGAACATGGCAAGAGGATTCAGAAGCGGTATAGATTAACAGAAGTATAATCGGACTTATTTCAATCCGGTCAATAAAAAAGCCTGCTCATCAGAACAGGCTTTCGTCAATTTCACTTGAATTTGTTTATCCTTCTCCGGGTAAATTTGAATTTCTGGTTGCGGAATATGGGGTCGTTTGCGGAATAAAATCTTCCTTCTCTCCTGGCTTACCATAATCATAAGGCCAGCGATGTACTTCTGGAATCGCACCGGGCCAATTGCCGTGAAGATGCTCCACCGGTGCTGTCCATTCAATCGTATTTGAATTCCATGGATTTTGCACCGCTTTCTTTCCACGATACATGGAGTAGAAAAAGTTAGCCACGAAAATTAACTGTGCCAATCCACCCAGGATGGCAAAAATACTGATCAGCACATTGATGTTCAGCGCTGCGTCAAAACCTTCATAGGCTGTATAGGCATAATACCTTCTTGGAGCGCCTGACAAACCGACAAAATGCATAGGGAAAAATGTACCGTAAACGCTCACAATCGTAAGCCAGAAATGAAGATAACCCGCGCGCTTATTCATCATCCTTCCAAACATCCGCGGGAACCAGTGATATACTCCCGCAAACATTCCGAAGATCGCCGAACTTCCCATAACTATATGGAAATGGGCTACCACAAAATATGTGTCGTGCAGGTTTATGTCGAGTGCTGAATCTCCGAGGATAATTCCGGTAAGTCCGCCGGATATAAAGAAGGATACCAGCCCGATCGCAAATAACATGGCGGGCGATAAGACAATGTTCGCCTTCCACAGTGTCGCCAGATAATTGAATACCTTGACTGCGGAAGGGATCGCGACAAGCAGGGTGGTAAATACAAAGACGGAACCAAGGAATGGATTCATTCCGGTAACAAACATATGATGACCCCATACAATAAAGGACAGGAACGCGATGACCAGCATAGAGGCAATCATGGCCTTGTATCCAAAGATCGGCTTACGCGACATCGTGGCAATTACCTCGGAGGCAAGTCCCAGTGCAGGCAGAAGAACTATGTATACTTCAGGGTGCCCCAGGAACCAGAAGAGATGCTGGAATAAAATCGGACTACCGCCTGCATGAGCCAGCGGCGCTCCGTTGATAAAAATATCGGAGAGATAAAAGCTTGTTCCGAAACTTCTGTCGAATAACAGAAGTAATGCCGCAGCAAACAGTACAGGGAATGACAAGATACCGAGGATGGCAGTGATGAGGAATGCCCAAACCGTAAGAGGCAACCTTGTCATGCTCATTCCTTTTGTTCTCAAATTCAGAATGGTGACCACATAGTTAATACCTCCCAAGAGGGCGGAAGCAATGAACAACACCATACTCACAAGCCACATAGTCATACCCAGACCTGAGCCCGGAATGGCCTGAGGCAGGGCGCTCAAGGGAGGATAGATCGTCCAGCCCGCGGATGCCGGTCCTGCTTCAATAAACAAAGAAGCCGTCATCACCGCGCAGGATCCGAAGAAGAACCAATACGAAAGCATGTTCAGGAATCCTGAAGCCATATCTCTTGCTCCGATCTGCAAGGGAATTAACAGATTACTGAAAGTACCCGATAGCCCGCCGGTAAGTACAAAGAATACCATGATCGTTCCATGGATGGTAACCAGGGCGAGATAAAAATTCGGATCCAGTTTGCCGTCAGCGCCCCACTTGCCAAGGATAGTTTCCAGGAAAGGGAATTTCTGATCAGGCCAGCCCAGCTGAAGCCGGAAGATCAGCGACATCAACATGGCTAATACGGCCATGACAATCGCGGTGACCAGGAACTGCTTGGATATCATTTTATGATCCTGGCTGAACACGTACTTTGTCCAGAAGGTATCATGATGCTCGTGATGATCATGTCCGTCGTGGGAATCTACTGCATGATCGTGTGAATGATTTGACATTTATTGCGTCTTTTAGAAGCGTTATTCTCTGAGTAATGATGGTCAGGCAGAATACCTGTATATCAATGGGCGAGTAAGGCGACCGGTTTAGCCGAAACTCCGTCGCTTTGCGCGGTTTTGGCGCTGTCGGACACGGAAGAAGGTTCGGTTACCGGTGAAGGCTCAGTTCTTTCAAAAACATATCCTTGTTCCTTATACCACTTTTTAAAGTCTTCTGCGGGTTCTATCACCAGTTTCATCTTCATATTATAATGTGCAACACCACAAATCTTATTGCACAACAGAACATAATCGAATTCGGGGTTCTTGGTAATAAGCCTCATGCTGTCGGTAGTAATGGTAGGCTCCACAAAAAATTCGGTCGTCATACCGGGCACGCAGTTCATCTGCGCCCTCAGGTGTGGGAAATAGGCGCTGTGTATCACATCACGGGAATGAAACTTAAAGATGATTTTAGCCCCGACCGGTATGTGCAACTCACGGGCGAATTTATCATCTTTTGATGCGGGATCATTCTCGTCTACTCCCAAGGGATTGTTGTCGGTGATAAGCTTGAAATTAGAATGCCCGAGTTTATTATCGGATCCGGCATAGCGCGCGGTCCAGTCGAATTGTTTTCCATACACTTCAATGACCATGGCTTCCGCAGGCGCGGGCGCTGTAATATTCACCCATAGTTTTAATCCGTAAACAATCAGTCCCATCAGCACAAGGGCGGGTATGATGGTCCAGATGAATTCGAGTTTATGATTCTCGGGATAGAAATAGGCTTTCTCGCCTTTTTTGTGCTTGTATTTCCAGGTAAAATAAAACAGAAGAAACTGGGTGATGAAAAACACCACAATGATCAGCGCGAAGTTCATGTTCAGAAAACTGTCGGTGAGCGCTCCATGTTTGGATGCAGCGACAGGTAACAGGTACTTCTTCGCATCCAGCGTGAAGTATATCATTCCGGCGAAACCAAGGAACAGGAACCACAGCGAAAGTCTTCCATGAGTACGGTTATCCTTATCGGTGATCTCCTCTTCTTCACCACGAATGTCACGAACTAATTCCAGTACGCGGACAAGCCTCCAAATGGTGACCAGGGCCATTACGATTACAAGAAGGGTCAGTAGCTTTATCATGAATTTATTTTATTCTTTCTGTTATGAAGCCTTTAAAGGCTCAGATATGATGATGCATTGATTCCTGGAGCATGGGGTGATTTCTCGGAACCAGATAAGCTTTTGTGAGTTCTCCCAGGGTTACCCGGATGAACAGTCCAAGGTATCCCACCAGAGTTCCCAATTCGATAAATCCTATATGCCAGTCTTTACCCAGCACACCCGGCGTTACCATCAGGTAAACATCCAGCCAGTGACCGGCAAGTATGATGATTCCGGCAACCCATAAGATGGAAGTCTGACGTTTTGCATCCCTGGTCATGAGGATAAGTAAGGGAGCGCAGAAATTAATGATCAGGTTTGCCACCCATAATTTTTTGAAATATTCCCAGCGAACCTGGTAGTAAACAACTTCTTCAGGAATGTTTGCATACCAGATCAGCATAAATTGCGAGAACCACAGGTAGGTCCAGAATACGGAAAACGCGAACATGAATTTACCCACATCATGCAGGTGGTCTGAACTAACGTGATCCATATATCCTTTCGAACGGAGGAACAGGATCAGGAGACACATCATGGATAAACCGCTTACAAACAGCCCCGCGAAGGTGTACCATCCGAAGAGTGTGCTGTACCAATGAGAATCAATACTCATGATGAAGTCCCAGGCAGAAGTGGAAGAAGTAATGGCGAAAAGAACAATGAATACCGCTCCCAGCGTCACACTTTTCCGGTAAGAAAGTAATCCGCCTTCCTCATCTTCACGAAGACTATGCTTACGGAGTACATAAGTAAATCCTACCCAAATGACGGCATAGGCAACTAACCTGATCACATAAAACGGTATGTTCAGGAATCCCTGTTTGCCCGCCAGTATCTGATCATAGGAAGGGCTGGCAGGATCATACAACTCCGAATGTGTCCAGTGATACAGATCGTGATGACCGAATATGAAAATGAGTATCATTCCCAGCATTCCGTACTTCAGAAATCCTCCCATAGCTTCAGGGACTCTCTTGATACCTACAGCCCATCCTGCCTGGGCGATGTATTGGACTGCAACAAAAAAGGTTCCGCACAAAGCAATGGCCGTAAAATAAAAATTGTTATGAAGCAGTGTGGCCCATGTTCGGGTAGGATCCGATAAAAACCCCATGATGATTGCAACCAGGCCGATTGCCATCATCACCAATGGTACCATTTTGTTATTTCGGGTAAGCTCGTATTTTCTATCCATCATATTCATTTGAGCAATGGCTTTTTCAATTACATTTTAGCAGCAGTTGTATCTGTCATGGCAGAAGTCCCGGTGGCGGCTGCTGAAGCGCCTTTCTGCAGAACCTGTACATGCTGAATGATCTGCCAGCGCTGTGTAGGTGTAAGCTGGGATGCATGAGATCCCATCATATTTTTTCCGAAATGGATAGAGTGATACATCTTTCCTTCCGGCAGATTCTTCAAGGCGTCAGAACTGTATGCTGGTGGTATAGGTCCGTTCCTGAGCGTAACCGGTCCGTCTCCCATACCTGTTTCACCGTGACAGGACTGGCAAAAATTGAAATACAACCTCTTTCCTTCGGCCAGGTTAGCAGGTGTTGATGGTATCGGACTCTTCAGTTGTGCGCCGGCTAACTCATAGCCTTCCGGTGTATTCTGAAATTCATAGGGCATACGGTCTATGTCAGAAAAGATCGCGTCACCTCTTGCTATGGTTCCTATCACAGGCTGACGCGCTGTGAGGCTATCCGGAAAATTCGGATTGGCGGAATAGGTCTCATAGGAAGGTGAACGGTACATATCAGGCATGTATTCGTATCCCGGTTTGGTGGTATCCGTGTATTTGCAGGAAGCCAGCATGCTTAGCAATACGACAGGAAAGATATATGTCAGAAATTTCTTCATGGTTCTGATCAGGAAAATTGCATTGATTTTAACATCACATCCGAAGCTCCGGATTCTTTCATCATTGACACAACTTCATTCAGTTTGCCCTCGTCCTTGACATCCACATGTAGCACGAATTTATCATCGGTAAGTCTGGGATGAGGAATGGGTGCAGTCACACCAGGCAGGAGCTTGCTTCTCAACAGAAATGTCAGGGCCATTCCATGCGCCGCGCAGAATACCGTAAGCTCAAAGGTCACTGGAATGAAAGCGGGAAGATTCATATAGAAGAGAAAGTTAGGCTTGCCTCCTATATTGATTGGCCAGTCGCTGATCATCATGTACCATGTCATCAACAACGCAAGCGAAGTCCCGGTGATGCCATACATGAAGGCGGCAATGGAAATTCTGGTACGCGGTACATTGAGTAGTTTTTCTATACCGTGTATGGGGAAGGGACTTTGTACGTCCTTGCATTGTACGCCCTTTCCCTTCAGGGATGTGATGGCCTGCATCAGGACTTCCTCATCTTCGTAAATACCGTATATTCTTTTTGCCATGATTAATGGTCTCTATTTTTTTTCAAATACTGGTTTCCTGTTTTCTTTAATATCGATTTCAATTCAGCGAGAGCGATCACCGGGAACACCCTGGCGAAGATCAGGAAGAGTGTAAAGAACAAGCCGATGGTACCGATAAACAGGCCGATCTCTATATAAGTTGGTGAGTACATCACCCAGCTGCTTGGCAGGTAATCGCGGTGCAGGGAAGTTACGATGATCACAAATCTTTCGAACCACATTCCGATGTTCACGAAAATGGAAATGATGAAGGTGGCCATCACGCTGGTACGGATCTTCTTAAACCAGAAAAGCTGAGGAGTGATTACATTACAGGTCATCATACTCCAGTAAGCCCACCAGTAAGGCCCGAACATCCTGTTCTGAAATGCATATGCTTCATACTGTACTCCGGAATACCATGCGATGAAGAACTCGGTGATATAAGCGATACCTACAATGGATCCGGTCAGGATGATGATCTTATTCATCAGCTCAATGTGCTGTATGGTGATATATTGCTCAAGCGATAATACTTTCCGCGCAATAATCATCAAGGTTAATACCATGGCAAAACCCGAGAAGATCGCACCAGCTACGAAGTAAGGAGGAAAAATGGTAGTATGCCAGCCCGGGACAATAGAGGTGGCGAAATCAAAGGATACAATGGTGTGAACGGACAAAACAAGCGGCGTGGATAATCCGGCAAGCACCAGCGATACTTCTTCGAAACGATGCCAGTCGCGTGCGGTACCTTTCCATCCGAAAGACAAGAGTCCATAGATGAATTTCTTGGTAGGTGTAATACAACGGTCACGCACGGTTGCGAGATCCGGAAGTAAACCCAGGTACCAGAATACGAGTGAAACGGTGAAATACGTCGAGATAGCGAATACGTCCCAGAGAAGCGGCGAGTTGAAATTCACCCACAGCGATCCGAACTGATTGGCAATAGGGAACATCCAGTAGTCGAGCCAGGGACGGCCTGTATGGAACAAAGGGAATATTCCGGCGCAGATTACCGCAAAGATGGTCATGGCCTCCGCAGATCTGTTGATGGACATTCTCCAGCGCTGACGAAACAGTAAGAGAATTGCCGAAATAAGTGTCCCGGCGTGACCAATACCGATCCACCAGACAAAGTTGGTGATATCCCATGCCCAACCGACTGTTTTGTTGGCTCCCCAGGCACCGATACCGGTTCCGATTGTATAGGAAAGACAGATTAAACCCCACACCATCGCGGTGAACGCGATCACGAAAGAAACCCACCAGTACTTATTGGCTTTTCCTTCTATCGGACGACAGATATCCTCCGTCATCTGATGGTACGTTTTATCTCCGAGTATTAACGGGTCCCGGACGACCGATTCGTGATTACCGCTCATGGTTGGTCAATCAGTTTACTTTCTCATTATATAATTACGCATCACTTCTCTCTGAAATGTTACGCACTTTAGTCTGATAATATACGTTTGGCTGAACGTTCAATTCTTCGATCAGATGGTAGCTTCTCTCTTCGGGCTTCCATTGTCTGTTCAGTTCGCTTTCCGGATTATTGTAATCTCCAAAGGTGATGGCTTTGGTCGGACAGCTTTGCGAGCATGCGGTTTGAATTTCACCGTCAGCGATTTTCCTGCCTGCCTTCTTCGCCGTGAGTTTTCCATCCTGTAACCTCTGGACACACATAGAGCACTTCTCCATGACGCCGCGTGAACGAACTACAACATCCGGATTGAGTACCATTTTACCCAGATCATTATTCATGTTATAGTCAAACTGTGGATTGTCAAAATATTTGAACCAGTTAAAGCGACGGACTTTGTATGGACAGTTGTTCGCACAGTAGCGAGTTCCGACGCAACGGTTATAGGTCATCTGATTAAGACCTTCCGAACTGTGGCTGGTGGCAATTACAGGACATACCGTCTCACAGGGAGCATGATTACAGTGCTGACACATGACAGGCTGGAAAACAACCTTCGGCATATCGCTGGGATGTTCCATCGCTTTCAGGTCACCATCCGACCAATGCTTGGGATCAGCGTCGCTGCTGTAATAGCGGTCGATACGCATCCAGTGCATTTCACGGCTGCGGATCACCTCATCCTTTCCGACTACAGCGACATTATTCTCAGCCGTGCAGGCCACAACACAGGCGCCACAGCCAATGCAGGAATTCAGGTCAATGCCCATTCCCCAATGGTGCTGCCCGGTTTCAAACTCTTTCCAAAGTGTAAGGTCGCGTGGCTTTGCATCCACCTCTTCATGATGACCGATCTTCTTTGTATATGTTATCTGTTTATTGCCGGAATTCGGATTCGCGCTGTAATCAGGCAAAGTTGTTTCCTTGACAATCGCACGACCCATCATGGTATGATGCGTCTGGGTGGCGGCAAAAACATGATCGTCTTCAACTGTCTTTTGAATATCTACCCCGGAGACATGATAAGCAATTGATCCGCCCTCAACACGCACAAACGGATAGGCATTGACACCTACGTTATCGGCTACCTTTCCAGCCGCTTTCCTGCCATAACCAAGCGCCACGGAAACAGTCCCGAAAGCTTGTCCGGGTTGTATAACCACCGGTATGTTGATCTTGGTTTTTCCGGCGCTGACGCTCACCACTTGTCCCTGCTTCCATCCTTTCTCCCGTGCATCTTTTGGTGATACAGCCAGGTAATTATCCCAGGTGATCTTGGAGATCGGGTCGGGTAATTCCTGAAGCCAGGGATTATTCGCCAGCATACCACTTCCTATGCCTGTCTTTTCATAGACGATAAGTTCCATTCCTGTTCCTTCGCCTTTGGATAACTGCGTTGCAGCGGCATTCAGGTCGGCGGAAGATGTGTAACTCTTTGCAGGAACAGCAGGCAGTTCAAGTACTCCGTCCTGCAACGCTTTGTTCCAGCTTACATTGGCTTTATTGAGAATGTTTGCCGTCCAGTAGGCGCTCAGATAATCATAGTAGTTCATTGTGGAACCGGACCATACAAGCATACTGTCCTGCATTTGTCTGGTACTGAACAATGGCGCAATACAAGGCTGACCCAGTGAGAATTTTCCGGCCTTCGGTTCAGCATCCATCCAGGATTCCAGAGGATGATGATCCGGACATACAAACTGACAGTTCGATGCGCTTTCATCCACGCGGTCGGCGAAGGAAACCGACAAGTCCAGCTTCTGAAGCATGGCTCCAAATTCCTTTCCCGAAGGGAGAGTATAAACCGGATTACAATTGTACATGAGCAATCCGCTTACCTCCCCTTTGTTCATTTCATCCAACAGGGTAGCAAGTTCAGCATCATCCGCCTGACGCATCTTATCATGATTGTCGAGGTCGATGGTGGTACCGTAATTTCCCAACAAAGAATTAATTCCATTCACAATGGTTTGAATGGCGATATCGTTAATTCCGCATACGACGAGTGATGCGCCTTTGCTGGCCCATAACTCTTTTGCGGTCGCATCAATGTCTTTCTGCAGTTCTCCCGCTGCAGGTGCAGAGATGGTGGCCGCACCGGCAAGTGAGGCGACGGCATTATAAAGATTGGCGGCAACGCTACCCTGCATGGAAGGTTTCACGGCAATCCTCTTGTCGGCGTTACTGCCGGTAACCGATAAAGCAGATTCAAATTGAATATGCCTTGACATGGTCTTCTTGCCATTGTTCAGCTTACGTGTTTGTGCGTACTGAGCAGAATATTCCAGTGGCGAAAGCCAGTTCACTAAAAAGTCAGCGCCTAAACCTACGATCGTATTGGCCTTGTCAAAATGATAAGAAGGGATTACATTCAGACCGAATGAAGCCAGATTTGCTTTGCGCATGGCCGAGTACGACACAGCGTCATAGCTGATGTGTTTTGTATTGGGATACTTTGCAATGAAATCTCCTATAAGTTTCAGTGTAGATGGACTGATTACAGTTGAGGTGAGGATCCTGATCTTTCCGCCTCTTCCTGTTATTCCGTTCAGTTTCTCCAGAATGGTTTTATCTACTTCTGCCCAGGTGGAAGGATTTCCATACATAACCGGACCTTTTATCCTGCCCGTATCATAGAGAGAAAGCACGGATGCCTGCACCCTTGCATTCACCCCACCCTTCGTAACACTACTAAGAGAATTTCCTTCCAGTTTGATCGGACGTCCTTCCCGTGTTTTTACAACTACGCTGCAATAATCATAACCGTCAAAATAAGTGGATGCATACCAGTTGGCGATACCCGGTGTGATCTCTTCGGGACGGATCAGATAAGGAATGGACTTGGTGACCGGCGCCTCACAGGATGCCAGAGAGGCCGCGGCAACACTGAATCCTAAAAACTTCAGGAAGTCACGACGGGGAGTCAGATTCGAATCCCCTGCCTTTTTCTGAATGACTTCATCAAGAGGAAGATGTTCGTAGAACTCATTATTCTTCAGACGAACGAATTCGGCATCGTTCTGAAGTTCTTCTACTCCTTTCCAGTATTGTTTGCTCATTGTCAGATCAAATTTTATTTCATGCAGGGATATTCAACTCCGGGTTAATCAGATCCCTGATCATTCCACTTATATTTAATAATGGCAGCGTGCACATTCCAGTCCGCCGATCTTGCTTACTGTGAGCAATGAATCGGATCCGTGCTTTGCCAGCATCTCCTTGTGATACTCTTCATAATATCCGTTACCTGCCATCTTCACCGGGGTGGTCTTATGACAATCAAGACACCATACCATAGTAAGCGGTGCAAATTGACTGGCTACAGTCATGTTCTCCTGAACCTGACCGTGACAGGTCTGGCAATCGATCTTTCCCACCGCAACGTGCTGCGCATGGTTGAAATAGGCCAGGTCCGGAAGATTATGTACCCTTACCCACTCAATGGGTTTTTGATTCGGACCATATACACCTGTATTCGGATCATAATCCAGTGCTGCATAAATCTTGGCGATTTCTTCGGTGCCTGTTTCAGGACCTTTTCGCACATATTTATGACAATTCATACAAACATTGGCCGAAGGAATACCGGCTACCTTTCCTCTTTCCGCACCAGAATGACAATACACACATTGGATCTGCAGGTCTCCCGCGTGTAATTTATGTGAGTAGGCGATAGGCTGCGCCGGGGTGTAGCCCCGAGAAATTCCAATTGATTGCAATGCATACCAACCTTTGACCGAACCCCAAATCATGAACAGGATGAGAAAGACGGCAATAAGTTTCTTGTTTGACCTCGCCCACTGAATGAATTTTTGTTTTCCACTCATCTCGGGCGGCTCAGGAAGTCCCTGCTTCTGACGGTGAGTGATGGCCAATAAACGCTGAACCTTCGCCAAAATGCCGCTGAGGAGAATGAGAATTAGCAGCGCTATCGCCAGATACCATGCTGTTGGCTTAGGCTTCTCGGGTGCAGCGCCTCCTGCCGGAGCAGCCGTTGTGGCAACTGGCTCGGGCTTTTCAGCTTCGGCTTTAACGTAAGCAATGATCGCTTTTATCTCTTCATCCTTCAGGTTGAAGGATTGCATTACTACTTTATTGTATTCGTTGAAAATCTTAACAGCATAAGGATCTCCTGCTTTTACCAGGGATTGTGAATTCTTGATCCATTTGATCAGCCACTCTTCCGAGTTTCTTTTCTCCATTCCCATCAGCGCCGGACCGATAAGCTTTTCCTTCACGGCATGACAGGCTGAACACTGGGATTTAAAAAGCGCCTCCCCATCCTGACTAAAGGATGCAAGGGATAAAAGGGTAAATAAAACGGAAGGAAGAATTAATCTGAAATACCTGTGAAAGTACATTTTGCTCATCATTTTTCTTTTAACTCGTTCAAAGTGAACGCACAGAGATGTCACAGCGGGCTAAAAAACAGCGGTCACCGAAATGTCAGTTTTTCTGACCCGGTGCAAATTTATCAGAAACAACATTGACACAAAGTATTTGTGAAAAAAAATTTAAAAAAGAGATAAACAATGTTTCACAAAGCAAACGCTCCGCAAAAAGGCTCAACGGAGGACAGACAAAAAGTCACTTCACTTTAGAAATTTTCAGTGCTTCAAAAGGCTTGCTTCTCATGAAAATAAATTCTTGTATAGAATGATTCTAAATTACCCAAAGGGAATTTTTTTCATTTCTGCCTATAAGACCGAGGTTCACTATTCTTCAAGGTGATACAAGACCGGCTTCGATGGACTCGCATCATTCTCGAAACTTGCAATCTGAAGATTGAGAAGATAGAGGCCATCCCTGATATGATCGTCAACAAAGATCAGCTCGGTTATGGTGCTGTTGATTCTGGGTGAATCGGGATAATTCCAAAAGGCATGATGCGCAAGGAGTTTTCCCTGGTCTTCTTCCCTGTCGACAGAGGGCAGATCAAGTAAAAGATGCTGAATACCCGATACGGAAATGTATTTCGCTGCTTCGTGATGAAGGTAGGGTGGATTCGTCCCGGAATACTGCCTGTTCATCTTCGATTTGTCGTTCGGAAGTGTTCTGATGATGAGTGCTTGCGGCGCTTTGTCTCCCAGATTATCAACTATCTGATCTTTCATGATTATCAGGTCCTCTCCTTCTCTTTGTGGCGACACGGTAATCAGTTCGGCGAAGAAGAAAAAGTTTTTCAGACAATCATTCACCGCGTACAGTTCCCGGGTGATGTGACCAAGGCTTTCGGTATGGGTTCCGTTCCCATGCGGGTTGAAGAAAATATTATTCACATTACAGGGACCGCCCGCCAAAACGCTCCCGGTAAAACCGCCTGCTCGAAATGCTTCTATTGTGACAGGAGGCAGATAAAAGGCATTCACATTTTCAGTCCCCGGACGAAGCGCAATGGAGATGTCCAGTGGTTTACTGAAATCGGCCTTGTAGGTTTTGCCTTTGTATTCGATTCCTGCTTTCATGGTTCCCTTTGTATTCTCATCAAACATAAGTATAAAGAACATTCAAACTCAAGGTCTCTTCAGTATCCGGCTTAAAAGAGCTGAATGATGCGGAATTTCAACAAGGATGCCGGATTCTTACTTGAGAAGTTTTCTGCAAGTAAGGAGAAAAGAATACGCGAGGTGGATATCACTGCTTCACAAGTCTGCTGACATGTTGCTCGTCTTCAAAAGTAGCACGTAGAAAATAAACCCCGGAAGAAATTTGATCAGGGACTCCGAGTTCGAAACTGCTTCCTCCTTCGGGCAAAGATACTTCGGTACTGTACACCACCTGACCTATCGAATTTTCAAGCTGAAGGATCATTCGTCCGTCATTTCCTGTCTGCACAAAGATCACAGGGCGAGAAACAAACGGGTTTGGCGAAGTAGTCAGTATTTCGAACTTGCGAGATGGCCTGAGTTTGACGACAACGATAGATGAGTATTTTGAAGTTCCGTCATAGTCGACCTGTCTGAGGCGATAATAATTTGCACCCGGAACCGGTCTTTCGTCAATAAATGAATAGCTATGATTCTGTGAACTTGTTCCGGAACCATTAACTATTCCGATCATTGAAAATTCAAGATATCCGTTTTTCTCTCTGGCCGCTTCCACTTCAAACCGGTCGTTATTTATCTCCGTAGCCGTTTCCCAACGGCAAATCACCTTATCTTCTTCAAAGATCATAGCATTGAAATAGAGCAATTCCACAGGAAGCGGAGAAGGCCCGTTACCTGCCGATGCAAAACCTCCGAATAAGGTGAGTCCATCACGACGGGCTCCTTCCAGACTTGCCGTCGCTATGGAATACATCGCAATGCCTGGATTTGCGCTCAGGTCTGTACCATTATGACTTCCTTCAGTGGTCACAAAAGCTCCCTGTCCGGTATTTCCCGGTATGGTCACGCTGGGTCTTTGCAGCAATCGCAATTCTGACCCGGTCAGACCATCCTGTGCCTGAAGATTGAAAACATCTCCGGCGCATTCCAGATCAAAGTTAACGGCTCCCAGGGCTCCGGCACTTATTACAGGGTCGCCCGTGCCCGTCTGTGGACCTGTGCTTTCCTGAAAATCCCAATAGAAAGTACTGAGTATATCGATCTCTTTATCGTTACAAGTTGTGGCAGTAGCTCCGCCCTGATCATCAATTTCAAAAGCATTCAGACAACCATGACCGGTGAAACCAATACTTACTCCGTCTGCCGTTGGATTATTCTGATCGTGCAAATACGTAGCGGCAAGGTACTGGCTGTTCGTGACAGAATGGAAATAAATCAATGCCGGGGTATAAAAATAATCATTGAGAATGCCGCTTCCGCCGCTCATCCGGAATCCAAGCGGGAAGAGATATTCATTGGCCGCTGCGCCGGATCTTATTCTTCGGTTTAATCTACCCTGGAAAAATCCGTTGCGCGTATTCTGCGCCGCTATACTTTGACGGCTGACCGCCCCCGGCTCATCGCTTTGGATGGTAATGGTTTTGTAATTTGCCGCCGTCATCTCATCGGCATCATACGTACCTGCTGTTTTGGAGAGGAGCATGCCATTGGCCAGGTCGAAATTATACAGTATGATCAGGTTATTTCGCAGGTAAGCTTCGTGATTAACACTTGCCACCGCGGTTGGCTCGGTCTTGTTTACGCGTAGTTTGCAGATGGCTCCGGGCAATGTTCCATCGGCCCCGCGTATATCCACACTTTGAGACTGTGTAGTTCCTGTAAGTTCGATTAGGCCGGTTGTCAGGGCGGTCAGACCTGTGGATCCTGTGCAGGAACAGGTTCCGGTGATGGAAAGGTCGCCCGTAACACTGAGTGTATAAGTTGCCAGGTCGATGGAAGAACTTTTTGCGGGCAGGACATTACCCTGCATGGTAAAGTCATTTACTGTCACACTTCCGCAAACCGCGTTCAACAAAGGATAAACCGGACAATCATCCTTGATCACCACATCGTTGGTAGCAGCCGGTACGGCTTCCCTGTCCCAGTTACAAGCAGTACACCAGTCGTTGTTCACGGTACCGAGCCAGGTAAAGGTATTGCCGGCCACCGTTCCCACATCAAATTCATCGCAGCCTATGTCGACACAGCTTGGGCGCGTCATCTGGTCAAAGTCAACCGCGACAGCGGGAGTGGTCGGCGTCAGTCCTTCATTCCTTACCTGCAGATCGCTTGTATGCAGATCAGTCGATGAGGTAAAAGTGACCAGAACCTGTTTGGAGGTAAGTGGATTATCCTGTCCGGAACCACCAAAAAGATCCGCCAGGGTTGCCCTTCCGCTGCTGTTATAGACTGCCAGGGTCGAGCCTCCTGAATAATGTACATTATGACTGGCCTGATAAGGCAAAGGAGCCGAAAAGGTATGGAGACTGTAATGAGCGCCGGTACCTGTTCTCTCATTCGAAAAAATATTGTTACGGGACTGAAACGCAACCGATGTACCCACATAGGAATAACAGGCAGTGTAATCGGTTCCGGAAGGAACAGTTCCCAGAATACGAATGGAATTATGATAAACGATACAGGCCATACCCTGTTGTCTGATTCCGAAAATACTTCTGTTCCCATTCTGACCTTCTCCCAGACTGATCATGTTATTGAAAATATAAGCCGTTCCATTCAGAATAGGATTGATCCCAATAAGAGATGAGGTGGTGGCTGTAGTGGCAAGACTCAGACTGTGGATCCAGTTCCTTTCAACATAGGTTATACCGGAAGAAATACCGAGTGGATGGATCAGTATGCCTTTCACATGAATCTGGCTGACTGTCGAAGTGAAAGTATTGCTTAGATTGTGGATGATGTTATCGCGAATAAATGTGCCGGTATTCCCTCCGCCGATCTTTTCAGAAATACCGATTACTGAAGCATTGTGATCTACTCCGGTGTTCGCTGCGGTATGAGTCAGGTTACGGATGGTATTACCAGAAATAGTCACCTGACAGGTAGCCTGTGTATTGTTAATGCCGATAAGATTACCGGAAGTATGGGAGTTGGTCATGCTATTGGCTACCGTGCCGCCAATGGTATTACCTGAAATCGTCACAGTTGTTGGGCTCGTCCCTGTGTTGAGATTCATAATGCCAATCAGTGAATGCCTGTCATTACCTGCGGTCCCCGGCGATATAAAACTCAGACTAATTCCACCGATATTATTATTCTGAACACTGAGGGTGCCGGTTCCTCGCAGGTTAATGCCAACCGCAGGCATGGGAGAAGTGCTTCCTATAGCAGTGGATTTGATAAGTATGGCTCCTGTACTGCTCATATCCCCAATCGTATTGCCGGTAATATTCACCGGACCCTGTATCACATGTATTCCTGCAAAAATATTTTCACCCACTGTTGAGGTAGCCCTGCTTGAAGAAAGATCGAAACCTGAAATTATATTATTGGTAATATTAGAAGCGACCAAGGTTCCGGTTTGACTCATTACAATTGGTTGTATATGCGATGCAATATTGCTCCCTCCTCCGTTCAAGGTCGTAAACCCGGTACCGCCTGAATTGGCAAATCCAAGGATGTTTCCTGAAATGGTATAGCCTGATCCACTTAAGGTCTCGATACAGGACAATAAATTGGTCCCGGAAGTCGTAGCTGTTCTGGCAGCGGTCTGATAGACCCTGTTATTACTGATTGTCCATCCTGTCGAATTAGAGTAGACTAAAACGCCCTTGGCGGCGCTTAGGTTGGATGCATTAAAATAATTATAAATTAAATTGTTGTCAATGAGATTTCCGCTGTTTTCCCGCGTGGCGGTTCCGACACTTTTAATTACCTGATAAGGAAGATTAGCACCCGCCGGACCAATGTCGTTATTTGAAATCACGTTATTATCATTGCCGGTGCCGGCTGAGGCTGTAGCAAAGAGAATTGTAGCGCCTGCAGAGGATGAAGTGGAGCCTGTGGAAGATCCCTGAATGGTGCAATTCGTAATTGTGTTATTCTCTGCCGACTCAATAAACCGGATGGTAGAGGCCGAGACAGTAGTGCTGTTATTGGTTATCCTCAGAGAATTGCCTCCGCTATTCAGTCCGTCAATGGTCACATTGTCCGCTCCATTCAAGTTGATCAAATTGCCGGCAACGTTTCCATTAATAACGCGTGCAGCACCACCCGAAGGTTGAATAAGTACACTTGCCCAGGTACCGGCATTGAGCGTAGCACCTGTCTCTGTTGTATTCCCGACAATTGAAATGGTGATGTTCGCTCCACCCTGAGCGCCGCCATTAATGGCTGTGAAGGCCGCTCCCAATGTCAGATAAGATCCGTTTCCAACCACAGCACCTGCTACATTTACATTCTGTGCGGCAAGACGTGACAGGCCTCCTCCCAGAAAGAAAATGATCATGAAAGCGGTGGCAAATCGCATAAAAAATCTTTCAAATAATATCCTGTTCATCCGGTCTTTCGTCTGGATGGGCTGTGAACCTACAAATTTAAACAAAAAGGCTGGTGCAGACAACCATTTATTCCGCAAATGAACATAAACAGGAGACGAAGGGAGTTAAGTGAAGGTTAAACTTCATATGGCAGAAAATACCTGATTTAGAACATTGGCCAACAATAGGAAAGGGTCTTGGAATTCAATGGATTTAAACAGGAATAAACCTGATTTCGATTTCCTTGCTTATTCTCTTATGACTATGTATACCCTTTTCCCTTTTGCGCACCTTCATTCGGGGACGGAATTGGTTTGGAAAAATAAATTCAGGCCATAGCGGATTATACAATTCCACAAAAAAATCAGGAAATAAAGTTTGGGCCGCCCCTCAAATCTTTGACCTATTCAATGAGAAGACATTGAAGCGGATTGCTTCGCTCATACAGTAATGAATAATTCATCCAGACTCCCTGACCAAAATTCAGGATTTGATTCGCTCTAAATTATCTAATTTTGATTCCTGATTTGAAGAACACAGCCATTTACCTTGACTATAATTCCACTACTCCGGTAGATCCGGATGTGCTGAATTACATGTTACCTTTTTTCCGTGAGAAATTTGGGAATGCTTCGAGCAAAACTCATCAGTTCGGATGGGTTGCGGAGGAAGCTGTGGAGATTGCGCGTGAGCAACTTGCTGTTTCCATTGGCTCTGAAAAGAGTGAAATTATTTTTACTTCAGGAGCTACTGAAGCGGCAAACCTGGCCATCAAAGGTGTTTTCGAAAATTACAGAAGAAAAGGGAAACACATCATTAGCTATGCTACGGAACACAAAGCGGTGCTGGACTGTTGCAACAAACTGAAGCAACATGGAGCAGACATTACTTTCCTTCCGGTGGACAGGAACGGCTTACCCGATCCGGAACTTTTAAAAGCAAGTATCCGAAATGATACCGTCCTGGTTTGCGCGATGATGGCCAACAACGAAACAGGGGTCCTATTTCCTGTGAAAGAACTATCTCATATCGTACATGAAAAAAAATCCTTGTTTATGTGCGACGCGACACAAGCCTTTGGGAAAATACCCGTCCATGTAAATGAACTGGGTATCGATCTCATGTGTCTTTCATCGCACAAGGTCTACGGACCCAAGGGATGCGGAGCCTTGTACATAAGAAGACGCGATCCGCGGGTCAGCCTGATGGCGCAGATAGACGGTGGTGGTCAAGAACGCGGACTGAGAAGCGGCACACTGAATGTTCCGGGTATTGCCGGATTCGGCAAAGCCGCGGAAAAGGCCATTAAAAATATGTCAGAAGAATCAGTGAACATTCAGGAGCTGAGGGACCTCCTTGAGACAGGACTGATGAAGACAGAAAGATCATTTGTCAATGGTGGAAAAACAGGAAGACTCCCCAACACGATCAGCATTACATTCCCGGGTATAAGATCCGAACTACTCATGAAACGACTTAGTCATATCGCCCTTGCCACTGGTAGCGCCTGCAGTTCAGCTCTGCCGGAACCTTCGCATGTCCTCAGGGCAATGGGTCTGACTGAATCAGAATCCTACTCAACCGTCAGGATTTCACTTGGAAAATTAACAACGAAGGAGGAAATTTCACAAACGCTGAGTTCTTTCAGACATGCTCTTGAAGAACTTCGGACACATCAGTGAACACAAATATTGCGATCGTATCCTGATATTCGTATATTTCGTTTTCAGCCAGAGGAATGAACGACTGAACCTGCTATGTCGCACGAAAGTAAAAAATATCTCCTGAGCGATTGGTTTATAGCCAGACCGAAAACGGCCGGATTAATCGTGTTCATCCTGCTTCTCTTCACCGGCGCATATATAACCTGGCTTAGTCACCAAATGGCGGTTCAAACCCGCGCCCTCAACGCACAGGAATTCTCCCGTGTGATCCGGCAAAACATTGATCAGGCACTCGACAAATGCAAACTGGCGGCATTATCTCTGGCCATGACGATCAATGATAAAGGTGAGGTAAGAAATTTTGAATCAGTAGCGGCCGAACTGGTCAACTCATACAGTTCGGTGGATGCGGTTCAATTGGTGCCGGATGGGATTATCAGAGATGTTTTTCCGCTTGATGAAAATAAATCAGTAATCGGATATAATGTACTGGAAGACCCTTTGCGAAACAAGGAAGCTTATAAAGCCATTGAACTTCGAAAAATGTTCTTTGCCGGTCCATTCCCTTTGCGACAGGGAGGTATCGGTATTGTCGGGCGGCTGCCTGTTTTTATCAATCAGGAATTTTGGGGGTTCTCTGCCGTAATCATTCATCTGAACACACTTCTTAAAAACGCGGGCATTGATACCAGTAATCAGAGCGGATATCTCTTTTCATTTTCAAAAATAAATCCTGATACTCAAAAGGAAGAATTTTTTCTTGATCAGATTGATAACAGTTATTCTGATGAAATTATCAGCCTGCACTTACAGGAAGGTGAATGGAGTTTGCGTATTCTCCCTTCCCCATCCCGGAGTTCCAGTTACGGAATATTTGCTCTGGCCGCTTTTTCTGTACTGCTGTCTCTGGTAAGTTCTCTTTTCGTAACACGCCTTCTTCAAAAACCCGCGGCTTTACACCAATTGGTAGAATCAACATCGGAAGAACTGCAGAAAAGCACCCAGCGAAGCGATGCGATCCTGAAGGCATTTCCGGATATGATGTTCATTGTTGATCACAGCGGCAGATTCAAGTATTACCAGAATCCACAGAATTTAACCACCCTCACGCCGCCTGAATTTTTTATGGGAAAGACCGTGAGAGAGGTGATGCCTCCGCAGCTTGCTGAAGAAATTATGCAATTCCTTTCTAAGATCTCAAGAGATGATCCTTTCTTTTTACATGATTATATACTCGGTCCGAAGGACGGCAAATTCGACGGCGAAAGGTATTTTGAAGCCCGGTATGCCTTCCTGAATGAACTCGAAATTCTGGTGCTGGTACGGGAAACCACAGCGCAGAAAAAAGCTGAAGGTGAGATTCTAAAAATGAATGAAGAATTAAGCAGACTTTCGGAGCATCTGCAGAAAGTACGGGAAGCGGAACGGGCCGCCTTGTCCAGAGAACTGCACGATGAGCTTGGACAACAACTTACCGCCATCAACCTGGATCTTCACTGGATTAAGAAAAACCTTCATGAATCTGCACATCAATCTATTCACAAAATAGAAGATGCCATATCCATGGTTCAGGATGCCTCCGCTACCGTTAAACGTATCAATACCGAACTCAGACCATCCATCCTCGATGATCTCGGACTTATCGCGGCTATTGAATGGCAGCTTAACGATTTTTCAGAGAGGTATGGGATTAACGCTAAGTTAACCTGCGACTGCGATGAACTGAATATTTCCTCATCCAAATCCATTGCCATTTTCAGGATCATCCAGGAAAGTCTTAACAATATCGCCAAGCATGCCAAAGCTAAAAATGTCAGGATTTGGGGTCACTTCAGGGATGATAATCTGGTGATCAGCATCAAGGATGACGGAATTGGATTCCATTCGGAGATTCCTTCAAAAAATGTTTCTTTTGGTTTGATCGGAATGAAAGAAAGGGCGAAGATGCTGCTTGCCAGTTTTGAAATTCAGTCCGAAACCGGTAAAGGCACAACGCTCGAACTCAGGATTCCGGTACAATCGCTCAGTGAAGAACTGGACATTTCTTCAGCCACTGTCCTTGCTGAATCCAGGCCGGGAATGGCGGGAATTTTATAATCCCAAACCGGTGACGATACCGGCATTATCGATCAAACGAACTCTTCCAATTCTTACCGCAGTAAATACACGGGGGAATGTGCTTTGCCTCCAGTCCAAAAGCGGTTCCAGCGTATAGCTGTCAGCAATTTCAAGATACTCTACTTTCATCTTCCCGCCTGCTTCGATTCGGTTGATCGCTTCCTCACAAATTTCCGGAATGGAATAATGCTGCCAGTTATCCCTTACGAAGAAGAGTGCTTTCGAAATCCGGGCCGCGGTCTTTCTTTCCGAAGGACTAAGCAAGCTGTTTCTTGAGCTCATGGCCAGACCGTCGCTTTCCCTTACCGTTGGACAGGATCGGATCTCAATAGGATAACCAAGCCGGGAAGTCATTTTGCGGATGATGGCCAGTTGCTGAAAATCCTTTTCACCGAAATAAGCCCTGTCCGCCTGTACAATGTCAAACAATCTGGCAACCACCTGCACCACACCACGGAAATGTCCCGGACGGTGTTTCCCTTCCATTACCTTTTCGAGTATACCCAAATCCACCGTCGGCGGCTGAACCCCATTCTTTGGATAGATTTCCTCAGTCGATGGAACGAATACGAAATCCGGGGCAGATTCCTTAAGCATTTCCAGATCTGAGTCAATGGTGCGAGGATAATTTTTGAGGTCGTCCGGATTGTTGAATTGAGTAGGGTTGACAAAAATGCTGATCAGCACAAGTTCATTTTCCAACCTCGCTTTTTTTACAAGACTCAAATGCCCTGCATGTAAAGCACCCATAGTAGGAACAAAACCAAGTCGGATTCCGGGGCTCTTTTTTAGCGTGATGGCCGCCTGTAAGGATTTTATACTCTCAAATACCTGCATACTTGTATCATTCCATAATCATTTCCAAAATATTGATAATGCAAATTCGGTTTTTCATACTCTTTTGAAGATTGAATGGATTCCTGGCAGGCCGCTTATCATTCAATCGAAATGTCCTTCAGACGGGTCTTTCAGCATGGAATTTACACTCTATAAACCAGGGTATTAGGAAGTCTATAATTCGATTTTCAGATAAAAAACACGTATTTATCATGGCAAGGCTTTGCAATATTGAAAGATTCCCGTAAAATCCGTATCTTTGCGTGCCAAATTAGTAAATCCAAGACTTGTATGAAGAAAGCGAAAGTTTTATTTATTTCCCAGGAGATGACTCCTTATTTAGAGGAGACAAGTGTTTCACAGATCACACGTTTTTTACCACAAGGAATTCAGGAAAAAGGGAAAGAGATACGGACTTTCATGCCGCGATTCGGCCTGATCAATGAAAGAAGAAATCAGCTGCATGAAGTTATTCGACTCTCCGGAATGAATCTGATCATTGATGATTC
>CAZJDX010000008.1:0-118187 GCA_964544885.1 uncultured Flavobacteriales bacterium
GGTTTGTCAATCATTAAGAACCACAAACCATGAAACTGAAAAAACAAAACCAGGGGCTCACCTTTCCGGACCCACCGCCTTACCCCCGCTTTAATAAGGTGATCGTAATAGATTCATCCCCTACAGAATTTGAAATCACAGCAACCATTTTAAGGGCTTGTTATGTAGCCAGGGATATCCAGGCAGTAAAGGATGCCAAATCCTTCATCAACAGTTTACATTCAGTTGACAGACTAAGCGATGTTCCGGAACTCGTATTTGTCAACCTTCATATGGAAGAGCTTCGGGGATTCGATTTCCTGGCTGAATTCTCCCAACTTTCCGATTTCGTGCGAAGCAAATGCAAGATTGTTGTTCTCACCAACCTTAATGATACAGATGAAAAATTCAGGGTTCTCTCTGATCCAGGCGTGGTCCGCTACCTGATCAAACCTCTTGATGCCTTCCAACTTCGCGAATTCATTAACCGGTAATTTATTAAACCTCATAAAATGTAAAGCCATGGAAATCGTTCACAATCAGAAAAAAGAAAGAAATGACAAGGTAGCTTTCAGCCTTAGTTATGGAGAAAGAAAGGCTGATCAGGTTCTTCAAAAGATCGAGAAAAACCTGCTTGATCAGATGGGTACGGTGTTCTCCATCGTACACGGCGGTGAATACCGGAGACGACGTAATCATCTCTCGGCCTGAATAACTTAGCTATCACTCCTAAATTATAACTTTAAATCCTTATACCATGTATACGCTCAAGATCCGCTATGCTATTACCGATTCAGTGCTTATTGCGTTGTGCGCATTGTCAATCTGGTACACACTATTGTAAGGAGACAATAAACCATGCTTTTCATGAATCAGGAATCCCTGCACAATTTCCTGGATCAAAAAGCCAAGCAGTATGATTGCAGTGCTTTCATCGATGATGATCCTGTATCCATACCACATCTGTTTTCCCGCAAGGAAGACATAGAAATTTCCGCTTTTCTTACGGCTACTATATCCTGGGGACAGAGAAAGAGTATTATCAGAAGCGCCCGTTCATTGATGGAGAGAATGGACTATAGCCCTTTCAGTTTTACAGCCGGATTCACAAACAGCGATCTCCGGAAGCTCAGAAACTTTTGCCACCGCACCTTTAATGGCGAAGACACGGTCTATTTCCTTAAAGCACTCAGGCATATTTATCAGAAGCATGGCGGACTGGAATCCGTATTCAGGACTTCTCTCAGGCCCGGACAGGAGGTAAAGGACGCCATTGTTTCAGCCAGAAGAGTCTTTTTTTCATTACCTCATCAGGATCGTCATGAAAAACATTTCAGCGATCCACTGAGAGGAAGTGCGTCTAAACGTCTGAATATGTTCCTTCGCTGGATGGTACGGAATCGATCAGATGCGGACCTGGGTATCTGGAAAAAGATAGGCAGCTCTCAGTTACTTTGTCCACTGGATACTCACTCAGGCCGCGTTGCCCGGAAACTAGGCCTTCTGAAAAGAAATCAAAATGACTGGAAAGCCGTAAATGAACTCACCGACAGGTTAAGGGTGTTTGATCCTGAAGATCCTGTTAAATATGATTATGCCTTATTCGGATTGGGGGTGTTTGAGAAATTCTGAATCCGTATATTTGCAGCAATGCGATTTATATATCCGGAATTCCTCTTCGCTCTTTTTGCGCTCGCAATCCCCATTATTATCCATCTGTTTAATTTCAGACGATTCAAAAAGGTATACTTTACCAATGTCCGCTTCCTTCGTGAGATCAAACAGGATACCCGGAGTAAATCCAAACTCAAACACCTCCTCATTTTATTTTCCCGCCTTGCCGCATTAGCCTTTCTTGTACTGGCCTTCGCACAACCGTATTTTCCATCTTCTGAAGAAGTAAAAGTCCATGACAGACGGACCATCGGAATTTACATCGACAATTCCTACAGCATGGATGCCCGTGGAAGAAACGGCTCATTGCTTGATGAGGCCAGGCAAAAAGCAAGGGAGATCGCCAAAGCCTATAAAAGCACAGATCAATTCCAGATACTAACGAATGATTTTGAAGCCCGGCACCAGCGACTGTTGAATCAGGAAGAGTTTTTAGAAGAACTCGGGCAGATAGAAATGAGTTCAGCAGTAAAAAACATTAAACAAGTAATTGCCAGGCAGTCGGATGCTATTCTGCAGAAGAGTGCTGACGGGAAGCACGATTACCTGAGTTATATCATTTCTGATTTCCAGAAATCAATTACTCAACTTCAGGACTTGAAATCCGACAGTACCCTGAAAATCCGTTTTATCCCGGTAAGCGCATCAGGTTCTGATAATATTTTCATTGATACCGTTTTTTTTAATACTCCTTTCATTCGTATGAATGAGCCGGCGGAACTGACAGTGAGACTAAGAAATACAGGTAAAAACGACATTGAAAATGTTCCTGTCAAACTTAGCATCAACAATGAACAAAAAGCAATAGCCAGCAATAATATTCCGGCTAATTCTTATGCAGACTGTAAATTATCATTTACACCCTCTGGTAGCGGCTGGCAAAGTTGTCTGATCAGCCTTACTGACTATCCGGTAGTTTTTGACGATCACTATTATTTCAACTTTAACATACGATCCGGAATTCAGATTCTTTCCATCAATGATGCGGCCGGTGATAAATTCCTGCGCAGTTTATTTGAAAGCGACCCCTACTTTTCCTATAGAGCCGTAGCTGAATCACAAGTAGATTATTCAGTGTTTAACTCTCAACAACTGATCATCCTGAACGAACTGGAATTCATTTCCTCGGGGCTTGAACAGGAGATCAGAAACTATGTGGCCCGGGGTGGGACATTGTTCATAATTCCCTCACCTCGCGCTGATCTGATGAGCTATGGTTCATTGTTCTCAGACCTGCAGGCAAATTCATTTGTCACCCTGAATTCACTTCCGGAAAAGATCAGTGCGCTTGAATCTGATCACCCCTTGTTCAAAGGAGTGTTTGAAGAGGGTAAAAAACTACCCCCTAATCTCGACCTGCCTGCTGTTCAAAAATACTTTCAACTTGCCAGGAATACCAGGATTCCGGAAACCGCCCTGCTGAAATATCAAAATGGGTCGGCATTTCTGGCACTGACCAATTCTGGGAAAGGCCAGGTATTCACCCTTAGTGTACCACTGCAGGACGACTTCAGTAATTTTCATCGTCACGCTCTGTTTGTCCCAATCATGCTTAAAGCTGCTCTGCAGGGCTCTTCCCTTATCCAGGCGCCTTCAATCATTGGTCGTGACAATGAGTTCACTGTACATCAGGATACTATCATCACGAAAGATCAGGTGGTTCATCTGGTCAATGAGGAACTAGGTTTTGATATCATCCCGGAGAATAAATTGCTTGCAAACGACTGGATCCTCTCGGTCAGAGATCAGGTAAAAGAGGCCGGTAATTATTCTGTTGTCGACAATCAAAGACTTGTATATGTTCAGGCATTCAATTTTGACAGAACCGAATCTGACCTTTCAACTTACACCGTCTCAGAACTTGAAGAAATCGTTTCGAAGAGCTCACATCCTAATCTGTCCATTCTCAATGAAGATACCACAACACTTTCACATACACTGAATCAACTGGAGGAAGGAACAAGACTTTGGAAGATCTTTGTCATCCTGGCACTGATCTTCCTGGCCATAGAGGTATTATTACTCCGCTTTTACAAACCGGCTTTGCAAAACAACAGGTAATATGAAAACGCTTATCAGAGAAGTAACTATCCTTTCCCCCGGTTCACCTTTCAACGGGCATCGAAAGGATATACTTCTTTCGGAAGGCAGAATAGAAAAAATCGTTGAGGCCGGTACATACCCTGTTGAAGGTCTTCAACTGATTGAGGCTAACGGTTTATTTGTTAGTCCGGGCTGGTTTGATCTTCATGTTAATTTCCGGGAACCAGGTCATGAGTATAAGGAAGATCTTATTTCAGGATGCCTCGCTGCAATGCAAGGCGGATTCACGGGTGTATTGTGTATGCCCTCGGTTCACCCTCCTCTTGACAACCGTGCCGGCGTGGAGTACGTCCTGAACCGTTGCCGTCATGAACTTGTCGATGTCGTTCCCGCAGGTTGTCTTTCACATCAACTTCTGGGAAAAGACCTGAGCGAAATGTATGACATGTACAGCGCAGGGTGCAGGGTATTTACCGATGACAGACTTCCGGTCAAAGATGCAGGACTGATGTTAAGAGCACTACTCTATGCCAGGAATTTCGGTGCAAAAATATTTTCATTTGCTGATGAAAAGAGCATTTCCGGAAGTGCTCAGATGAATGAAGGAATTATCAGCACACAATCAGGATTGAAAGGGATGCCTGCAATTGCTGAAGAAGTAATGATAGCCCGGGATCTGATGTTAGCTGAATATGCCGGTTCGCCTATCCATTTTTCAACCATATCAACCAAAGGTTCGGTTGAACTTATCAGGAAAGCAAAACAAAAAGGGTTGAACGTGACAGCCGATGTGTCCGCCCTTAACTTGTCCTTAAGCGATGCGGCGCTGATTTCTTTTAATACCCATTGTAAGGTGCTCCCTCCCCTCAGGACTGATGATGATATTTCCGCCTTGATAGAAGGTATAAAAGACGACACCATTGACGCAATCTGCTCTGACCATCTGCCGGAGGATACTGAAAACAAGAAAAAGGAATTTGAACTGGCCGCATTCGGTGCGGAAGGAATAGAGACCGCTTTCGCGGCAGCCTATACTTCATTGCAGGATCACATCAGCAAAGACAAGATCATTGAAAAATTTTCAAACGCCCCGCGTAGAATCGCCGGCCTGCCTGAAATTCATATTACCGAAAATTCACCCGCCTGCCTGACTATCGCAGACCTCAATATCAGCTGGACCGTAAGAGAAAAAGAACTCTTATCCAAGTCGAAGAATAACCCCTTCCTGAATAAAACACTGCGTTCAAAAGCATTGTACGTGTTCAATAAAGGTCAGTTCTACAAGTGTTCATGATCATATTTACTTTCCCCCGATAAAACGATGCGGATATTGATGGTTTGTCTCGGAAATATTTGCCGCTCTCCAATGGCCGAAGGCATTTTCAGAAAAAAGGCGGAAGAGAATGACTTCCATGTTCATATTGACTCGGCCGGGACCGGAGACTGGCATGCAGGAGAAAATCCGGATCCGCGTGCTATCAAGACGGCCTACCGCTATGGAGTAAATATATCAGGACTCATTGCCAGACAATTTACTGTGGATGACTTTGACAAATTTGATAAAATTTTTGCCATGGATATGAACAACTATAAGAACATTGTTGCACTGGCAAGGACTGAAGGCGATCGGAAAAAGGTAAGCCTTTTTCTCGAAATATTCCCGGGTCGCAGCGATAAAAATGTGCCCGATCCCTGGTATGGTGATGAACATGGTTTTACAAGTGTTTTCAGGTTACTGGAAGAAGCCAGCGAGGAATGGTTAAAAAATCTGAAATGAGTAAGGGTGTACTTTATCTTATTCCAAGCGCTCTATCGGATGATACTACTTCGGTTCTTCCTGCCAGTTCCCTTGAATTACTTTACAAATTAAAGTCCTTTGTTGTTGAAGAAGAGAAAACCGCAAGGAGATTTTTAAAAAATATTCATAGCCCATTTCCGCAGTCTGAATTTCAGTTCACACTACTCAATGAACATACCGACCGAGAAATACTTCCGGAAATAATTTCCCAACTCTGCAGCGGAAAAAATATGGGAGTTCTTTCAGAAGCAGGCTGTCCCGGTATCGCTGACCCGGGGAGCGACTTGATAGCCCTGGCTCATAAGGAAGGAATTAGGGTTATTCCTCTGATCGGCCCTTCGAGTATTTTCCTGGCATTAATGGCAAGTGGTTTGAATGGACAATCCTTTTGTTTCCATGGCTATCTCCCGATTGAATCAAAACCCAGACAACAAAAGATAAAAGAGCTGGAAAAAGTCGTATTGAAAACAGGACAAAGTCAGATCTTTATTGAAACTCCTTACAGGAATTTAAAATTACTCGCTGATCTCTTATCAGTGTGCCATGATGAACTCAAACTCTGCATCGCAGTCAACCTGACCTCAACGGATGAAGACATAAGAACGATGACCATCAAAGATTGGAAAAAGCTAAGTCTTCACCTGCATAAGAAACCTGCTGTATTTATCCTGGGCGCCTGACAGGATTTATTTCTTGACCAGTTTTAAGGTATCACCGACACTGAGTACCTCTATATCGTACCAGAGTGTAGAGTATGGAGCTATGATTTCCGCACCGCTTTTCAAATCCTTAAGACCTTCCTCACCGTAAGCATATCTTGAAGGAATGACAAGCTCAGCCCTGTCACCTTCCCTCAGGTTTGATAATGCCAGATCCAATCCCTGAATAACCTGCCCGGCGCCGGAAACAAATGTAAATGGCTTACCGGGTGTTCCAGCATAATCGAATACCCTTCCGTCCGGAAATTTTGCGGTATACTTTACTGAAACAAACTTACCGGTATCAACCAAGGGTCCGCTGCCTTCCTTAATTTTCTTAATGTAATAGACTCCACTGTCAGGCGAATTATAAAAATCTTTATCCCAAAGAAATTTCCTCAAATTATCCTTTTCGGTTTTCTCTGCATCGCTCATCTGCATTAATTGTTCCTGCTCCGCTTCTATGTAATCCTGGACTCGCAAAAGTTTAACATCAAAAAGCATGTAAGAGCCGGATTTAAAAACTGTTTCACTTTGTTTAACCGGATTCCTGGCAGTCCTTGCGTAAGAAGCGTATAGTGAATCGGATGAAACATAAAATGTCGCACTATCACCTTCGCTCAGATAAGTCAAACCCTCTTCATAAGATCCGGGAAACGGAATCTCCTCCAGCTTAAATCTCATGGGAGTCTCATTCAACCGGGAATCAAACAAGATTGAGTCACCTGCTGTTTTATAGACCATTTCAATCGTGAGGTAATCACCTGCTTTGGCACGCTTTCCCATAGAATTTGTATAAAGCCGGTATTTCAAACCTGACTCGGTTATGTGTTCCTTTCCCTTTTTACAAGACGTGAAACCATGCAACAGAATGGATAGAATTAAAACAGCAAGAAGTCTTCCGGATTTCATTGTATATCGGTTACGGTAAGTTCGGTAAATAAAGTGGCGGCCGGAGGGATCAGCTTTCCATCACCTCTCATGCCCCAACCAAGATGTGAGGGTATAATCAGTTGTGCTTTTTCTCCACTGCGCATCAACAGGATTATCTCATCAATTCCTTTAATCTCATGACCTTTCCCGGCTATTACCGGCAGAGCATTTTCATCGCTGACTTCCTTTACAAGGGTACTGTCGCTCAACCAGATCTTGTATGAGATTAAAACCGTATCGCTTTCAACAATAATTTCCGGCTTACCGCTCCCTTCAATCCGGTATCGCAAGCCGGTTCCCGTTCTATTCATGCGCAGATTATGTATATTAATGAGACTATCAATCATATGACTCTCCGTCCGTAACAGATTCCTGTTCGCTTCCATCATTTGCTCGCGTAATTCTGTCTCATTGACTTCAGGGACATCAGACTGTCTTCCACAGGAATTCAGCAGCAAGGCCGCCAACAAGCCTCCAACAAGGATCAGAAATCTTAAACCGGAAAAGTGTTTATTACTCATCACGGCGATTCAATTGCTTTTCGTACATAGGAAGCAGGGAAAGAAACTTTTCCACAGCTGCCTCAATGGATGACTTCATCGTACCGCCGGAAGCGTTCCTGTGTCCCCCGCCACTGAAGTGGACAGAAGACAGCTCCTGCACAGAAAAATCACCCTTTGACCTGAATGAAATTTTTATCAATCCGTCTTTCTCTGAAAAAAAAGCGGCAAGTACGATTCCTTCAATACTCAAGGCATAATTCACAAGTCCTTCCGTATCTCCTGGTCTGAAATTAAACATTTTCAATTCGGCTTCACTGAGGGAAATATAGGCGGTCCTGTATTTGTTAATGATCACCAATTTCTCCTTGAGTGAATATCCGACAAGCCGCAGTCTGTTCTCGGTATTCGAATCATAAACCCTTTCGTGTATCCTGTGATTCTCCGCTCCCGCCTCCATGAGAAAGGCGATGATACGATGCGTTTCGGCGCTCATGCTAGAATAGCGGAAGGAATTTGTATCAGTCATAATTCCGCAATAAATACATTCCGCAATTGATTTGTCTATTAGTTCAAGATCACCCATGGCCTGAATGAACTGGTATATCAATTCACAGGTTGATGATGCCGATGGATAGGAAAACAAGTGGGCGAAATCCTGTTCAGGATAAAGATGATGGTCTATCAGGATTCTGATTGCTTTACTTTTCCTTATTACTTCTTCCATCCTATCGATCCTTTTAAGATCATTGAAGTCAAGGCAAAAGATCACATCCGCCTCTTCCACGAAGGTCTTGCTTCTTTCCGGATGTTCTTCGTAGTTAATCACATCCGGATTACCCGGTAACCAGTGAAGAAATTCAGGATAATCACTGGGACTGATCAGTTTGAGATCATGGCCTTTGAGGTGAAGGTAATTGTACATTGCCAATGCAGAACCCATAGCATCCCCATCAGGTCTGTGATGCGTAGTTATTACGACCTTTTTAGGAGCAGAAAGTAAAACTCTTACCGGATGAATGGCAGCTTCCGGAAATCGAAAAGTCATACACAGATTTTGTCCAAAAGTAAAGAAAAGCCTCAGATAATTATCTGAAACGGGCAATAATGCCAGCCGGTATTCTCAGCGCTGAAGAATGAAAGGCATCGTATTCTGTATGGAAAAATTTCCTTCGATGCCCAAAAAGTAATAGCCATCAGAAAGCTCATTCAATTCAATCAGTTCTTCAGGCTCGTTCAGGCTGATAGACTTTACCAGGCGACCATCCACACTATAGATCATTAAAGTCAGCGGAAAATCATATACACCAGGATCCACAAGAAGTTTCGATCGATTGCCCGATGGGTTCGGATACAAAATGGGACTGGTCTTTGCTTCGCGTTCTGCATTATCAATACTAACCATACTGCATGCGGTGAGCGTATTAAAGGCATCTGCTTTCCCATATCCCCACGCGTTATTGGGCAGCGGACCCCAGGTGTAGCTATCCGTGGCGGCACAATTCAGGATAGCGGCTTTTACATCCTGCCATCCGGCTGATGGATTCTGTTCCAGATAAAGCGCTGCGATACCTGCGATCACCGGCGCGGAAGCACTGGTTCCACCTCCTGTAACATGAAAGCCGCCTTGTGCAACCTTCCAGGGTTGAGCAGCTATCATTCCCGGGATCTGTGTAAGTACACCGGCTGAAATAATATGATGGCCTGGAGCTGAAATCTCCGGTTTGATTCGTCCATCCCTTGTCGGTCCTCGGGAACTGTTACCGGCAAGATTGCCGGGCTGATCGCCGGGTGTGATCTGCAATGAGCCGTTAACATCCACGTGCCTGTCGGTATTGAAAAAATTCCCTACCGTAATTACATTGTCAAGGCAGGCCGGTCCTGTAACAATGGTTTGAAAAGTATCCGGTAAATGGTAATGTAATATAGGAGGAAACAGTGCGGGTGATGGAAGGTTCTGAAACTCCCAGTCAAATGACCAGGAATCGAAATGCCCGATTCCTGTACTTGCAAATCTCCAGTAATAACCGGAAGAGTCGGGCGAAACATACACCTCAAGCATATACACATCATCGTTTAGTGTAGCCAGGGTTTGAACAATTCCTATCCTGTTGAGCCCATTGTACAAATCCATCGTCACTACATTATTCAGTGTGGAACTGATATTGGTGAAAGGGAGAATTCCTCTTTGATCAAAATATGGACTGACTTTATCGGCTCCGATAGCAAAACTTATCTGACTGAAATCAGCGGTGTCTCCAAAGAGCTGGATATAGGCCCCTCCGTATGCCGCGTTGTACTTGAACCAGGTAAATGCAGTATCACCTCCAGTACTTGTCCTGCCAACGTGAAATGGATAAAGTCCGATATTACCGGCGGCAGCTACCACCACCCTTCCACTCTGCATATTGATAAGATTACTGATAAATTGCGACTGAAGATCCCTTCCGTCATGTGAACCTATATAATCCCCAAGGGAAGCATTAATCACGCAAGGTTTTCCGGCTAAAACCGCTTTTGAAAACAGATAGTCTATCGCATGGGCCATTCTCGGTACAGTATCGGTCGCATTAAAATCATAGGAAACAATCATGATGTCTGACTCGGGTGCTACGCCCCTGAAATTGCCTGTGGCAAATCCGTTACCCGAACCAATTCCTGCAACATAGGTTCCGTGACCATACTGGTCCTCACCGGTATGAGAAACCGCCAATCCATTATCAATATCCGCGGCGCTCCACTCCTGACCATAACCGTATGGTTGGGGTGTATTGGAAGCGACAGGTTTCGTCATATCCCATAACCAGGCAACCCTCGTCATTCCCAGACTGTCCTTAAAGTCGGGATGATTCAGGTCAAGTCCGGAATCTATATATCCGATCAACACATTTCTCCCTTTATAATCCTGAGTCAGTGGAGGGTTAGCCAGGTGAACTTCATTCACCCTGCATAACATTCTCATGGTATCGTTAAGGATCTTCATATTCTCAGGAAATGACTCGATCCTGCTCACACAGGTGGCTTCAAGAAGAGTAGACAAAGAGTTCAGTGGCATCCTCGCAGAGGTAATATCGCCGGCAACTGCAATCACGGTTCCTCCTGAAACCAGTACCATTTCCTCAACACAAGACGCTACTCCCTTGATCAGGATATGTACCATGGACATGGACTGCGGATCTTCCATCACTTTGAGTCTTAGTCCGAGATTCATCCCGGCAGCCTTGTGCTGTGCGAAAAGTGGTACGACCGGAAACAGACTGATCAGCAGTACTGCCAGCTTTAGGTAAACTCCAAAACAAAAATTCTGATAATTTCTCATGTCTTCGGTCATATTTGACCACAAAGAATTAAAAATTACTCAAGGTAAAATGTAAGATTTCAGTAATCCGCCAACATCTTTATGTGAGAAACCCAAGTATTATGAAATCCACAGGAATAAATTACAGTCAGGAAGAATCGCTGAAATGGTCTTCATTTGCAGCTATAGTCTTAAATAACAACAATTGAAAGGATTTTTAAGGACAAGCCGGTTGAAGGCGTGCTAAGTTGTGCCAAACCTTACATTGACCAAACAGCCGTATCAAGAATTCAACTGTGACAGCATTTTCCTGTAAAATGTATCAAGTCTACAAACCAAAAGAACCAGTTTTATGCGTACCTCCATATTTCAAAGCTCTTACGAAAAAGTGTTTCGAAGAACCCAGGCTGCACTCGACCGTCTCGGTATGCGTATCACCAGCATAGACGAGAAGCAAGGAGCGATTACGGCCGAGTCTGGTTTTTCATGGGCAAAGCAAACCATGAAGGTTGATCTGATCGTTGAAGAAATGGAGAATCATCACACGAAGATTACGATACACGGATTAGTGAACAAAAAGCACTTTTTTCAACGTTCTCAAAATGTAGAAGCGGGAGAAATTACTCTGCTGGATGCCATCAGTTCATCCATCATGTAATTTGCTTTCAACCAGACTTGCCGAAAGGCCGTGAAGCCTGATTTTACGCCGGGAAAACCGATCTTTTTTCTACCTTCGCCTTTCCTGCGAATGAGATCTCCGGAGTCTATTTTCAAGGGTATTTTAATTTGAATCCCCGAAGACGGATGTCAGGCCAACGACAGTCATTTTTTGAACATATTGCGCAGACCAGCCCCTTTCCCCTTGCGATGGAAGTGGTGAAAGCGGAAGGGATGTATCTCTTCGACAAATCGGGAAAGAAATACCTTGATCTTATTTCCGGTATAGCGGTGAGCAATATGGGGCATTCGCATCCCGAGATCATCGGGGCAGTTAAGGAACAAGCGGAAAAACATATGCACCTGATGGTGTATGGCGAACTCATTCAATCGCCGCAGGTGAGTCTGGCTGAAGAGCTTTGCAAGATTCTGCCGGACAGCTTAAATAATATTTATTATACCAACTCAGGCTCTGAGGCGGTTGAAGGAGCGTTGAAACTCGCCAAGAGGGTCACAGGAAGGACCGATCTTATCTGTTTCAGGAATGCATACCATGGTAGTACGCAGGGCGCACTCAGTGTTTGCGGTAACGAAGACCTGAAAAACTCATTCCGGCCATTGATCCCCGGAACGCGAATCCTTGACTTTAATAATTTCGGACAACTCGAAGCAATCACGGAACAGACTGCAGCTGTTATTGTGGAATGCATCCAGGCTGAGGCCGGAATAATACTCCCTTCCGAAGGTTACCTGCAAGCACTCTCCGGACGTTGCAGGTCTGCCGGTGCATTGCTTATTATTGATGAGATCCAGACAGGAATGCGAAGAACAGGTCCCTGGTTCGCTTTTCAAAGTGAATCCATTGTCCCTGACATACTTGTTCTTGGGAAGGGATTCGGTGGAGGTATGCCGCTTGGTGCTTTTATCTCATCGAAGGAGAATATGTCAAAGCTGACGGAGAAACCTGTTCTCGGACATATCACAACTTTTGGGGGACATCCGCTTTCATGCGCCGCAGCCATTTCACTTTATAAACTCCTCAAACCCGCTGACCTTGAAATTAAAATCAGCCGGCAGGAAAATCTTTTCAGGAAATTACTTGTACATGAAAAAATAAAGGATGTAAGAGGAAAAGGATTATTTTTATGCCTCGAATTTGAAAATACTGAAATTTGCCACAGGATAATAAGCAGGTGTATTGATAAAGGCTTGTTCACTGATTGGTTTCTGTTCGCACCTCATTGTATGCGAATAGCGCCTCCGCTGATCATCCTTGACCATGAAATTGAATTAGCCTGTACGCAAATTCTGGAAGTGTTAACATCAATCTAAGCCATAAAGTATGAATGTACTGATCGTTGAAGATGAACGCCAGCTCTCGCATGAGATAGAAATATTCCTTACAAAACAAGGATACCATTGCGATGTTGCTTTTAACGGCAAGAGCGCTTCTGAAAAGGTCTTCATTAATTCCTATGATTTTGTTCTGATGGACATAGGTCTTCCGGATATAAGCGGACTGCAGGTTCTCAAGGAAGCAAAAGAAGGCGGGAAAGATGCGGCCTTCATTATGCTTACTGCACGCGGAAGTATTGATGACAAGATTGCCGGCCTTGACCTTGGCGCAGATGATTACCTGGCCAAACCTTTTTCGTTACTTGAACTACAGGCAAGAATGCAGGCCATACTCAGAAGAAAGCATGGCCTAAAGAACAACACGATCCAGATCCAGGATTATCTGATGGACATTCAGAACAGAACCGTTCATCATGGCTCGACTCTCATTAACCTTACTAAAAAGGAATTCGATATGCTGCATTACATGGCCTTACATAAAAACAGGGTCATTACCAGGGTGCAACTGACCGAACATATCTGGGGCGATGTGCTTGAAGATGACTATGAATCAAATTACATTGATGTTCATATGAAAAACCTGAGAAAAAAGCTCAGCGCTGCAGGTAATGCGGATTTCATCGAAACCGTGAGAGGCATTGGTTACAGGCTAAACATGCCCTGACAATCCTTTCCAGCGTCTATCCTCTTCAAAACATACTATTGAAGTTACAGGTCAAACTTGCGCTATACAATACTTTTTCGAAAGTATTAATCCTGCTTGCGATCCTCCTGCTGCTGCCGCAGATCGTAGAGCAGATCGTTTATAATCATATTGATAAGCGGCTGGAAGTGAGACTTGAAAAAATGATGCGAATGATCCAGATAGGCGGCCTGGATGAAATCACCCTCGATCAGGATTGCAGCTTTGAAAGCTATAATATCTTCAAGGAAGAGTATGTGGCTATTTCTCCCCTTGCCATATTTCCCAAAGATTACGGTTCATTCAATGTAGTGAATACGGAAAGAATTATTGAGAAAGAGATCGTCAAACACCGTGTTCTCAGCCAGGCCTTTATTTATGATAATCAGTTGTACACCATTGAGATTGGCGAAGGCTTAAGTACCATCGACCAGCTAACCGGTACCATCCGCAAGTTTTCCCTGAGTATCATGCTGGTGGTCATTCTTGTCTTCGTTTTTCTTGATTTCGGCTTTGTGCGTATTCTACTCAGACCATTCCATAAAATAGTCGGTGGAAAACTAAAAGGCATACAACATCCGGAAAAATACGATTCCAGTCCGGTAAAGACCGGAACCTATGAATTCATTCAGTTAAACAATGCTATTGATGAGATGATGGTAAAGATCCGGGCCACTTTCCGCACTGAACGGGAATTCATAACCAATGTTTCGCATGAACTGCTCACACCCACCTCTATTCTGAAAAACAGACTTGAAAACCTGATGAATGAACCCGGTATTCCTTCCGAAGTCATGAGTCAGCTGGCAGAATCCCAACGTACCTTGTCCCGACTTACAAGGGTGGTAAAGGCACTCCTGTATATCTCCAAAATTGAAAACGCCCAGTTTCTTAAGAATGAAATGGTTTCGCTCAAAAAATTAATTGAAGAGGTGTTGGAGGAGTTTTCAGACAGACTGGAAGAAAGAAAAATTCGTGTTCAACTTGACTTGAAAGATAATGTTCAATGGGGTCCGGCAAATGTCTCTTTACTGCATACCCTCTTGTTTAACCTGGTTTCAAACGCGATCAAGTATAATACGGAAAACGGCACGATAAATATTGAAGGACATAAATCCCCCCATGCTTACCGCCTGGTCATTGCTGATACCGGTGTTGGCATTTTGCAGGAACAAATACCTTACATCTTTGACAGGTTTAAAAGATTCCGGCCGGAAGATGACATGAGTTACGGATTGGGTTTGCCAATTGTAAAAACGATCGCCGATTTTCATGAAATAAAAATCAGCGTGGAAAGCAAGAAAGACCTTGGCACCAAATTCATTCTTGAATTTCCTGAGCTTCCAGCGATAAAAGCCTGATAATAAAATCAAATAGCTGATTTTCATCTTGATTATGAATCAGGTTTACAGTTCGTTCCTGCTGTCCTGATTAAAATGGTACATTCGAATTTATTTCTTTATTAAGTTTTTCTTATATATTTGTAATCGAATTATTCTGTGGACTGATTTATGTTTCAACTTCGACTTAATTTTCCCTTAGGGCTTAATTACTTAAGGAACTTGAATGAAACAACTTTTTACCATACAGGGCACCCTATTACTTTATTGGATTTGTCAGCTGGTTTTGAATTTTAATCTTCATAGATTAAGTATAATTAAATGAAAAAGGAAGCATATCCAAAATTTATTCTGGGCGAAACACTTTCCGGTGAGCAGTCCGATTTCTTTAAGAAAAATGGCTTTATTCATTTTGAAGGTGTGGCAAGCGCACAGGAAATTCAGTCTATCATTGCTTCAACCGAAAGGATACAGGAAAGATGGCTCCGCGAGGGTGTGAAAAAAATAAATGGTGTGCCGATAAAGTATGGCAAGGACGAAAATAATAAAGACATAGTACACAGATTCCCTTTCACTTCACAATACAGTGAGGAGGTTCACAATTTTGTTCAGAGCTCAAGGATCCAAAACCTGAAAAGCCTTTTACCTCCCGGCGCAAGAATTGCTGAGAATGAAAAAGACGGTGTCATTGTAAATCACTACGTTAATATCCCGGAGAGTAATTTCCGTCAGATGGGATGGCATACCGACAGTATGCGGGATATTTTCTATGGTAAAAAAGTTCTGCCCATGCTGAATGTAGGACTCTATCTTGATAATTCGTCAGCGGATAAGGGTGGATTAAGGGTGATACCGGGAACGCATAATCAGAATATGTTCAATATGCTGTTCAAGAAAGCCTATTTCATGAACACTGATGAAGACAAGAATGAAGTATTGGTGGACGCCAGAGCAGGCGACATGGTAGTTCATGACGGAAGGATATGGCACCGGGTTGCACAATCGCCTGTTATCGGCGCCTTAAGCCGCCGCCGGGTTATGTACATTCCCATCATACTTGGTAAGTATATGCCAAAATCCAATGACAGCGCCACTCCTTTCTATCACCATTTCATGAAACTGGTACGCTGACCACACGCCATTTCATTCATGGATTCAATTTATTGAAAGCCATTATTACCTGATTTTTCCATGAGTGTCGCCATCGTTACCGGAGCCAGTAAAGGGATTGGGAAAGCCATCGCTACCGACCTGGCATCAAGAGGATATGATCTGATGCTGATCGCCCGGTCTGAAAATCTGTTGAAGGATCTTTCAACCAGTCTTTCAGCCAGTTATAAAGTAACCTGCAACTATCTTTGTCTGGATCTCGCTGATCCGGCTTCTGTAGATAGTATAGTCAACTCGGTAAATGAAAGGAAGTATCCGGTCGAAATACTGGTGAATAATGCAGGCTATGCGGTTTGGGGAGAATTCGAAAGGCTGAAACTGGAAGATCAGCTGAAAATGATGTTCGTAAACCTGGATCTTATGGTGAGTCTCACCCATCGCTTGTTGCCGGTGCTGAAGAAGAGTAAAAAATCATTTATACTAAACGTTAGCAGCTCATCCGCCTATCAGGCGGTACCAACTCTGGCAGTCTATTGTTCAAGCAAAGCCTTTATACTTCAATTCAGCCGCTCACTGAAGCATGAACTGAGAAACAGCGGGGTGACCGTCTCCTGCCTCGTCCCCGGCCCGACGGAAACAGAGTTCATGGATGCCGCGGGTATGACCTCAGCTGAAATGAAGAAGCGGGCTGCGCGCTTCAACATGAAAGCCGGAGAAGTAGCTGAAATTGCCATACGTGGACTGATGAACGGTAAAGCGGAGATCATTCCGGGTTTTCTTAACAGGTTCCAGGCGCAAATGGTCCGGCTTGTTCCAAAATCCCTGACCGAAAAAATTGCTGCCGGCTTGTATAAAGTTGACCCTGAATAAATCCTTGCGTTCGGAAACTGCCTTCTCATTCCGATTTTCCAGGCTCATTTCATTCGTCTTCCTCTGAGTTTCTCATAGTACTTACACACGTTGGTCAATCCGCATTCCATACACTTTGGATTCCGGGCAGTACAGACATACCGGCCATGCAGAATCAGCCAATGATGGGCAAGAGGTATGAGGGTTTCCGGAATGTGACTGACAAGTTGTTTTTCCGCCTGCAAAGGATTCCGCGCATTGGTTGTCAGGCCAAGTCTTACGGCAACACGAAACACATGCGTATCTACAGCCATTGCAGGCTTCTGGTAAACAACAGATGCGATAACATTGGCCGTCTTTCGCCCCACTCCGGGCAACTTCTGAAGATCTTCAACGTCTGATGGTACCACTCCGGAAAATTCATCCTGCAGAACCCTGGCCATTCCCACAAGATGCTTCGATTTATTATTGGGATAACTGATACTTTTAATATAGGGTAAAACCTCTGATGGCTGGTATTTGCTAAGTGTCTTAGCATCAGGAAATGCTTTGAAGAACTCCGGTGTAACCATATTCACTCTTTTGTCGGTGCATTGTGCCGATAATATGACGGCAACCAGTAATTCATAAGGATTGGTATAAATCAATTCTGTCTCGGCGAAAGGACGGTGTTTTTGAAAATACTCAAGTATGAATTTGTACCTCTCCTTTTTGACCATAAGGTAAAAGTAAGAAATGCGGGCATGATTGAATCAGGATGGTCTTGAAGAAAATTTCTACGTCGGAAATCAGGCCAGTCAACAATAATGCTCATCCATTCACCATGCGAAAAATCATTTTTACCCAGAAGGAACAGGAAGGTGCATAAAAAAATTGAACGCAAATCTGAGCCTCCCTAAATTGAATTCAAATTCAAAAAGAGCTTGCCTATGGTGTAAATAAAAAAACAGATTTGGTTAGAGAGAAAAAAGAGCGGCTTTATTCCGCTCTTTTTTCATTTTAGTATCTCAACAGGGCACGGAAGTTCAAGCCTTTGCCAGAATTCCGGCAATACATGTATCGGAAGGCTCTAATTTCACCTCACTGAGCTTATTGAGCACCTCTGTAATTTCCTGGTACTCTTCCCTTATGAGGGGATCACCATCAATTGCACGCTGAACCTGGTCGGCTTCAAAGAGCCTGGTTTCATTGTACGCGTAACGAATTAAATTTTCTTGTGTAGCTATTTTATTCATGCATTATGGATTTGATACTATCCCATAACGCAGAAAATCAGACACTATTGTAACTCATAAGAAATTTTCATCAGACCTTGCCGGAAGCTTGTTTTGCCAGCATTTCCCTCATTTTCAGGACTGCGTAATGCATCCTGCCCAGGGCAGTGTTGATGTTGATATCCAGCACTTTCGAGATCTCCTTAAAGGACATGCCGCTATAGTGTCTCATAATTACAACTTCTCGCTGATCCGGGGGAAGCTGATCAAGAAGTGTATGGACAAGTGCAATCTTCTCGTCCCTGATCATCCGTTCTTCCGGAGAACGCTCATGATTTGGCAATACATCAAATACACTAAACTCGTCTGAATCGTGTTGCAGAGGCATTAATTTCTCCTTACGGAAATGATCTATGACCAGATTGTGCGCAATGCGCATAGCCCATGGCAGAAATTTCCCCTGCTCATTGTAATGATTCTTACGAAGACTGCTGATGATCTTGATAAATGTCTCCTGAAACAGATCTTCGGCTAATTCACGATCCCTAACCGTAAAATAAATAGTGGTGAAGATCTTTTGCTTGTATCGACGTATTAGTTCGGTAATGGCGTTTTGATCGCCTTTCTGATAAAGACTTACCAAGTCCTTATCATCCATCAGATGAGGTTTAACCATATTGCTTCCAGCTTTAATTTTGAATTAATAAAGAATTAAAGTAGAAGTTTCTCTATGGGCCTCCGTGTTTAAAAGGGTTGGATGATGGTAATTTGTTATATCAAATATAAATCACCGTTTTTTAATATGCAATACCTGATTGAATTATTTTTCATCAAAGTGCCATAGAACCTTACAAAATTGCAGGACCTGAGGAAATTGGCATTTTCCCCCGAAAATGAACTTATTTGGGATCTGTGATCAGGTTCAGGAAGAAGAAGCGGTCAAATTTCCTACCTTCGCAGATTGCCAGAATCTATGTCAACTGCTTCCTCCACCCCTTTTGAAAATCTTGATCCGAAAAAATTCATTATCATCCAGGGTGCAAGGGTTCATAACCTGAAGAATCTGAAGGTTGCGATCCCAAGAAACAAATTTATTGTCATTACAGGCCTCTCAGGATCCGGAAAATCATCCCTGGCTTTTGATACGCTGTACGCTGAAGGACAAAGAAGGTATGTTGAAAGTCTGAGCTCGTATGCCCGCCAGTTCATAGGGAGGATGGACAAACCGGAGGTCGATTTTATTAAGGGCATCTCACCTGCTGTAGCCATTGAACAAAAGGTGAATACAAGAAATCCCAGGTCAACGGTAGGTACCTCTACCGAAATTTACGATTACCTGAAACTCCTTTTCGCAAGGATCGGAAAGACCATCTCGCCTGTCTCCGGTCAGGAAGTAAAACGCCATTCTGTTGAAGATGTTGTTGCCTCCCTCAGCGATCTCCCGGAAGGTTCCAAAGTTATATTATCAGCACCACTCAATCTGCATGCCGGCAGAACCCTGGAAGAAGAATTCAATGTCCTGCTTCAGAAAGGATTTATCAGGGTCCGGATAAATGGTGAACTGTATAAAGTGGAAGAACTTCTTCAAGAGAGTCAGGAAACGTTTTTAAGACAACTAAGTGATACGCTTGGCCTCAAAACCGTGATCGCCAAAACAGGCCGGAAAAAGAAAAAAGAGGAAAAACCTGCTGCATCCTTTCATCCTGCTTCAGGAAAGCTGATCCACGTGGTGATTGACCGCTTCACAGCCAGTAAAAATGATGAAGCAAATAATTCACGTATCGCCGACTCGGTTCAAACTGCATTCTTTGAAGGTCATGGTGAATGCAGTCTGGAAATAATTCAAGCCGATGGTAACACTTTTAGCCAATCTTTCTCGAACAGATTTGAACTGGATGGTATCACCTTTGAAGAACCAGGCACCCAGCTTTTCAGCTTTAATAATCCATACGGCGCCTGTAAACGATGCGAAGGCTTTGGATCAGTCATAGGAATAGATGAAGAACTGGTCATTCCTGATAAAAGCCTTTCGGTCTTTGAAGGTGCGATTGTCTGCTGGAGAGGTGAAAAGATGAAAGAATGGAATGATAAACTCATTAAAACATCCTACAAATTTGACTTTCCTGTCCATCGTCCGGTTTATGAACTGAATCCTGAAGAAAAAGCCTTGCTATGGAAAGGCAATGAACATTTTGAAGGACTAAACGCCTTCTTTAAGTGGGTTGAGAGCCAGGCCTACAAAATACAATACAGGGTGATGCTCAGTCGCTACAGGGGAAGAACAACCTGTCCGGAATGTAAAGGAACCCGCTTGAGAAGCGACGCCTCTTATGTTAAGGTTGGCGGAAAGTCGATCACCGAAATCGTACTGCAACCCGTTGAGGAAAATCTTGAATTTTTCCGTCAGCTCAAGCTGACCGATTACGAAGAACTGGTCTCTAAAAGAATTTTGCTTGAGATCCGGAACCGCTTGACCTTTCTGTATAATGTCGGACTGGGTTATCTTAACCTGAACAGGCTCAGCAATACGCTTTCCGGCGGAGAATCACAACGGATCAATCTGGCAACCTCACTTGGCAGCAGTCTGGTAGGCTCCATGTACATACTGGATGAACCCAGTATCGGACTTCATCCGAAAGACACACAGCGTCTTATCGGAGTACTCAAATCACTCCGCGACGCGGGCAATACGCTGATTGTTGTCGAACACGATGAGGAGATCATGCAGGCTTCGGATCAACTCATCGATATCGGTCCGGAAGCCGGAAGACAGGGTGGTGAATTGGTTTACCAGGGCACTTGCGAAGGTATCCTTCTGGATAAAAAAAGTATCACCGGAAAATTCCTGAGCGGAAGGGAGAAAATCGCCCTGCCTTCGAGGCGGAGGACATGGAACAGCTATATCAAAATAGAAGGCGCCAGGGAGAATAACCTGAAGAATCTCAACGTCAGGTTTCCGCTCGGGATCATGACGGTGGTTACGGGTGTCAGCGGCAGCGGAAAAACATCACTGGTTAAAAAAGTACTTTATCCTGCACTAAAAAAAATACATGGCGGATATGGCGAGGAAAGCGGTACATTCGATAAGATCAGTGGTGATTATTCAAAGATCACCGCGGTTGAATTTGTAGATCAGAATCCCATCGGAAAGTCCTCCAGATCAAACCCGGTAACCTATGTTAAGGCATACGATGAAATCAGACTCCTCTATTCCGATCTGCCACTTTCAAGAGCCAGAAAATATAAACCTTCCCATTTTTCATTCAATGTGGAAGGCGGACGATGTGAAGTCTGCGAAGGCGAAGGTGAAGTGACCATTGAAATGCAATTCATGGCAGACATACATCTGGTCTGCGAAAATTGCCATGGGAAACGCTTCCGGTCGGAAATTCTGGATGTGGAATATAAAGGAAAAAATATTGCCGATCTGCTTGATATGACCGTTGAAGAGGCCATTGAATTTTTCAGCAGCCCTATCAAATCCTTTGGAAATGATCATAAGATAGCTGCTAAGTTGAAACCCCTGAACGACGTAGGACTCGGCTATATTAAACTCGGACAATCTTCCAGCACACTCTCGGGTGGTGAAGCACAGAGGGTAAAACTGGCTTCTTTCCTGGGCAAAGGTTCACATCATGAACATACTTTTTTCATTTTTGACGAACCGACTACCGGACTTCATTTTTCCGATATCAGGAAACTGCTCCAGGCCTTCAATATGCTGATCGAACAGGGAAATACCATCCTTGTCATCGAACACAATCCCGATGTCATTAAGTGCGCGGATTGGGTCATAGACCTGGGACCCGAAGGCGGTAACCGGGGAGGCAATATCGTTTTTGAGGGAACGCCGGACGATCTTGTGAATTGCGAGAGTTCCTTTACCGCTCCGTTTCTCAGGGAAAAATTAAGCCTTGTCAATGGTTGAGCAAAAGCTTGCTGACAGCCGGTTTTTGTCATGTTGAACCCTGACAGTCCACTCCGGACTTGAACGCAAGACCTCTTAATCCTTGATTATCAGTATTTCAAAATGGTTTAACGGAATTTGCACTTCTGAATATTTTTCTATTTTTGTTGCTTAACCCAAGCCAAACCAGGAACAGTCTATGTCAGAAAACAACAATCAGAGAGAAGAAGTATTTTCAGTTAAAGTCAGAGCAGGTAAGCGAACTTATTTCTTCGATGTAAAAAGCACAAAGGCAAACGATTATTATCTGACGATAACAGAAAGCAAGAAGAGAATGGGTGATGATGGCAGCGCATTCTATGAAAAGCACAAGATCTTCCTTTACAGGGAAGATTTTCAGAAATTCAGCGAAGGCTTACAGGAAGCCGTCAGACATGTTGCAGCAATTAAGCCTGATGACACGCCTTCCTTTGAACGCGACCCGGCAACGGGCAGTAATGAAAAGCCTGCAGAACCGGACTCCTCATCGCCATTCAGTGATGTCCGATTCGAAGATCTGACTTGATCTCAAGGTTCGTTTCTCCTGAAATTTCCCGGCTTTTTGTTTGATCTCCCCTGCCAGGCTGAGATGGGCTGGTCACTGGCGGATTATGCATTTTCTAACTTGCTTTCACCTTCCGGATTCCTGTTCTGAATACCGGAATCTCACACTGGTAATAAACAATCTGCTGTTACAAAAAGAAAGCTCTTTTCAACACGCTGTATGTCGTTGTTGGTAACTTTAGAGGCTTGCTGGCTTAAAACGCTTATTTTTGCAGCTGGAAAATCTTATGCTTATTACTTACTATGGTCATTCATGTTTTCTTGTTGAAGTGAATGGCAGAAAATTACTTTTTGATCCCTTCATACGTCCTAACCCGGCTACAGCACACCTGGATATTGAGTCCATTCATGCGGACTATATCCTTGTCTCCCATGGTCATGAGGATCATACGGCAGATCTGATAGAATTTGCCAGAAAAACCAATGCAACCATAATCTGCAATTGGGAAATACATCTCTGGCTGAACTCAAAAGGGATCACTAAAACACATTCCATGAATATCGGAGGGCACTGGATCTTTGATTTTGGGAAAGTGAAATGTGTGAACGCCGTTCATTCCAGCAGTCTTCCGGATGGTTCATATGGAGGTAATCCCATGGGTTTTCTGGTGGAAACTTCACAGGGTAACTTTTACTATGCAGGAGACACGGCGCTGCATTATGACATGAAACTGATCGGCGATTACAAAAAAATGGATTTTGCCTTTCTTCCCTTAGGCAATAACTATACCATGGGAGTGGATAACGCAGTGATTGCCGCTGAATTCATCCATTGTGATTCCATCATAGGAATGCACTATGATACTTTCGATCCTATTAAAATCGATCACCAGGATGCGATGAGAAAATTTGATCATGCAGGTAAAGAACTTTATCTGATGAAAATCGGCGAGACCATTGACTTATAAAATCATTCATGATTTAGTCCGGCTGAAACCGATTTATACAGTTTATAAAATATAAGAAGAGATGGGAAAAATTATCGCGATTGCAAACCAGAAAGGCGGGGTCGGAAAAACCACCACAGCTATGAATCTCGCTGCGAGTCTTGCAGTGCTGGAATATAAAACCCTGCTGATCGACAGTGATCCTCAGGCCAATGCCACATCCGGCGTTGGTTACGATCCGCGTACGATTAAAACAAGTATTTACGAATGCATCATCAACGATGCCAACCCGAAAGATATCGTCCTCAAGACGGAGACACCAAACCTCTTCCTGCTGCCCTCTCACATAGATCTCGTTGGTGCGGAAATTGAAATGATCCACCTTCCCAACAGGGAACGTAAAATGAAAGAAGTGCTGGAAAAAATAAAGCCGGCCTATGATTTCATCATCATTGATTGCAGTCCTTCTCTGGGACTGGTCACAATCAATGCTCTGACAGCAGCAGATTCCGTAATCATTCCTGTCCAATGCGAATATTTCGCACTGGAAGGCCTGGGAAAATTACTCAATACAATTAAAATTGTTCAAAGCCGTTTAAATCCGGAACTTGAAATCGAAGGCATCCTTCTCACCATGTACGATTCAAGACTCAGGTTGTCAAATCAGGTAGTGGAAGAAGTCAAAACACATTTCCAGCAGATGGTCTTTGACACCATAATTCAACGGAATACCAAACTCGGGGAAGCGCCAAGTTTCGGACAAACAATCATCATGCATGACGCCAGCAGTAAAGGCAGTATCAATTACCTGAATCTGGCACGTGAAATATTACAAAAGAATAATCTGACAAAGATTAAGGAAGCAGATAAAAAAATACCCGTGACCGATGAGCAATAAGAAGAGCGCGCTTGGAAGAGGACTCAGCGCCTTGCTGGAAAATGAGGGAACCGATGTTACCCAACATTCAAAATCTGAAGTCAGGGATGCTCAGGCAGGCTCCGTATCTCACATACCACTCGACCAGATAGAAGCAAATCCATTTCAGCCGAGAGAAGAGTTCAATCCGGAGGCTTTGGCTGAATTGGCTGAATCTATCAAACAACAGGGAATTATCCAACCCATAACGGTTCGAAAACTGGGTTATGACAGGTACCAGATAATTTCCGGTGAAAGAAGATTTAAAGCTTCGAAAATGGCCGGACTAAAATCTGTTCCTGCCTTTATAAGGATCGCCAACGACCAGGGAATGCTTGAGATGGCGCTCGTTGAAAATATTCAGAGAAAAGATCTGAATGCGCTTGAGATCGCCATGAGCTATAAACGACTCATCGATGAGTGCAAACTGACTCAGGAAGAAATGAGTGAAAGAATTGGCAAGAGCAGGAGTTCAGTGAGCAATTTTCTCCGTCTTTTAAAACTTCCCCCTGCGATTCAGGCCGCCATCCGTGACGAAAGACTATCTATGGGTCATGCCCGTGCCATTCTTTCCGTTGAAGATCCTGCCGGTCAACTCGAACTCTTCAGGACTATTCTTGAGAAGAATATGAGTGTAAGAGACGTTGAAGAGGTTGCCAGGGGTTTTGGAAAAAGAACAACAGGGAAAAAAAAGAAATCCCCAAAAAATATATTGCCTGCCGAATTTAACAGAATCCAACAGGTGCTTAGCAGTCATTTTGAAACAAAAGTAACCCTGGAGAAATCAAAAGGTGGCAATGGAAAAATCATTATACCTTTTGAAAATGATCAGGACCTGAACCGTATTCTGGATATGTTAAATTCCTGATTTCATCAAGTCTGCTGATTCTCCTACAGGAATCTACTCTTCAACCATGCAGGAATATGCCATTCATGTGAAACGATTATGTATCCTTAGCCTGCTCCTGTGCTTCTTTTCAGGTTTTATTCAGGCCTCAGGAACTGAAGATTCCTTATCTCAACTTTCGCGGAAGCGTTCGAATCGTATCGCTTTGCAATCCGCGATTTTACCAGGCCTGGGACAAGCCAGCAATCAGAAATATTGGAAGATCCCGGTCATCTATGCTGGTTTCGGCACGCTGGTGTATTTTATTGACATGAACAATGACAATTACAAAAAGTACAAAACAGCGTTCTTATACCGCAACGACAATGATTCATCTACTATTGACGACTTTCCGAAATTTAGCAGCGATGATATCCGAGTCAGAAAGGATTATTACCGCCGTAACCGGGACCTGAGCTACATACTCACTGCTGCACTTTATACGCTGAATATTATCGACGCCTATGTTGATGCTCAGCTGAGAGACTTTGATGTCAGTGAGGATCTCAGTTTGCGAACAGATCCCTACGTTGATCATTCACTGAATGGTGAAATGTTTGCAGGATTACGATTGACTTTCACCATAAAATAATTTGTTGATGAAAATAGCATTGATCGGTTATGGTAAGATGGGTAAAACGATTGAGAAGATCGCACTGGAACAAGGACATGAAGTCATTGCGAGGATTGACCGTCATGGTACGCAAGACTGGAATGAATCCGAATTGAAAAATGCTGAAGCCGCCATCGAATTTACACAGCCGGAGAGCGCTTACAGTAATATTCTGAAGTGCTTTTCCTGTAACGTACCTGTTGTTTGCGGAACCACCGGTTGGCTTGAAAAATTTGCTGAAGTCAGAAAGCTATGTCTTGAACAGAAACAAAGCTTTTTCTATGCATCCAATTACAGCATAGGAGTTAATATTTTCTTTGAAGTCAATAAACATCTCGCCGGACTCATGAATAGAAGAGAGGATTATGACAGAACGTTAATCCATGAATACCATCACCTTCAAAAGCTGGATGCTCCAAGCGGTACGGCAATTACTCTGGCCGGTCAGATTACCGAAAGAATACAACGGTATAAAAACTGGAAAAGTTATAATTCTGAAGAGAACATGAACCTGCCTAAGCAAGGAGCTGAACTGCCTGTATTTTCAACACGGGAAGCGGAGGTACCCGGCACCCACATAGTTAAGTATATCAGCGATGAAGATGAAATAGAAATCATCCATAAAGCTTTCAACAGAAATGGTTTCGCAAAAGGCGCCCTTGCTGCTGCTGTCTGGCTCAAAGATAAAAAGGGGTGCTTTGGTATGGAGGATTTATTAAGTTTGTGAACCGAAAAATTAACGCTTCTTTAACCAATAAATTCAGCTTGAGATCGTAATTCACAAGTCTGATTCAAATTGCAGAACAGAAACCGTATGGCTAAGTTAAGATTAAACTGGGACCTGATTAAAGACATTATCTTTGGAATATTCACTCTTGGTGTCTGGTTCCTCCTAAAAACCAAACCCGGGCAAAGAAAATCCGCCACCCGTGAATGGATAGACGCAATTATTTTTGCAGTAATTGCCGCCACCATTATCAGGACCTTCTTCATCGAAGCCTATACAATACCTACCCCCAGTATGGAGAAATCACTCCTTGTCGGAGATTTTCTGTTCGTATCCAAGATATCATACGGGGCAAGAATACCCAACACTCCCCTGTCCTTTCCATTTGCGCACCATACCATGCCTGTTATTGGAGGAAAATCTTACCTCGAATGGATCAAAATCGGATATCACAGGTTGCCTGGTTTTGGTAAAGTTAAAAACGGAGACTGCGTGGTTTTCAACTGGCCTGCCGAAACCGAAGGGAGACCGGTTGATAAAAAGGAGAATTATATCAAACGATGTGTGGGAGTCGCGGGAGAAACCATTGAAATAAGAGAACGGGAAATTTATATCAATGGAATAAAACAGACTCCTCCTCCCAACATGCAAACTTCCTACCATGTCGTAACGGACGGAACCGGTTTCAGCGAACAAGCCATACAGCGGATAGGACTTCGGGAAGGCGAAATGCTCTCCCCTGTTGAATTCAATTTTAATCTGACCAGTTCCGCCGCGAATGATCTTAAAAATTTTGGGAATGTGAAAAAAGTGGAAGCGAATACAATTCCAACGGATGCCTACCAGGATTTCATCTTTCCCTTCGATCAGAAGTTTAAATGGAACGTGGACAATTTCGGTCCGCTTTGGATTCCCAGGAAAGGAGAATCACTGGAAATCACTCAGGAAAATATTTCACTTTACAGAAAAGTAATCGGTGAATACGAAGGTAATACGCTGGAGGAACGCGATGGCAAGATCATTATCAACGGCAAGGAGGCAGGATCTTATACTTTTAAGATGGACTATTACTTCATGATGGGTGACAACAGGCATAATTCCGCTGACTCACGTTTCTGGGGCTTTGTTCCGGAAGATCACATTGTAGGAAAAGCCGTATTTATCTGGATGAGTTGGGATACTCACGCCAGCTTCCTGAATAAAATACGCTGGGGCCGTCTGTTCAATCTGGTAAAGAACCAGTGATCGTTTTAGCAGTTTTTTAATCCTTTATTCCCGTCAGGAACCGGATCGTATCGACACCGTCAGCATAATCGGCCAGTCCCGGCGACTGGGTTTCTCCAAAATTTACCAAACCATGCCGGAAATTATTATTCTGTTTTAATGTCTGGGACCGTCCGGCAATGCACTGAATCTGATCAAGGTTATTTTCAAGATCAGCTGCAAGGTCTTGTAGAGAATAATAATATTCATAATGAACAATTGAAACCGGCGAAGCTATCGCTTTATTCTCAAGGAGAATGACAAAACCGTTTTGAAGAAATGGCACCTGTTTAAGCAGAAGTACAGCATTGTTATGTTCAAAATTATTCATGTACTGATTATGTTGCATAAGAGGATTTTGATCATACCACGCTGCAAACAACTTATTCAGATCATAGCCTGCCGGTAAATAAAGCTTAGATACACTTCTGCATCCAAGTCCGAAGTAAGAAAATACATCCCGTCCCAGTGCCTTGAGTTCCAACTCCTGTTCATCCCCTTCCAGCACTGCTACGCCATTCCGGTTTTTCCGGATAATGTGGGGGTACTTTGCAAAGTAATAGTTGAAGTACCTGCTCGTATTCGTGCTACCTGTTGCGATCACCGCATCAAAATCTTTAAGCCGGTCAGTGAACCGGATCTTCTCATGGAAGGATGGCTCGGCTTCAGTCAGAATGGAAGCTATATATGGGAGAAGAACCTTATCCTCTGACGCATTCCTTCCGATATATGAATTTCCACTGATAAGTACGGACAGAAAATCATGAAATCCGACAAGAGGAATATTACCTGCGTTGACAACAGCTATTTCTTTCGAACCAACCTGATCCTGAACAGAATCGAGATAAGGTTTCATCCAGGTATTTAGTGTGTCCTCCGTCAGCAATTCCGACCAGTTCCGAAAGGCCAGTCCCAGGTTTTCTTTGCTGAACCAGGGGTTCAATCGGGTACTCTGACGCTGTATATCAAGAATACCGGCAGACAATTTCTCATCTATTTCATTCTTTTCTTCGAGAACATCTGCGATAATCCTGAATGAACCTCCCAGTTTTGCGAAGGCACTAATCCTTTGATTTAATTCTGATAACATTGGCTCATAACTAATTCCGGCAAGCTGAAACCCGGGATGGATTTTCCCGTAAGCCGGATTTTGAAATCCGTTATTTCTGACTAAATTTGTAGCAAAATTAATCTAAATAAGAAAGGAGAAGCTATGGCAATTAAAATAACAGAGGAATGCATCAACTGTGGCGCTTGTGAACCTGAATGTCCTAACAACGCGATTTACGAAGGCGGCGCAGAATGGAGATTCTCCGATGGCACCTCCGTGAAAGGTAGTTTTAAGACACTTAAAGGAACTGAGGTGGATGCTGATGCAGCCCAGCCTCCGGTGGCCATGGATATATATTATATAGTCACAGATAAATGTACCGAATGCGTTGGCTTCCACGATGAACCCCAGTGCGCTTCCGTTTGTCCGGTTGATTGTTGTGTTGACGATCCGGATTACAGAGAATCAAAAGAAACCTTGTTAGCTAAGAAGGACAAACTTCACGCGGCCTGATCTTTATCCATTCAATGAATTCGACCGCGATCCGTTATTGGATTGCGGTTTTTATTTATATGCGACTCTCAGCATATTAAGACCAGCGCATTAACATTCAATGAACAATTCAACCAGGCTATTGATTTTGATCCTGACCCATTTTCTAACCTCAGGAATGGCTCAGGAGAATACATCATCAGGCTTGTTCTGCGATTCAATTATCTCCATCATGCGCGGCTCAGCTTCCGACTCACTGAGAATTTCTGCCAATGAAACTTATATTCGCATGCTCTCCGAAAAGCTTAATGACCCCGCTGCCCTCTCCTACTCCTTCGATACACTCACCAATCTGTCAGTCAGGACAAGCAATGACAACAAGGTAAGGTTGTACACCTGGCTGTTATCTCTTGAGAACGGTCAGAAAAACCTCTACTACGGCTATCTCCATTATTCCGATAAAAAGGGAAATGTTAAATTATACCCGTTGAAAGATTCTACGTTGACAATCAGCAAACCTGAATCGGAAAAGCTCAGACCTGACAGATGGTACGGCGCGATTTATTATTCCATTGTTCCGGTGAAAAGATCCGGTAAAGTCTTTTACACCTTGTTAGGGTGGAAAAGCATTGACAGATCGCGGACACAAAAAGTCATTGAGATCCTCTATTTTGATAACGGTATTCCCAAAATGGGTTACCCCTTGCTGAAAACCGGAAAAATCTTTCGCAACCGTCAGGTCTACTCCTTTCAGGCAAACCTCAGTATGGTGTTACGTTATGAACCCGGAAAGAAAATGATCGTTGTCGATCATCTGACCTCCGGAGATGGAAATGGTGGTCCGGATGGCACTTATGATGCCTTTAAATTCCGCAGCGGGAAATGGTTATTGTACAACGATGTGGATATACGTAGCGACTGGAAACCTTCTAAAAATGTGCCCAGGCCTTTTGGTGAAGAGTGATAAAGTCCCTCTGAGTATGAAATCAGGTTTTTCCACACTTGAATTTGACTGCAATTTGTAACTTGCGGCCTCCATTTCATCTCTCGGTAATGAAATACCTTCAATAAAGGCAAACGGACACGAAAGAAGTATATGGGCTTCGTTTTGGAAATGAATGAACTTTAAAAAATTATTTATACCAGGTCCTACTCAGGTCCATCCGGATGTGTTGGCAAAAATGTCAACACCTATGATCGGACACCGGACCAGGGAAGCAAGTCTTCTTCAGCAGAGCATCACCGGAAAAATGCAAAAGCTGATGTTTACCGGGAACAAGATTGTGTTCAGCACCTCCTCAGGAACAGGCCTCATGGAAGGAGCTATTCGCTCCGCCACACACAAAAGAGCCATTGTCTTTTCAGTCGGTTCATTTGGAAAGCGATGGTGGCAATTGGCAACGCTGAATGGAATAGCAGCCGATCTTCATGAGGAAGCTCCAGGCAGTGCAACCATGCCTGATACAGTTGAGAAATACCTGAAGACGGGTAAATATGATACCGTAGCTATTACACATAATGAAACCTCAACCGGAATAATGAACCCTGTTGAGGCAATTGCACCGGTAATTGCAAGGTTCCCTGATATTGTATGGATGGTCGATGCGGTGAGCAGCCTCGGAGGTGTAAAACTGGAGGTAGACAGGCTGGGGATCGACATTTGCATTTCATCATCACAAAAGGCGCTGGCCCTCCCTCCCGGCCTGGCGCTGGCCTCTGTTTCGCCAAAAGCCGAAGCAAGATTCGCTAAAGTCGGAGAAAGAGGTTATTACCTGGATCTGAAAACAATGATCCGGTTCATTGATGAAAAAGACCATCAGTATCATTGCACGCCTTCACTATCGCATTTGTTTGCCCTGGATTTTCAACTGGACAGAATTCTGAAAGAAGGTATTGAGAACAGGTTCATCAGGCATATGGAAATGGCGGAATACACCATTAACTGGGCCAATCATTTCTTTAAGACTTACTGTAATCCGGGCTATGAGTCTCTTACATTAACCTGTATTGAGAATACCCGCAGTATTAATGTCGCTCAGCTCAATAAGGAATTAGCAGAGTATGGTATGGTCATCTCGAACGGTTATGGCGAACTCAAGGATAAGACCTTCCGTATTGCTCACATGGGTGAACTCACCCTTGAAGACATTCAGGAAGTTACTTCCACCATCGAAAAAATTCTAAAGCTTAGTTAAGTCAAATTAATTTCTCTAAAAAACCATGGCTGTAATTAAACCCTTCAAAGGCATCCGTCCGAAAAAGGAATATGCAAAGCAAATTGCTTCGAAACCATATGACGTACTCAATGAAAAGGAAGCGAGATCAGAAGCTGAAGGAAACCCACATTCATTTTATCATGTTATCAAACCCGAAATAGATTTTCCGGATGATTTTGATCACTATGCTCCAGAGATCTATAAAAGGGGTATAGATAATTTTAACCGCATGATGGAGAATGGAATTTTCTTTCAGGATGAAAAGGAGTGCCTGTATATCTACGCACAGAGCATGGCCGGAAGGACTCAGTACGGAATAGTCGCAGCGGCATCCATTGATGACTATTTCAATGACGTTATCAAAAAGCATGAACTTACCAGACCTGATAAAGAGGAAGACAGAAAAAAGCATGTCAGAACAAGCATGCTAAATTATGAACCGGTTTTCTTTGCTTACCCGGCTTCAAAAGTTCTGGACGAAATAGTAGCCGGAGTCGTTCAACACACCCCGGAATACGATTTCACAGCTGATGAAGGAATTGGTCATACATTTTGGGTCATCAGGGATGAGAATCTCATCGGACGCATAGTGGAAGAATTTAAAAAATTCAATACCTATGTGGCAGACGGACACCACCGTACAGCAGCAGCCGCCTTGGTGGGAAAAGATCTCCGCAACGAAAATAAGAATCATACCGGAAAGGAAGCCTACAACTACTTCCTTGCTGTACATTTCCCCGATGATCAACTCGCAATTATGGATTATAACAGGGTTGTTAAAGATCTCAATGGACTTAGTGAGGTTGATTTTCTCAGTAAGCTTGAAAAATCATTTACGTTGGAGGCAAAGGGCACAAGCATTTGCAAACCAGATCAGTTGCATGATTTTGGAATGTACCTGAATGGGAAATGGTATAAACTCACCGCGAAAAAAGATACCTATGATGACAAGGATCCTATCGGTGGACTTGATGTGACCATCCTTTCAAAACAGATACTTGAACCGATTCTCAATATCAAAGACCTGAGAACAGATAAAAGAATTGAGTTTGTCGGCGGACTCAGAGGTATGGGAGAACTTGAAAAAAGAGTGAACTCAGGAGAAATGAAGGTCGCTTTCGCCTTGTATCCGGTAAGCATGAAGCAACTTATTGCCATTGCCGACAAGGGAGAGATCATGCCTCCTAAAACCACCTGGTTCGAGCCAAAGCTTCGCAGCGGACTTATCCTGCACTCTCTCAGGGATTAAATCCTGTTCACTACCTCCCTATTTTAGATAGGAAATTATTTTTTCATCCAGCGGTCTCGTCTTTGACGGAAAATAAGCAATGAGCCTGCCTTGTTCATCGATCAGGTACTTGCAAAAGTTCCATGACGGCTCCTGATCATTCCATCCGTTTGCAGACTTAGTGCTCAACCACTTGTATAGTGGCGCCTGTTCACTTCCTTTCACATCGAGTTTAGCATAAACCGGAAAAGTAACACCATAATTCTTCGAACAAAATTCCATAATCTCTTCCTGACTGCCCGGTTCCTGCCCGCCAAACTGATTGCACGGAAAAGCAAGGACGATTAATTTATCTCCATAATTCTCATGCAACTCCTGCAGTTCTTTATACTGAGGGGTATATCCACACTTACTTGCCGTATTTACGATCAGGATCTTTCTTCCTTTAAAAGGCGACAAGTCTGCCTCCATTCCGTTCATATCTCTGAACTTAATGCTATAAACCGATTCGGTTGAATCCGGAATTGCTTTTGTCAGCGGCCTTTCTGCAGCACGCGAACAGGCACTGATCACAGCCGTAAGCCCGATTCCCACAAGTTTGACAATTCGTTTCATGTTCATCATAATATTCCAACTCCTTAAACCACTTTCAAGCTGACAAAGTTCAACTAATTTTATGAATTTTTAAATTGGTCAACAAACAATAAAATAGGAATCCAGACGGGTCATTGCTACAAAATTTCTTTGTCATGTCATTTGCTAGCCATATTTTGCGGTATGAATCAATTCATCCAAAACTATCTGAGGATACTATCGGATCTCGCACCCTACAATGCGAGTCTTGTAGCTGTCAGCAAGCATCAGCCGGTTGAACTGATCCGTGAACTTTATGATGCCGGCCACAGGGATTTTGGAGAAAACTACGTTCAGGAATGTTGCCATAAACATGAAATGCTGGCTGAAAATCTGAGGTGGCACTTCATCGGGCATTTACAAAGCAATAAGGTAAAACAGATTATTCCATTCATCACTCTCATCCATGGAATTGACAGCAGGAAACTCATTACCGAGACAGACAAGCAAGCCGGTAAAATCCCGGTATCCTGTAACGTGCTGCTTCAGATCCATATCGCTCAGGAGGAAAGTAAATTTGGCTTTTCTCAGGAAGAAGCGCTGGAACTGTTTACATCCGGTTTTTTCTCCACAACAAGAAACCTGAATGTTGTCGGTTTGATGGGAATGGCATCCAATACCAATGACACCAAACAGATTGGAGCAGAATTCAGGGGACTTAAACAGTTCTTCGACAGTTTATGTGTTAGTTTTCCCGATTACACGAAAAATTTCAATGTACTTTCGATGGGCATGACATCAGACTATAAAATCGCGTTGGAAGAAGGAAGCACAATGGTAAGAATAGGCTCTGCATTGTTTGGTGAGCGAAAAAAATGAACACATCCGGTCTGATTTTCGCCTTATTGGCAACGCTTTCCTGGTCTTTGTGCATTTTCCCTTTTACGCAGGCTGCAAGAAGACTAGGCTCTGTTCCCCTGAATCATTTCCGGCTTCTTCTTGCCGTGATCCTTCTTGGAGCCGCTTCATTGATGATCGATCATAAAGGTTTTACTGAACTTTTTCAGAAGGAAATGCTTGGACCCTGGTTCTGGTTAGGCATTTCAGGAATCATCGGTTTAACTATCGGTGACCATTTCGGATTTGCCATGTACGCCATCCTTGGTCCCCGCATTGGCAGCGTCCTTACTACTTTCGCTCCGGCCGCATCTCTTATAACCGGTTTTTTTATTCTGGATGAACGCTTGTCGCTCATAGGAATTTCAGGAATGCTTATAACCGTGCTGGGTGTGATTTGGATAAGCCTTAACCGATATGAGAGAGATAAAATTCCTGACCACGGTCACGGCAGTATCCGGGACGGCATCTTTTACGGATTGCTGGCGGCTGCATGCCAGGGTGCAGGCTTGGTATTGGCTAAAAAAGGAATGATGGATCAAACGGGCATGGCCGAAAACATTCACCCTGTCCATGCAACACTCATCCGCTTGCTGATTGCCACTTCTTCCCTGTTTATCTATACAGTCATGAGAGGAAGATTCAGGGAAGTCACAACTGCGATAGTTCAAAACAGGAATAATGGGCTTCTCTATGCCTCTGCGGGTACCTTGTTCGGACCGGTAACCGGCGTCAGTCTTGCCCTTTATACGGTAATTTACCTGAAAGCTTCCGTAGCTCAGACCATCTTTTCACTCGTTCCGGTACTTGCATTGGTGATTTCAATGATCTTCTTCAGAGAAAAGATAAGCATGAGGGCACTTATTGGTGTGATTACCGCTATCATGGGCGTGTTGATCCTTATTTGGAGGGAAGAACTGAAAAGTCTATTTTAGACTTATCCCGAAACCAGGAGCATAATATCAGAATCCAATTTCCATGCTGCATAAAACGAACAAATTAAACCTTTTACTCGCTTTGCTGAGTTTTGCGCTTCCTTTCAGTCTGTATGTCAGTACCAGCAGCAATACACTCATGTTTGACGACTCAGCTGAATTTGCTACTGTTATCAGTCTTGGGAGCATCGCTCATCCGCCCGGAACTCCGGCTTACATCCTCACAGGTATGATATGGAAGAAGGTAACCGACAGCTTTAATCTTCCATTTGTACTATCGCTCACCTGCTACTCCGGATTTTGCATCGCACTTGCTTCAGTCTTTTTATTTTTAGCTTTCGATAAAATTCTTTCCCGTGAAACTGATCTGCAGAACAAACGAAGGCAAGCTTCCCTGACCGCATTTTTTACTGCACTTGCTTTCTCTACCGGAGCTACAACCTGGGCATGGGCAAATACCATAGAGGTTTACGCCTTTCAATGTCTTGCATTCGCAGTCTGCCTCTATGGACTGGTTCAGTACCAGTTTGAGAAGTCCTGGAAAAATTTAGTGATCGCAGCCATTGGAATCGGGGCCGGTTTGAGTAACCATCATGTAACCATGATTTTCTTCCTGCCTTTCATTCCTTTCTTTTTCATGAATGGGCTGCTTACAGCTAAAGTGAATGACACAAAGCAAAAAAAGAAAAATGCTGTAAACTCAAATTCAATACCCTCACAATACCTGAAATCATTTCAGCAAAAACACTTTTGGATTCTTACCGGAATTACAGGCATCATTACATTCAGCTTCTATTTATGGATGTTTATCAGAGCACAACAGGAATATCTCTTCATGTTCAGCAAGCCGGACACACTGGATAATTTTATATTTCACATAAGAGGCGGTGCCTATACCAAGAACCTCACCGACACTTCGATCTCCATAATATCCGCGAGAATACCTTTCTTTCTGAAGCTGACATTCGTTCAATTGGGCCTATTCACGGTCTTTTTCTTCATGGGCATTTATTCGCTGATAAAAAGCAAGAGAGGCACTTTGGCCAGCATGGTGTTCCTGTACTTTCTGTTTGTCTTCATTTACCAGATCAACAATAACCAGTGGGCCAGTACTGATGCATATATGCTATTGCCATTCATGTTCCTGCTGACCGGCGCCTTGTTTGGACTGAAGGAAGTTTTTTCAAAATGGAAACTGGCATATTTTCTACCTGTAATATTTATGGCCGGCATAATTTACCATTATCCGCTTCATAACAGAAAATCATATCCGGTAGGCAAAGAACTCATGCAGCTGCTCGATAAATCCGCTCCTCCAAACAGCATAGTTCTAATCTCGGACTGGTCCACCGTGATGTTGTATAATTACTACAGGCTAACAGAGAATTTCAGGAGCGACCTCATTGTACTGAACTATGATATCAAGTTCACTCATTACAGAATCCTTCCCTTACAGTATCCTGAATTTTACGGAAAGATCAAAAAAGAATATGATCAATTCATTGAAGAGTTGAGAATGGAGCATCCCTATCAGGTTATTACAACCGGATGTAACCTAAGCACCAATAAACTGATGAACAGTTTTACCGCCCTGATACAGAAAATTGAAGAAGTTGCAAGAGATGAACAAAGGGCCTTTCTGACCGATCCTCGCGCCCATATTTTCTACAGGGATCAGGGTTTTTATAATCCCGACAGGTATGTTTCAGGCGCCTATATGTCAAGCATTCCTGGTGATTCAGTCAGTGCGGCTCATTTTCTTTCCCTGAATTTTACATTCCTTGATTCCAAACTCCTGCTCCATGACGCAGGAGCGCTTGATAAACTGGTGGATTTTCAGGCAATGCTTGACCAGCACAAACTTTTCTATAAGGCAAATAATGATGCCCTAAGACTTGGAATGGCGGAAAGCGCTCATGGAAAAGTCATGTCTCTTCAGCGAAAGATGAGAGAAAGCATGTCCTTTGCCTATAAAGTCCGATAATGAAGCCGGAAGCTCTAACTCTTTTGTATCCCGATGATCGCTTCCACGGCAAGTCTGTAGGAGTCAAGACCAAAGCCCGTAATTATTCCCCTGCAATGTTTAGCCAGCAATGAGGTATGGCGAAACTCTTCCCTTGCATAAATGTTTGAAATGTGTACCTCGATGACTGGTAGCCCAATGGCCGCAACCGCGTCAGAAATGGCAACAGAAGTGTGCGTGTAGGCGCCGGCATTGAGGATCACGGCATCCACTGAATCCATTGAAGCATGCAGTTGATTGATGATTTCGCCTTCAACATTACTCTGAAAATAGCTAAAACTTATGTCAGGAAACTGCCGGTAAAGCCCTGACAGAAAGGTATCAAAACTGGCGTGGCCGTATATTTCAGGCTGACGTGAACCGAGGAGATTCAGGTTTGGCCCGTTGAGAATAAGCACTTTCATGATCTGGCAATGATGGTGAATGAATGGATAAAAATACTGACAATTATCCAATGGCTGATGTGGAAAAGTTTTGAGCCTTAACGCCCTAAAAGCCTTGGGAATTCGACACTTTTGAAACTTTGGCAAGATAATACGATGAGTTGGAATTCATATATAATGGGGTTCAAATCCTACCTGAAACTCGAACGCTCTCTTTCAGAGAATTCTGTTCAGGCATACCTTCATGACATACGACTACTCGACCGGTTTTTGACATTCAGAAATCTGAATCTTAATCCTTCCGAAATACAAGTCGGCCAACTGCGCGATTTTCTCCAGTGGGTGAATGAAATCGGCTTGGGTGCAAGAAGCCAGGCCAGGATCATTAGCGGAATAAAAGTATTTTTCAAGTATTGTCTCCTGGAAAATATCACTAACAATGATCCATCTCAACTCCTGGAAAGTCCCAAACTGGGAAGACGGCTTCCGGATACCCTCAGCATCGAGGATATCAATCAACTTATAGATTCTATTGATTTGAGTAAACAGGAAGGACTTCGCAATAAAGCTATTCTTGAAACTTTATACAGTTGTGGTCTCCGCGTAAGTGAACTTGTCAATCTTCGCTTAAGTAATCTTCATATGGAGATCGGCTTTCTGAAAGTCACTGGCAAAGGCGACAAAGAAAGACTCGTACCGGTCGGAAGCGTTGCCGTAAAATATATCAGGATGTATGTTAACGAGGTGAGATCCCATCAGATCATTCAAGCAGGCTTTGAGGATTTCGTCTTTCTCAATAAACGCGGTAAGAATCTGACAAGAGTAATGATCTTCACCATCATCAGACAACTCGCTATAAAAATTAATCTGAAAAAATCCATCAGCCCTCATACGTTCAGACATTCTTTTGCCACTCATATGATTGAAGGTGGCGCTGACCTGAGAGCTGTACAGGAAATGCTCGGCCACGAATCAATCACCACAACCGAAATTTACACTCACTTAGACAGAGATTACCTGAGACAGTCCATAATTCAATTCCATCCGCGCGCATGAACTTATTCCGGTTTCCCAATACATTATATGGCATAAACTCCGGAAAACGATTCCGCAAGGGATTAGTCCGAAAGACTGTTTTTATTCTGTTTCTTTTCCTTCCGGGTCTATTTATATTGAGTATCATGAATGCGCAAACCGAACTGATCAGGGACAGATTTTATATAGGAGACACACTTGATTTCTCCGGCTTCAAGTGGGTGATAAAGAACTCGGATAATCACCTCACCGGCCCGGGCAAGAATTATTTTTCTAACTCCAATGAGAACGTTTGGGTTGACAGTCTTGGCAAATTACACCTCCGGCTTACACAAAAGGATGAGAAATGGTATTGCTCGGAAGTACGTCTCACGGAGAACCTTGGTTATGGCAGATATACTTTTTACATAGACCCCCTTCCCCAGCCTCTCGACAAAGACGTAGTTATCGGTTTGTTTGTGTATGATCACAATGACACCAGTAATTTCCATAAAGAAGTAGATATTGAATTTTCAAAATGGGGAAAAGAGAAGAACGAAAACTCTCAGTATGTGATACAACCTTATGAAAATAAACCGCATCGTTTCGATGTGGACCTGAACAGACGCACAAAGCATATTATCGAGATCCGTAAACGAAAGTTGTTTTTCAGTTCCCACTATGATTCCGATGAGTTGCCCGACACCATCCCCTCTTTCATAAAAAGCTGGAAATACAAACCGGAAAACGCGTATCGTACCGGTGACGAAAAGGTCAGCATGAATCTGTGGCTTTACAAAGCCACCGAACCGGCCAGTCTTAAAAGTGTTGAAGTTATCATAAGCCGGTTTGATTTTGAACCTTTTCGTCTGGAAAAACACAAGCCAGTGATACCAAAGATCAACTTGTTCAACAAATCAACTAAGGATTGAAAGGTTTACTCTCCATAGGACTTCTCATCCTGAGCAATTTTTTTATGGTCTTTGCATGGTATGGCCATCTGCAATTTAAAAAGTGGAACATCCTCCAGGGTAAAGGCATCTTCACCATTATACTTATCAGTTGGTTTATAGCCTTGTTTGAATATATTTTCCAGGTACCGGGAAATCGAATTGGTCATCAGAGCAACGGCGGTCCCTTCGATCTCTTTCAGTTGAAAGTGATACAAGAGGTAATCACCCTGATTGTATTTTCATTCTGCGCAATTTATATATTTAAAACCGATAAGCTTCAATGGAATTACCTGGTGGGATTTGTCTTCCTGATACTTGCCGTATTTTTTGTCTTCAAAAAATGGTGACCTCCTGAATCATCATTGCCTGTGAAACCGTCTGCACAGCAATCAATCAAAAACCAGGACAATGTACGTACATATTAGCAGGAATTGGAAAACCCACTTTTAAATGATATATCTTTGAGCCCAATAATGATTCTATGAGTGATATTGAATTCAATAAAAATGAGGATATGATGCGACAGTTGGTCGATCAACTCATGTATAAAAGAAAACTGATCGCCGAAGGTGGAGGAAAAAAAAATCAGCAGAAACAGCGCGACCAGGGCAAAATGCTCGCCCGCGAGCGTATCGAATATCTTATTGACAAAAAATCCGGTTTTATAGAGATCGGCGAATTTGCCGCTGAAGGTATGTATGAAGAATACGGAGGCTGTCCATCCGCAGGAGTGATAACCGGGATCGGATATGTTTCAGGCAGACAATGTGTGATTGTTGCCAATGATGCAACTGTCAAGGCGGGAGCCTGGTTTCCCATGAGCGGCAAAAAAAATCTTCGTGCACAGGAGATTTCCATAGAGAACAGATTACCCATCATTTACCTGGTGGACAGCGCCGGAGTATTTTTACCCATGCAGGATGAAATATTTCCTGACAAGGAACATTTTGGTCGTATTTTCAGGAACAACGCCATCATGTCTTCGATGGGAATCATTCAGGTAGCGGCGATAATGGGAAGCTGTGTTGCCGGCGGAGCCTATCTTCCTATTATGAGTGATGAAGCCATGATCGTGGATAAAACCGGCAGTATCTTTCTTGCCGGCAGCTATCTTGTCAAGGCCGCTATTGGCGAAGACATAGATAATGAAACCCTGGGTGGAGCTACTACCCAGAGTGAAATTTCCGGAGTTACGGATAATAAGTTCCCGGACGATAAATCCGCCCTCGATCACATTAAAAATATTTTCAGTAAAATGGGCAGTTATGAAAACGCAGGCTTTAACAGGGCTAAAGCGCTTGCCCCAGCGAAGAATCCAAAAGAGATCTATGGTTTAATACCTCTTGATCCGGGTAAGCAGTACGATATGCATGAGGTGATTTACAGGCTGGTCGATAACAGCGAATTTGACGAGTACAAGGACAAGTACGGTCAGAGTATTATATGCGGGATTGCCAGAATAGATGGTTGGGCTGTCGGAATTGTAGCCAACCAGCGGAAAGTGGTTAAAACCAAAAAGGGTGAAATGCGCTTCGGAGGTGTTATTTATTCGGATTCCGCAGACAAAGCCGCACGATTTATTATGAATTGTAATCAGCGACGGGTACCGCTGGTCTTTCTCCAGGATGTAACTGGATTTATGGTTGGCTCAAGGAGTGAACAGGGTGGAATTATAAAAGATGGCGCTAAAATGGTCAATGCCATGAGCAATTCCGTAGTCCCTAAGTTCACCGTGATCATAGGTAACTCTTATGGCGCCGGTAATTATGCCATGTGCGGGAAAGCCTATGATCCACGTCTGATCGTTGGATGGCCCACCGCTCAGATCGCAGTGATGGGCGGAACGCAGGCAGCCAAAACCTTGTTACAGATCCAGGTGAGCGCCATGAAATCCCAGGGTAAAGTCGTAAGTGCCGAAGAGGAAAACTACCTGTTGAAAAAGATCACTGATAAATACAACGCGCAGATCAGTCCGTATTATGCAGCTGCCAGATTGTGGCTTGACGCTATCATTGACCCGCTGGAAACCCGTAAATGGATATCGATGGGAATTGAAGCTGCCAATCATGCACCGATTAAGAAACAGTATAATGTAGGAGTTATACAAACCTGAGCATTTTCCGGTTCCGGGATCAATTAATTTAATCTTTCTGAAACATGTCACTAGTCGAAAAAATCAACCTCGTAAAAGAATTTCACGAAGTGTTCAGGCTTCAATTCCATGAGAAACCCAATGCAGACCTGGATGAAAAGATCATTATGCTTCGTCATAAACTGATGGCGGAAGAGAATGATGAATATCTTGATGCCTGCAGGCAAAAAGACATCAACCTCATTGCTGATGCTCTCGGTGACAAGCTTTACATCCTCTTCGGCACCATCATCGCGCATGGACTTCAACATAAGATCGAAGAGGTTTTTGATGAAATTCATCGCAGCAATATGAGTAAACTGGATAAAAACAGGCAACCGATCTACCGGGAGGATGGGAAAATTATGAAGAGTGAACTGTATTTTACTCCCGATATACGACAGGTACTGGAAAAAGACTGAGATCTTCTTTTTGCATTGCTGAAGCCGGACTCAGTGCCGGTATATCTGTAAGGTTTTTTCTTCTTTTTGATTTCTCAGTGGCTTTTTTCTACGATGTACCGTACCGGCCACCGCTTGCCTGAAAACCAGGTATGTAAGCTTCTTAACAATTTTTCTTAACCAATTCATTGCCATGTTATATAAACCTGTTGGCGGGAAATTCCCGTCTGCTTTAACCTTTATTCAAACCGGATGAAAAGATCTTTATATCTAAAAATCAAGCCAAAGCCAGACTTCCGTTGGCTTATTTCTTCCATGTTTGCCTTCAGTGTTTTGTTTGGCATATTCTCTGTGATATTTCAAATGGGAAAACCAGAGGAAGCTGAAGCATCAACAACGACTGAAAATTTTAATCCGGGATCATTCATCGTGAACATGGGAATAACTCCACAAACGAATAACAATGCCCTGAAGCCATACGGACTTGTCTATGATCTGGTAAAAAACTATGGAGTTCCCGTCAAATGGATCATCAATCCGGCAAAGGTCAAGGATGGAACGGATTTCACTTATAACTCGGTAAATTATAAAGGAAGCGCCTTTGTCATCCCTGCGGAATTCATATCATCTGTAATAGCCGGAAGGATTTCCTACTGGCAGGGTTCAGGCGTTTCAGGAACATACACCAATTCAAGCCTTAGTGTTCCCGTATATGCCACCATCACTTCATTTCCCCTGGTGATGATAGATTCACTTTCTTCCAATCAAGAAATTATAGAGAATTACTACAGCAATGCAGGTATACCTTCTTCCGCATACAGTATAGGTACCCCTGCTTCACTCACTGAATGCTACGACGTATGGGCCAATCCTCACGGTGATCCGACCTGGCCTACCCATTATTACCTGTATGATTTTGTCACCGTACAAAAATCATGGATCTGGGCGCAGTGTCATTCGGTAAGTATGATGGAATACTGTAACAATGGTACACTTCAGCTGAACTTTCTGAGCTCGAACGGACTCAAATGCTGGGGTTCCAACAAGTGCGGAAGCAATCCGGAAACACATACAAAATCTGCCAGTTCACCTTATACGTATAGCTTTCCAACTGACCCTGTCATGCAATTCATAGGAAACGCGCATGAAGCATCGAAGGATGGTTCCGAACAATGGTTCCAGCCACTTTCAAGCGGACAGTGGAATACCAATACGAAACGAGGAATAAGAACTGGTACCGGCACGGCGCCGAAAGAAGGAACCGTTCTCGTTTACGGACCTGCTTACAACAATACCGACAACGGCTGGGTGATGTATCAGGGAGGTCACGATCTGAATACCGGTGGTTCAAGTGCCAGCGACAGGGTTGCGGCTCAACGAGCTTACTTCAATTTCATTCTGCTGGCAGGAAAATCCAAGCAAGTAAACGTTACAGCCAGTATTCCCGGATCCATGAATGTAGGTCAGGTTTCGCCTGTACTTGCCAGCGCGACCTCCGGAACGCCACCCTATACCTATCAATGGACCAGCAGTCTCGGGGGTGTCTTCGGAAATCCCACGGATTCATCTACTACCTTCACCGCACCGGTTGTACTGAGTGATACAACAGATGTCGTACAGGTAAAAGTTACGGATCAGTGCGGAAGAGTCAATTTCTATACTCACTATATCCCTATAGGTTCTTCCCCCCTGCCGGTGGAATTCCTCAGTTTCAATGGTTATAAAAAGGACGGCATTGTTTACCTCAACTGGACCACAGGCTCGGAAATAAACAACGATTATTTTTCCATTGAACGATCCTCAGGCGGAAACAAATGGATGCTGATCGGTAAAGTGCGGGGAAGCGGCAACTCATCCGTCGCGCTGGAGTATTCTTTTTCAGACATAGAACCACTTGATGAATCATCCTACTACCGGCTCAGCCAGACAGACTATGACGGCACTTCGCAGGGTTACCGCATCATCAGAATAGCTTCCTCAGGGAATCTATCAGGCCGGAGTTCAGTGCTCAACATCAATCCGAATCCTTTTCAGCAGTCCTTTAGTTTTGAATTCCTGAGCGGAGCACAGCAAAACGCAGAGCTGTCCATATTCTCCATAGCCGGAGATCTTATCCTGAAAAAAAACTACCCGCTTTACCGGGGAGTCAATAAACTTGTGTTTTCGGATACCGAAATCCTGAGTGAGGGCGTTTACTTCATAACCTTAAAATCCGAAAGCGATAAAATCGTATCGGGAAAGATTATGAAACGCTGAACATCGAACATCAGATTCACAAAAGGAGGCAGCCAAAACGGGCTGCTTTTTTTTATTCATTTCATTCTTGACCGGAGATTCCCGATGGCAAAAATACTTACCTTTACACCTCAAATCCGATTGCCGATTTTATGATCAAGATTACATTTCCCGACAAAAATGTCCGGGAATACCCAAAGGGAACAAACTCCCTGGAAATTGCCAAAAGCATAAGTGAAGGACTTGCAAGAAACGTTTACGCAGCAAAAGTCAACGGACAGGTATGGGATCTGACCCGCCCGATATATGAAGATTCACACCTGCAACTTTTAACCTGGGAAGATGCTGAAGGCAAATCGACCATGTGGCATTCATCGGCCCATCTTATGGCAGAGGCGCTGGAATGTTTTTATCCCGGAGTCAAGTTCGGAATAGGCCCCCCTGTTGATCATGGCTTTTACTACGATATAGACCTTGGAGGGAGAAGTATATCTTCCGATGATTTTAAGAAGATAGAGGATAAAATGCTGGAACTGGCCCGGCAATCGAATGAATATGTGAGAAAGGAAGTAAGCAAGAAAGAGGCGCTGGAATTTTTCAAGGCAAAGGGAGATGAATACAAGCTTGACCTCATCAATGAACTTGAGGACGGTACCATCACCTTTTACGAGCAGGGGAAATTCACCGATCTCTGCAGAGGCCCTCACCTGCCGAATACCGGCTTCATCAAGGCTGTCAAGCTTACCAATATCGCGGGCGCCTATTGGAGAGGCGACGAAAAGAATAAACAACTTACCCGGGTTTATGGGATAACCTTTCCCAAGAAAAGTCTGCTGGATGAGTACCTTATCATGCTTGAAGAAGCAAAGAAAAGGGATCACAGAAAGATTGGTAAGGAGATGGAGATCTTTACATTCGACGATGATGTGGGTCCCGGTCTGGCCTTGTGGCTTCCTAACGGCGCGGTGTTGATCGAACAGCTTGAAAAACTGGCCAAAGATACCGAGCGGAAAGCCGGCTACCAGCGTGTAAGGACACCGCATATCGCCAAGGAGAGCATGTATGTTACCAGCGGCCATCTGCCCTATTATGAGGACAGCATGTATCCGCCGATGATCCTGGAAGGAGAAAAGTATTATCTCAAGGCGATGAATTGTCCGCATCACCACAAAATCTTCAAAGAGATTAATCCAAGTTATAAGGACTTACCGGTAAGGCTTGCCGAATACGGGACATGCTACCGTTATGAACAGAGCGGGGAACTTTTCGGACTGATGAGGGTTCGTTCGCTTCAGATGAACGATGCGCATATCTATTGCACAAAAGAACAGTTTGCGGATGAATTCAGGGCAGTGAACGAGATGTACCTGAAATATTTCAAGATCTTCAACATTGAAAAATATGTCATGCGTTTCTCGACGCATGCGCCTTCAAAACTCGGGAAGAAATATGTCAATGAACCTGAACTGTGGCTTGAAACCGAAGACATGGTCAGGAAGGTCTTGATCGATTCGAACATTCCCTATGTTGAAGTCGCGGATGAGGGAGCTTTCTACGGACCGAAGATCGATGTGCAGGTTTGGAGTGCGATCGGGAGAGAATTTACCCTGGCCACCAACCAGGTAGACTTCGCCGTACCGGCCCGTTTTGGACTCAGCTACAGAAACGCCCAGAATCAACTTGAAACGCCTATCTGCATTCACAGGGCACCGCTGGGAACTCATGAAAGGTTTATTGGTTTTCTGATCGAGCATTTTGCGGGAAATTTCCCTATCTGGCTGGCTCCCAAGCAGGTAAACATCCTTCCGATCAGCGAAAAATACAACGATTACGCAAAAAAAGTTTTACAATCACTAATAAATTCCGATATTCGCGGACTGTTGGATTTGCGTGACGAGAAGATAGGGAAGAAAATCAGGGATGCGGAGATAAAAAAGGTGCCGTATATGCTGATTATAGGCGAGAAAGAGCATAGTGAGAACAAAGTTTCGGTCCGCAAACACGGACAAGGCGACTTGGGTTCCTTTACTCTCTCTGAATTCGTCAAGATCGTTGAGGATGAAATGGATAAATCTCTCAATGTAAAGTAAAACAAGAACACGAAACACGAATAAAAAGGAGGATCAAATAGCCACGCAAAGTAATAACAGACCACCCAGGCCGGTATTCAGCCGTCCGCCTTTCCAGAGAGGTCGTGGTCCGGTAAAAAAAGAAGCAGAACATCGAATCAACGAACTGATCCGTGCCACGGAAGTCAGGCTGGTTGGAGATAATGTTGAAAGTAATGTTTACACAAGAGAGGAAGCGCTGAGGTTAGCTAAAGAACTCGAGCTAGATCTTGTAGAAATAGTTCCTACCGCCGAACCGCCCGTCTGTCGCATTATAGAATACCAAAAGTTTCTGTACGACAAGAAGAAGAAGGAAAAGGAGATGAAAGCCCGGCAGGGAAAGCAGGTAGTAAAGGAAATACGATTCGGTCCGAATACGGATGATCATGATTTCAACTTCAAAGTGAAACATGCCATCACCTTCCTTGAAGAAGGAAATAAAGTAAAGGCTTACGTTCATTTCAAGGGACGTTCGATAGCCTATAAGGAAAAAGGAGAGATCATCCTCCTGAAATTCGCGCAGGCTCTTGAAGAGTACGGAAAAGTAGAATTGTTACCAAAGCTTGAAGGAAACAGGATGTTCCTGCACCTCGCTCCTCTCGCCCACAAGAAGAAAAAATAAATTAATCTATAATAACCGCGGTAATGCCAAAGATGAAAACACATTCCGGTGCCAAAAAACGCTTCGGGCTGACAGGTACAGGAAAGATCAAGAGAAAGCACGCTTACAAAAGCCACATTCTGACCAAGAAAGAAACGACTCAAAAGAGGAACCTTACAGGAACCACGATTGTTTCCGATTCTGACTACAACAGAGTAGCCAAGATGCTCGTGTTAAAATAAGCTTTATAACAAGCAGATTCATTAACCAGACAAAGAGCTGAAGTTCTCCTTTCAAAGGGAGGCGCTCCCGTCAAAAAACAAGTAAAATGCCACGTTCAGTAAATGCCGTCGCCTCCCGTGCACGGAGAAAAAAAATCCTAAAACTCGCCAAAGGTAATTTTGGCGCAAGAGGCAATGTATTAACCGTTGCCAAGAACACCGTTGAAAAAGGTCTGGGCTATGCCTACAGAGACCGCCGTACCAAGAAACGAAACTTCCGTTCATTGTGGATCCAGCGTATCAACGCCGGCGCCCGCGAACACGGATTAAGCTATTCAGAACTGATGGGAAAAGTCCATGCAAAAAACCTGGGGCTTAACCGTAAGACACTTGCCGATCTGGCCATGAATCATCCACAGGCTTTCAAAGCGATAATAGATTCAGTAAAGTAATAAAAACTACGCCATAGTTTTTAGTTTTTGAATGACAGAGGGAACCAACAGGTTCCCTTTTTTTTTAAGGATCAATGGAATTTCCCGATAAAATTCAAAACGGAGGCTCCATAGAAAGCGTTGGAGGGACGGGGAAAAGTTCCAAACATAAAAAAGAATATTTCCCATACAGCTTAGCAGACTTTATCAAGTATCTACCCGATTAGCGGAAAGGATTCGAAAAGCGTATGCTTCAACTTGTTCAATTAAAGGAACACGATATAGTGTCCGGATAAAAAAGTATATTAAGATCCGGAAGGAGTAGCAGTTCAGCGGACACCGAGCAGTTCAAGTCTGTCCAGCGCGAGTCCGTAGCTGGGGAAAACGTTCAATGCAGCACGGTAGTCTTTGATGGCGGATTCCTTGTCTCCTGAAAACTCATAAGCCAGACCCCGGTTGTAATAGGCCTCGACATAATGTTCGTCGATGTTAATGGCCGCGCTGAAATTTTTAATGGCTTCAGGATAATTTTTCCGGTTTACCAGTTCTATGAATCCTAGATTATACCAGGCGTCCTTATAGTTAGGATTGTTCTTAAGTATGGCTTTATAATCCTCTTCCGCCTTTTGCAATTGTGAATCTTCCTGATAATAAAAACCACGATTATATAAGGCCTCCTCGCTTCCGGGCCTCACCTTAAGGGCGTTGCTGTAATATTGTATTGCCAGGTCATTTCCTCTTGCCCCATATATTAATCCCAGTTGAATATAGGCGTCGTAATAATCAGGATCCAATTCCACCACTGTGGTAAAACTGGAAACTGCCCTTGCCGTATCACCGGCTTCTTTATAAACAAAGCCTTTGATAAAATAGGCTCTTGCCTTTCTGCTGTCAATTCGTAATGCAGCATTGGCGTATTCAATCGCTTTGGGATAAGCCTTCAGATACATATAAAGTTCGCTCAGTTTCAGGTTAGCTTCCAAATTTCCAGGATCCAGTTGAATACACTTTTCAAATGCCTGAACCGCTTTATGTATTTGCAAACCCCTGAAACTAATATCAGCCAGCAGTAAATAATAATCGGCTTTGCCTGAATCCAGACTTACAGCCTTGTTTGCGTCCTGAAAAGCCTGCTGAAGAATCCCACGTTGCAGAAAGAGGCTTGAGCGTTGAAAATACGCTGCCGCGTCTGTGGAATCTCTTGCTATGCGTTCATTAAGACTGATTAGCATATTACCTGACCTGACAGAATCGGTCAGCTCCGAAGTATCCGTTGACTCAATTTTCTTGCTTCTGTCGCATGCAGAAAGCAGGATCAGGGAAGCAAGAATTAAAATTATTTGTGCTCTGTATCCGAGATAATTCTCCATAGAAATAAAAAACCATCAGTCTGCCGGATTGGGGGCAAAACTGATGGCACCAAATTACAAATTAATCGTTCAGGATTGAGTAATCTCCGTAAAGGACTGACGGATCTTTGTTTCGAGCTCTTCGGCGAGTTCAGGATTGTCGAGTAACAATTGCTTCACCGCATCCCTGCCCTGCCCGAGTTTGGTTTCATTATAGCTGAACCATGAACCCGACTTCTTAATGATTCCTTTGTCTACACCAAGATCTACAATCTCACCTACTTTAGAAATTCCTTCTCCGTACATGATATCAAATTCGGCAAGGCGGAAAGGAGGCGCAACCTTATTCTTCACAATCTTTACCTTGGTTCTGTTACCTACAATATTATCTCCATCCTTGATCTGTCCGATCCTGCGGATATCAAGACGAACGGAAGCATAGAACTTCAAGGCGTTACCACCTGTGGTTGTTTCAGGATTTCCGAACATGACACCGATTTTTTCACGAAGCTGGTTGATGAAAATACAGCAGCAACCGGTTCTGCTTATGGAGGCTGTTAATTTACGAAGCGCCTGGGACATCAGCCTTGCCTGTAGTCCCATTTTGCTGTCACCCATCTCCCCTTCGATTTCGCTCTTGGGTGTCAAAGCGGCGACAGAGTCGATCACGATGATATCAATGGCCCCGGAACGGATCAGGTTCTCAGTGATCTCCAGCGCCTGCTCACCGTTATCGGGCTGGGAAATGAGGAGATTCTCCAGATCAACGCCCAACTTTTGAGCATAGCTGCTGTCAAAAGCATGTTCAGCGTCGATAAAGGCAGCAATACCACCGTTGCGCTGCACATTCGCGATGGCGTGCAGAGCCAGCGTGGTTTTACCTGAAGATTCCGGTCCGTAAATCTCGATCACACGACCTACCGGAAGTCCGCCGATACCGAGCGCATTATCAAGGGAGATTGATCCTGTTGAAATGGCAGCGATCTGCTCGACAGCCCCCTCGCCCAGTTTCATTATTGTTCCTTTGCCATAGGTTTTTTCAATCTTATCAATGGTTAATTGCAAGGCTTTTAATTTTTCCTTTGCATTCTCTTTAAGAGTTTCCCTGGTTTCTTTTACTTCTGCTGTTGCCATTTTTCTTTTTTTATGTGGGTTTAACTTATTTTTTTCCGGTCCTTATGAGTCTGATATCGTCATCAATTGTTTAACAAAGATACATCCGAAGTACGCAACCTATTTGCGCGCCGAATTTTTATTTCAAGAATCTGTAATGAACTTATCAACAATCGTTCTTTTCAGCTCATTTTTCAAGAAATTCAGATTACTATCTGATCTTTATGAATGATTGTAAAGCAATCATTGCTGCTATTCCCAAATGTGTAAAAACTTTCAATCAGTCCGACACATCCCTGAAAATTATTTAATAAAAAAACCCGCCTCTGATGAGACGGGTGGAATCCAACCTGAAAAAATTTTTCTGACTTAAGGTATGATGGGGACAGCAGGCGGTACCGGAACATCAGGACTCCTGGAATCCGACTTGATCCTGATCTTTGTTTTGCCCCCATCCTTAATGATTATTCCATTACTGTCGATGGCGACTTTTTCTCCATCGGGTCCGGTGATATGCACACCGTTGTTGTCAATGCGGATCCGGTGCTCATCACCCTCATCATAAAATTCGAAACGTTCTCCGTCAATGGATGATTCGGAACCATCGCAATCCACACAGCTCAATCCTTTTGATGTCATCTTCCAGGTACGTTCAAGCATATCATTATCCCAGATATTCTGAACATTATCTATGTCGTATATGTAATCCCCCATACTCTTATCCAGGTAAACCTGTGCACCGACAGGTACCCTCAGCAGGATCTGAACTTTCTGTCCGCGGTATTTCTGGATCCTGTCAACACTGAAATATCTCTGAAGAGTAAGAAGGGAATCCTTTTGTACAAAACTGTAGTTGATTCGTGTGGCGTTCTCAATGGCAGACTTACGACTGCCTCCGCGCGCATAAAAGATCTCCACGATTTCAAAGGAATCGATTGGGCTCTTAACAATATCAACTTTCAGATTGTTTGAATAGAGTGAATCGTCATCGATCCTGAGATTAAAGTCATCTTTCCAGTTCCTGCCATAGTCAACACCGTAATCCTTTTCTTCATTCCTGTTATGCGCCATTTCCAGGTAGATCTTTCCCTGAGGAGGCTGCATCAGTGTGATTGACGTTCTGATGTTATCCCCCTCCCTGAAATCGGCGGCAACCCGGACTCCGATAAAAACACAAATACCCAGACCAATCAGCCACAGACCCAGTGCGGTTAGTCCGACTACTTTGTTCCCTTTCCTTATATTGAACAGAATTCTGGCTCCGGCATAAGCGAGCATAAGAAAAGGAATGCCAACGAACAGAAGGAGACCTATGTAAGCAAATGAGAACTGTGTAGCCGAATCGAATATGAGTCTCCATAAATGCGGGTAGGTAGTTCCGGGGACACCCAGGAAGGCAGGTACAGACATGATCATTCCGAAGGCTACCACCAGACCGATCAGAATGAAAAAGATGGCAATCAGCTTACCGAGGAAGATGAAGAAGAATTTGAATATCTCACCGATGGCTTCAAAAATTCTTCCCACTACGGTTCCCTCCTTCTTAACTCCGTCCTTGGCACTCTCTGAAAAACGAAGTTCTTCCTTCACGTTCTTCTCAATATTGGAGACATTAATCCTTTCGCCTCTCATCTGAAGTTTTTCAGCAGTAGTCCTGGCTTCAGGCATGATGATCCAAAGAATGATATACAATACAATACCCGAACCAAAGGCGAAGAAGATGAATACAAAGGCCAGCCGGATCCAGATCGCATCAATATCAAAGTAGGAAGCAACACCTGAGCAGACACCCCCAAGTAACTTATCATCAGGATTACGGAATAATCTCTTTCTGACGGCAGAGGAAGTTCCTTCAGGCTGAACGGATTGATTATCTGCCTCAGCGCCGAACTCTTCAGGTCTTCCCATTTGAGATGTAACCTGTTCAACGTCTTCCAGTGTGATCACATTTTTACTTTCCCGCAATTTTTCCTGGAACATCTCAGCGATTCTCGATTCTATATCCTCCATGATCTCATCACGTCCTTCCGACTGTGTGAAATGACTCCGGATGGATTCAAGATATTGCCTGAAGCGCTCGTATGCGTTCTCATCTATGTGGAATACGATTCCACCTATATTGACTGTGACTGTCTTATTCATGATGGCTGGATTTTTTTTGTGTGGTTAGGTTTACTGCTTCGACCAGTTCTTTCCAGGTCAGACGTAATTCTTCAAGAAACTTCTCGCCCAATGGGGTAAGAGAATAATATTTCCGTGGTGGTCCCGATTTGCTTTCTTCCCAACGATATTGAAGCAATCCGCCGTTCTTCAGGCGGGTCAGAAGAGGATACAGAGTACCCTCCACTACAATCAGCTTTGATTGTTTCATGCGTTCAATGATATCGGAAGGATAAACCTCTTCATGCGACAATATGGAGAGGATACAAAACTCAAGGACTCCTTTACGCATCTGAGCCTGGGTATTTTCTAAATTACTGCTCATGGCTTTTTATATTTATGTGGTAAATGGAGATTTATCAGGTTGATCCCTGTTGATATCAATTGTGAAGATTTAAGGTAGGACGTGCGCCTTGTTCCCGGCGAATAGATGTGCGCGAAGCTGAGTTCCCGTCATTCTTTTCTTCAGTAGCTATGAAGGCATCCAGACCGCTTGAGTATACCTGTCCATTCCCATACACTCTTGAAAAACTGCTGCCGGTGCTTCCGGAGGCGTAAATCTTACCTGAGCCCTTCACGATCATTCCTAAAGAGAGGCTTCTGACGTCCAGACGTATGCTGCCACTCCCATTTACTTTGAGCAATAACATATCTGAATTAATAATGTCGGGTGAATACACCCTTGCGCTGCCGTTCACTTCGATCAGACTTAATTCACCAACCGATACATAAATAGTGAGCGGTTTATGGTTGTTACCTGAAATGATGAGGCTTCCGTTCTCCACCTCTGTCCTCACCCTTCCCAGGTCTTTCTGCTCCCCTTCGAACCTGATGGAACTCTTATCGCCATATTCCAGGATGACATTTGCCGGACTGTTGATGACGAGACCATAAAAATTTTCAAGTTCACGGACACTTGAAGTGTTGATCGCAGCTTCACCGTTCGCGGCTGAAGCACAGGCTGTCAGGGTGATGAACAAGGCAGCAAGGATGGTTTGAGTTTTCATTGTATGGATTTTTATTTTGTATGAGGAAGAGATAAATATAGTACTGTGTAATACCTTTTAAATGGTAATGCAAAGATATGTTCATAAAATGATACTATGCAATACATAGTACTGAAATATTTCAATTATTTGCGTATATTATTGATTTTCAGGTAGTAAATTTTTTGAAGAAATTAATACAAAGGCCCTGCTTTAGGATTCCAGGTATTCAAAGAGGAATTTTTGGCATAAAAAAAGGGGCCTGATCAGCCCCTCAATGCTTATTTAAATACCAATTTATTTCCCTTTTACTTCAAGGAGTTCAACTTCAAAGATGAGTGTGGAATTAGCCTGAATGGTCGGTCCGGCCTGACGATCGCCGTAGGCAAGATCAGACGGAATGAACAATTTCCATTTTGAACCCGCCTTCATCAATTGTAAAGCTTCGGTCCATCCTTTGATCACCGCACCAACAGGAAACTCAGCCGGTTCACCACGCTCTACAGAACTGTCGAAGACAGTACCATCAATGAGGGTTCCGTGATAATGCGTAACGACGGTATCGCTTGCAGTTGGCATAGCTCCGGTTCCTTCTTTAATCACCTGATACTGCAAACCGCTGGGAAGGCTAACCACTCCGCTCTTCTTCTTATTCTCTTCAAGGAACTTAACACCTTCCTGTTTATTTGCATCCGCTTTTGCCTGTTGTTTCTTACCAAGATAGTTTTGAATCGCTTCTTGTGATTGAGCACTGGATAAAAGAAGGTTGGTATCTCCCTTGAGGGCAGCGGCCATGGCAGCTTTAAGGATATCAAGATTCAATTCATCCAGCCCGTCTTTCTTCATATTTGTTCCTATGGATATCCCGATCCCATAGGAAACAGAATCCGCATCAGTTTTCAGACTGATATCTTTTTGTCCTTTCTGTCCGTTACAGGAGAAAAGGGTTGCCATACTGAAAGTTACTGCCAGCAACATTACTTTTTTCTTCATAGTTGATTGTTTTGTTTTTTAAGGTCGGCGAAGATACACAATTTTTACCATGCACTGTAAAAAGTAATTATCCTACTTCTCTGGATCTCAACGCATTCAGCAGGAAACTCAGAGTGCCATATTCATTACTCAACAAAAAGTTGCCTTTCACCACCTTCCTGATGCAAATTATCCCATTTCCGGTTTTAAAAATAATAGTTCGTATATATTTGCGGCAACGATTATCCCGCTTTTTGTGCCTCGTGTCTTACGGATTATAAATCGCCTGAATTTAGGCGGTCCTACATTTAATGTTGCGTTGCTGACAAAATACCTGCCGGCAGAATATGAGACTTTACTGATAGCGGGTGCCAAGCAGAGATCAGAAGAGAGTTCTGATTTCATTGTGCGTGAACTCGGATTGAATTATGTCCTCATTAAGGGAATGAAAAGGAGCATCAATCCATTCCAGGATTTGTTCACTTATTTCAAGTTGAGAAGAATCATCCGGGAATTCAAACCCGATATAGTACATACTCATGCGGCTAAAGCCGGCACCTTAGGAAGGCTCGCTGCTTTGCATGAGAGAGTACCGGTGGTAGTACATACCTTTCATGGACATGTATTTCATTCCTATTTTAAAAAATGGAAAACCCGGATCTTCATTAATATTGAAAGATACCTTGCCCGAAAGAGCTCAGGTATCATTGCCATCAGTGAAAAACAAAAACTTGAGTTATCCAGAACATATAAGATTACCAGCGCCGAAAGGATCAGGGTTATACCACTTGGATTTGACCTTTCAAGGTTTCAGGAGGATATAGCTGAGAAAAGAAAAAGTTTCAGGGAAAAATACTTTCTGGAAGATGACGAAATTGCCATTGGTATAATAGGCAGACTTGTTCCCATAAAAAATCATACTTTATTCCTTCATTCAGCGGCAAGAGCAATTCGGTTATCTGGGAAGAAACTCCGGTTTTTCATCATAGGCGACGGTGAGGACAGGAAATCACTGATCTCACAGTGTGAATCATTGAAACTGGATCAGGTATATTTTCCCAAAGAGCCGAGAAAGGCAAGTCTTACATTTTGCGGATGGATCAGAGCTGTTGACAGAGCCATAGCGGGGCTTGACATCATCACACTTACATCTTTCAATGAAGGCACGCCTGTGAGTCTTATCGAGGCGCAGGCAGGAAACAAGCCTATCGTGACTACACGAGTCGGCGGTATAGAAAATATTGTTGCTCCGGGACAGACCGCGCTTCTCGTAGAGTCCTTCAGTGATGAAGACTTTACATCTCAACTGTTAAAACTCACGGAAGATGATGACTTCAGGAAAAAGTTGAGCAGCACCGGATGGGAACTGGTTAAAGAAAGATTTCATTATACAAGGCTGGTCAGGGAAATGGCAGAGTACTACAAATACCTGTCGTCGGGGCAACACAATTCAGGAAAGCTCAGGTAAGCGGTAATCAAACAATTGCTGTTGTTAACAAGTTTTCTTCAGGCATTTCTCACACCTAGTCTATTCAATGAATTATTCTATTTTTGTTCAATAATGTATGACATGAGAAATATTTTTTACATCCTGCTGGTGTTCTCACTTTTTTCATGCCGCTCTTTAGCACCGAACAGAATGTTTCAGACCGCTGATAACTTTCAATATGCTTCGGATACGATGCAGGCAAAAAAGACCAGTTACCAGCTCGGGGAAGGGGACAGAATAGAAATGCACATTTACAGCAATGATGGTTTCAAACTGGTTGACGTTACTTCTTCCCAAAACGCGAACCAACTGAACATGATACCCAATATCACTTATCTTGTTGAACCGGATGGAATGGTTAAACTTCCTATACTCGGAAAAGTTTATGTCAAGGGACTTACTGTAAGCGAAACAGAAGATACACTTCAGAAAAAATATGCCCGATATTATAACGATCCCTTTGTAATGGTCAAAGTGACTAACAGACATGTCCTGGTCTTTCAGGGAGATGGTGGCCGCGGTACCGTGGTTAACCTTCAAAACGACAACACCACCTTGCTGGAAGCGCTTGCCCAGTCGGGCGGAATACCGGATAACGGAAGGGCTTACAGGATAAAGATTCTCAGAGGAGATCTGAAGAACCCTCAGGTACACCTGGTGGACATCTCTACACTGGACGGGCTGAAAAAATCAGAGATCCGGGTATTGTCGAATGACATAATTTATGTTGAAGCAGCAGCCAATTACAAGCAACGCATCTGGCAGCAACTTACACCGGTGGTTGGAATTATCACTGCTGTCCTGCTGGTAGTGAATATCGTACAGAAATAAAATGGGCAAGAAGAAAATTTCCAACCTCAATGAAGAGTTTGATTTCAAACTCTTCACCATCATCGCCCGGAAAAACGCTTACTGGTTGTTCATTATACTAACCATTGCGCTCTCCTTTGCGTTCCTTTATCTGCGTTACACCCACCCCACCTACGTTTCTCAGTCATTATTGAAGATCGGTACGGTTAATACCGCCAACGCGGTACTCAATTTGCAAAACAGCCAGGCCCTCGACATTCTCGGGTCAAGTCAGTTTGCAGGCGACATTGAACTTCTCCGTTCACGCGTGATGGTGAGCAGGGTCCTTGACCGCATGTCGCTTAACATCGCCTATTTTGCCCACGGGAAGGTTATTGATCATGAGATGTACTCTAAGGCCCCATTCAGAATTGAATATTACCTTGAAGATTCCGCGTATTTCGGTAAGAGATTCTTTATTGATTTTGATGACGATAAAAATTACCGGATATCCTATACCTCTATCACAGGAGATCAGAGCGTAAAACTGCCGGTAGATTCCTGGGGTTCCATACCGGGTCTTAAATTAAAACTCAGTATCCATAATTTCGACCTGATCAGAAGACAAATTGAAGAATCCGGAAAAGACAAACCTTACTATTTCATTCTCTACCATCCGGAATACGTGCTGGAGAAATACTATAAGGAGGTTTCCGTTGTGGTCATGAATCAGAGCGCACAAACCGTAAAAATCGCTTTCAAGGATCACAATGCGCACAAAGCCTCCGACTTTGTCAATGCCATGGTGGATGAGTTTAATCTGTATGATAAGGAAAGAAAATCGGAAGGCGCTGACAAATCACTTCAGTTTATTGACGAAACCGTTATGGGTATTGATACCCAACTCCGCGTATCTGAGTTTTCCGTCGAGCAGTTCAAGCGTGATAATCTCATCATCAGTCCACTTCAAAACGCCGAAGACGCGCTCAAACATATCAACACGCTGATCGACCAGAGAGTTGAGTATCAGCTGCACCTGGCAGTTTTGCAGAGGCTTGAACGGGATATCAACGCGGACAAAAACACAGAGAATCTCTTGCCTCTGCTCTCGGGAACCTATACAGATGAAGTTATCCAGAGCCTGGTAAAAAAAATACAGGACCTGGAGGATGAGAAAGCAACGCTGAGGTTTCTTGCCACAGAGGAGAATGCGGCGGTCATTTCTCTTGAAAAGGATATTCAAACTCAGAGAAAAAACCTGATTCTTAGTCTAAACAATGCCCGCGAATCCATCGTCCAGAAAATAAACACTATTGATGAACGCATTCAGGACTTTGAATCCACTTTCCTGAAATTGCCCGCACAGGAAGCCGAATTGTCCAGGCTCACCAGGTTGTATGAGGTTAATGAAAAGTTTTATCAGTTATTGCTTGAGAAGAAAGTGGAATTCTCGATTACAAAAGCCGGAATCGTTACCAATAACATTGTTCTGGAGAGAGGAAAACCATCACCTACTCCACTGTCGCCTAACCGCAAATTTATTCTTGCAGGAAGTCTTCTGATTGGTTTCATCATCAGCTTCATGATCATATTCGTGAAGTATCTCTTCTATAACGAGATTACTTCTCTTGATGAAATCAACCTCTATACTGATGCCGCCTTGCTGGGTATAATACCTAAGTATAAGAGTGAAATACCGGTTTCGCAATTGCTGGTGGATAAAAACCCCAAGTCAGCCATATCGGAATCGTTCCGGTCTGTGAGAACCAATCTTCAATTTATCAGCAATGAACCCGGTCCGAAGGTCGTGGCTATAACATCCACCATATCCGGAGAAGGAAAAACATTTGTTGCCATTAACCTCGCCGGCGTTATTGCTTTCTCCGAAAAGAAGGTCGTCATCATTGACCTCGATATGCGGAAACCAAAGATCCACCTCGGATTTAACGTGGAGAACATCCGCGGTATGAGTACCATACTTATCGGAAAGGACACACCGGATAATTGCATCAACAAGAGCAACCTGAAAAACCTTGATTTTATTACCGCAGGACCCATACCACCGAATCCGTCTGAACTGATCCTGAGCCAGAAAATGAATGAGTTGGTGGACTATCTCAAGTCAAGATATGATATTATCATCATCGATACTCCTCCTGTGGGAATTGTGACGGATGGTGTTGAAATCATCCGGGGAGCCGATTATCCGATTTATATTATCCGGGCACAATACTCCAAACGGATGTTCATTCAGAACCTTAACAAACTCATCGAGGAATACAAAATCAAAAACCTGGCGGTTGTTCTCAATGGTGTTGAGACCTCAAGATTCAAGTACGGATACGGCTATGGTTATGGCTATGGCTATGGCTACGGATACGGCTATGGTTATTATGACGAGGAATCCAGGCGTAAGGAAACTCTGATGGAAAGGTTGAAATCAACCATTGTGAAGAAATAAAATTATATTTTAAAAGGGAAGCTGTTTAGAAGACGTCCAGCGGAGGCTGCTCACATGAAATTTATTCCAACCGACATAGAGGGACTGCTTGTAATTGAACCAGGTGTATACCGGGATGAAAGGGGATCTTTTCTGGAATCTTACCATGCTCAGAAGTTCCGTGATAATGGAATTATTACCGAATTTTTACAGGACAATCAAAGCGTGAGCAGGAAAGGCGTGATCAGGGGATTGCATTTCCAGGTTTCGCCGCATGAACAAGGGAAACTTGTCAGGGTTTCCCATGGCGCTGTACTCGATGTGGCTGTAGACATTCGAAAAGGTTCAAAGACTTTCGGAAGCGCCTTTACCATAGAATTGAATGATGAAAATAACCGCATGCTATGGATTCCGCCCGGCTTTGCGCATGGTTTTGAAACTATTAGCGAGCATGCTGTATTCAATTACAAGGTAAACTCCTATTACCATAAGGAATCTGAGAGAGGCATATTATATAATGATCCACAATTGAAGATCAGATGGAATACTGAAAATCCTGTTCTATCATATAAGGATAAAGAATTACCGACACTCGAAAATTATCTTGTCTCAAACATTTTGTGATTAAGTGGCGGAACATTTTTAACTTCTCACCCTCTTAAAAGCGCCTTTAACGAAATTGGACCGGGAGACTTAAACATTATTGATACTTTTACCAGATAAGCAGGAACCAGAGAGTTAAGTGATATGAATTCAAATGCCCAATATCTTTTTACCGTTTACGGCATTTTTGCCTTCATCTCAATACTTTTTTCATTCCTGATCAACAGATTATTTCTCAAGTTTGTGAGAACACTCGGAATCAGAAATCAGGATGATACGGTGATAAGATGGGGCAGCCAGTCAAAACCAGCAGTCGGAGGCTTCTCATTTTACATCATTTTTCTTTTGTCTATCATCGCCTACTCCATCTTTTTTGACAGCAATCAGGTTTTTCTCAGTAAAGAATTCATAGGAATACTATTGGCCACCATGCTTGGTTTTTTACTCGGCCTTGCCGATGACGCATATAATACCCAACCCTTTCTAAAACTTACCACCCAGATTACCTGCGCAGTAATCCTCTTGGTTACAGGTACAGAAATCTCATTGTCCTATGTGGAACCTGTAAATTATGTAATCACCATTTTCTGGGTTGTCGGAATTATGAATTCGCTGAATATGCTCGACAATATGGACGCGATCACTTCTACTGTCAGCATATCCATAATACTGAGCGCACTGGCCATTATGGTTTTACATCAGGATTTCAACAGCGTTTACTTTATGATCATGCTGGGAGTAATGTGCGCGCTGATCGGTTTTCTTTATTTCAACTGGCATCCCTCAAAAATGTATATGGGAGATACAGGAAGTCAGTTTCTGGGAGTCTTCCTTGCAGCGATCGGCATTAAGTTCCTCTGGAACGCGGACCCTCCGTCCGGCGATCTCATCAGCGCCAGGAATTTGCTATTACCCCTCATTGTTTTTATCATGCCGATTATTGACACCACTACCGTCGTCATCAACAGGATCATGAAAGGCAGCTCTCCATTTGTCGGAGGTAAGGATCATACGACACATGCCCTTGCCTATCTCGGGCTAAGCGACAGGCAAGTCGCGCTTGTTTTCTGGTTCATGACACTGATCTCCCTTTTACTCGTCATTATCATTGAAAAATTTCTTTCGGACTGGAAGCATATTTATACCGCCCTCTTCTCTCTGTATTTTATGCTTATGTTTCTGGTGTTCTTCTATGCGACAAGATCTGTGAGAAACTGAAAAAACCATACTTTAAGATTATATCTGCTTCTCCACATTTCCTCTTTCCTTCAGCCATGCAATGAACCTGTCCACACTCCTGGCACGATGGCTCATCTGGTTTTTTTCCTCAGAGGACATTTCAGCAAAGCTCTTTTCTGAATCTAGCGGTACAAAAACGGGATCATAACCAAAGCCGCCATCACCTCTTCCTGATTCGGTAATGCGCCCTTGTACCTGTCCTTCAAAATAGTTCACTTCCGAATCAATGATGGAGGCAATTACCGTACGGAACCTTGCACTCCGGTCGCTTTCATTTTTCAATTCCGAGAGCAGTTTATTTATATTGTCAGAGGCGCGGCAGGCAGGTCCTGCGTATCGTGCAGATAACACGCCCGGTCTTCCTCCAAGCGCCTTCACTTCAAGTCCTGTATCATCGGCAAAACAATTCCATCCATATTTCTCATAGACATAACGGGCCTTCTGATAGGCGTTCGCATCCAATGTACTGCCAGTTTCCGGCAGTTCATCGGTACAGCCAATATCTTTTAGACTTAAAATCTCAATTCCCGGAGGCAGAAGCTGCCGAACCTCTTTAAGTTTGTGAGTATTGTTTGTAGCAAAGACAAGTTTCATAGAGGGTAATTATTCGTAAGGATATGAAGGTACAAGCAAATGTGAATTAATTTCAGAAATGCGCGTTAAATGTCAGGCTGAATAATTAGTATCTTTGAAATTTCCATCAAATATCTTCGAAAACGAGATCTTATGAGAGTTGCGCTAATCACCGGAATAACAGGACAAGACGGAGCCTACCTGGCGGAATTCCTCCTGAAAAAGGGGTATATGGTTCACGGTATAAAAAGAAGAAGCTCATTATTCAACACCGACAGGATAGACCATCTTTATTTAGACCCTCACGAAAAGAATGTAAACTTTAAACTTCATTACGGTGACCTTACCGACAGTACAAACCTGATCAGAATTATCCAGGAGGTAAAACCTGATGAAATATATAATCTGGGAGCCATGTCACATGTGATGGTCAGTTTTGAAACTCCGGAATACACGGCCAACACCGATGCACTTGGCACCTTGAGAATTCTGGAAGCAGTACGGTTGCTGGGCCTGAGCAAGAGAACCAAAATATACCAGGCTTCATCTTCGGAACTTTACGGTCTTGTACAGGAAACTCCCCAGTCAGAAAAAACGCCTTTTTATCCACGCTCACCTTATGCAGCTGCCAAACTCTATGCCTACTGGATCACGGTCAACTACAGGGAAGCTTACGGCATGTTTGCAGTGAATGGAATATTATTTAATCATGAATCCCCTTTGCGCGGCGAAACCTTTGTATCCAGAAAGATTACCAGAGGTGTCGCAAGAATAGCTCTTGGATTACAAGACCAGTTGTTCATGGGAAACCTGAATGCACAACGCGACTGGGGACATGCAAAGGACTATATTGAAGCCATGTGGCTCATGCTTCAGCAAGAGAATCCTGAAGATTATGTTATTGCTACCGGCACCACTACCCCTGTGCGTGAATTTTTACGACTTGCATTTATGGAAGCTGGCATAGAACTGGAATTCCGCGGGGAAGGCTCAGAGGAGAAAGCCTATGTAAAAAAATGCCATATGAAGGAGTTTATCCTTCCTGAGGGGAAATTGGTTATGTCTGTGGATCCTCATTATTTCAGGCCGACAGAGGTAGATCTGCTCATTGGCGATGCCTCAAAAGCCCGGAAACAATTAGGCTGGAATCCGCAATACACCCTACCCATGCTGGTGAAAGAAATGGTTGCATCCGATATTGATTTGTTCAGAAAGGACAAGTACCTGAAAGAAGGCGGACATAAAGTCTACAATTATCATGAATAAGTCGGACAAAATATATGTTGCCGGTCATACAGGAATGGTAGGTTCAGCCATTGTACGTTTGCTGCAGGCAAACGGATTTTCTTTAATCCTGTCACGGCGCTCCTCAGAACTTGACCTGAGAAATCAAAAGGAAGTTGAAGATTTTTTCAGTCAGGAAAGGCCGGATTATGTTTTTCTCGCCGCTGCAAAAGTCGGTGGGATTCATGCAAACAATACCTACAGGGCCGACTTCCTATATGAGAACCTGGCCATTGAAATGAATGTGATTCACAGCTCATATAAATATAAGGTTAACAAACTTTTATTTCTGGGATCTTCCTGCATTTATCCAAAAAATGCCCCTCAACCACTTAAAGAAGAATATCTGCTTAGTGGCTTATTGGAAAGCACCAATGAACCCTATGCCATAGCTAAAATTGCGGGGATCAAGTTATGTGAGAATTACCGGCATCAGTACGGATGTAATTTTATTTCGGCGATGCCAACGAATCTTTACGGCCCGAATGATAATTACGACCTTCTGAATTCTCATGTCTTGCCTGCGCTGATCCGCAAATTCCATGAAGCGAAACTGAAAAAAAGTCCGACAGTTGAAATTTGGGGTAGCGGAAAACCTCTGAGAGAATTTCTTCATGTTGACGACCTTGCATCAGCCTGCGTGTTCCTTATGAATAATTACAATGATAGTCTTTTCGTAAATGTTGGTTTCGGAGAAGACATAAGTATTCTATCGCTGGCAGAGATGATCAAAAACATTGTCGGATATGAGGGTGAGATCGTATTGAATACCGACAAACCCGACGGCACCTATAAGAAACTGCTCGATTCCTCACGGATCATGGAGATGGGTTGGAAACCGGAAATACATCTCAAAGAAGGTATTCGCATGACCTATGAAGCCTATAAGAATGAGTTTGCTTTTGCAGGCTGATTTACGCTCTACACTTTTTAACAGTTACCTGCTTACAACGTAGTTTTCTTCCGGTCAGGACTGCAGAATTTATTCGTTTTTTTCGTATCCGTCGTATTGTAGATTGACGGGGAAAAATCATTGAAAACGAATGAAAAAGCTTGTAACGCTATTCCTCATTTTTTTAGTTTCATTCGGCATGGCAAGCAGTCAATGTCCGAATTCACAATTCAGCGCAGCCGGACCGGTTTGTGCGGATATTCCCATCAACTTTTCCAATACTTCAAGCGGCGCGATCAGCTATCAGTGGGACTTTTGCGCCGGGGACTTCGACAGCCTTATCACCGACACCAATGACGTCAGCGGATTTCTCAATACGCCTTCAGGAATAACCGCGGTTTCTGACAGCAGCGGTAATTTTGTTTTTGCCTGCAGCCGGGGGGACGATAAGATTATCCGGTATGATTATGCCAATGGGTTCAACAACCTGCCGACTCTGGTCACCGACCTGGGAAATGTTTTTGGACAGGTTTCCTCCCCTAACGGCATCGTTTTTCACAGGGAGAATTCGGTCTGGTATGCACTTGTTCTAAGCGTTTTTAATAATACCATGACCAGGATAGAATTTGGCAATGGACTCAATAACAACCCAACCGCAGCATCCGTAATTGTTTCATCGAATCTGAATTTACCAAGGGGACTCGACATCATCACCGATCATACGGGAAAAGTCATTGTAGCTATCGCGAATTTTATAGGTAGTTCTGTTACTGTTGTTGATTTTGGAAATTCAATTACTAATGCACCCGTTGTTGGCAGCCCTTATTCTTTGACTGGCGGAGGAGCCATTGATGTGGATCTTGTCATGGAATGCGGTACTTACTATGCCCTGGTAAGTTGTTACAACAGCAATGAAATAGTGCTTGTAAATTATGGAAGCAGTATGCTTAACGCGCCCTCAGCAAATGCCGGCTTAATCGGTGGTCTGGGTAACCCTTCCGGAGTATCTGTCGTTCAGGATAATGCTAATTGGTATGTACTGGCATCCAATTCTCTAAACGGTAAAGTTACAGTACATAACATTGGTAATTCCTTCTCCGCACCCAGCCCGGTATTGGAAGGAGAAATAGAACTGGGTGCGGGAAACCCGGCCGGAATAAATCTCATCAAACACGAAAGCGACTGGTTCGCTTTTGTGACCATGGAAGCGTCGAATATTTTTAAGAAGGTAAACTTCCGGAATACCTGCAATGTGAGTCAGGCCGTATCCGGTGATTCAAATCCGGTGAATGTTTCTTATGGCACCGGTGGAAATTACAGGATTTCGCTTGAAGCAATGGACGCGTCAGGGAACAGCCATTTCAGTTCACAGACGGTTTCCGTTTTCATTTCTCCGGTTGCTGATTTCTCTATGACGGGCAATTGCCTTGGAGATCAGAGTCAGTTTTCCGATTCTTCCTACCTCGCATCAGGGTCTTTCTCTTCCTGGAGCTGGCATTTTGGGAACGGAGACTCATCCAGTGTACAGCATCCCTTCTATACCTATAGCGATACCGGTTCATATCCGGTCAGGTTGATCACGACCGCCAGCAACGGATGTTCTGACACCATCACCAAAATTTTTGAGGTGTCTCTGGTTCCGGTGGCAGCATTCAGTACCACACCAGGTTGTTCTGAATCGAGCCTCACTTTCACAGATCTTTCAACTATAGGATCAGGAAGTATTACTGACTGGTTGTGGGAATTTGGCACGGGTGATACATCCACACTGAGTAACCCGGTGTACGCTTATGCAAGCGGGGGTACTTATCCGATTATCCTCAGCGTAACCTCAGATAAAGGTTGTACAGACAGTATCAGTCAGAATTTAATAATAAATGACAGGCCTTTAGGCTCCTATCTTGCATCCAACACCTGCGTAGGCCAGGTGGTTCAATTTACTGATCAGACAAGTGTCAGTGGTACAAGCATAGTTTCTTATTCATGGGAATTTGGTGACGGGGATACCAGTACGCTTCAGAATCCCGGTCACCTATACGCAGGAGGTGTTGCCAATTACGATGTACGGTTGATTGTCACGGCAGCCAACGGATGTGTAGATACGGTAGACCGTAACATAAAAATCAACAATGTTCCTGTAGCATCTTTCAGTTATAGTCCTTTAACAGTTTGTCAGGGAAATGACGTACAATTCACAGACCTGTCCCTTGTCAGTTCAGACACCATCTCATCCTGGTTCTGGGATTTTGGAGATGGAAGTACAGACACGGTCAGGAATCCGGTACACCAGTTTGCCAATTCCGGAAACCAGACAATAAGCTTGATTGCATACTCTCCCAGCAGTTGTCCAAGTCCGGTTAGTCAGCAAACCATTACTATTACAGCCAGTCCTTCCGCCCTTTTCAATTTCACCGAAGCTTGCCTTGGAGATCCGACCTTATTCAGCGATATGTCAACTGCACCTACCGGAAGCACCATAATCTCAAGGGTGTGGAATTTCGGAACAGGAGACAGCTCTCTGCTGACCAATCCTGCTTATACGTTCGCCGGGTCTGGATTATTTCCGGTAGTTCTTTCGGTTACGACCGATGCGGGCTGTGTGAATTCATACAATACTACTGTACCTGTTCATGCATTACCTGTTGCCGCTTTCAGCACTTCCAATCTTTGCTCCAATCAGGCAGCGGTATTCAACAACCTGAGTTCGGCGGACACGAATTCGGTGCTGGTTGCCTATGAATGGAATTTTGGCGACTTTGGAAGCGGAGCCGCCAATACAAGTAGCCTTGCAAATCCGGTTCATACTTATATCAATGCCGGTCTTTATGATGTCTTTTTAATCGCAAGCACAGATCATTCCTGTAAGGATACCGCCCTCGTACAGATTCGAATCAATCCTTCCGCTCCGGCAAATTTTACTTACTCACCCACTTGTTATGGAGACCTTATGGAATTTTTTAATCCGGGTTCATCACTTGACAGCGCATACTTCTGGAGTTTTGGCGACAGTCAGTCCAACCAGCTTAAGGAACCCGCTCACTTCTATGCATTCCCGGGAAATTATACTGTCACTCTTACTGTCTATGCTCAGGGAGGTTGTGCCACAAGCGCTTCCAGACTTGTTTCAGTCAGCCCGATACCGGAGGCCGATTTTACGGTCTCGCCGGCCTGCATAGGCACACCCTATCAGTTCACAGACAATAGCAGCATCAGCAGCGGAAGTATTGTAAACTGGCAATGGACGATTGACAACCTGGCCGTCATCGATTCTGTCAGGAATCCGGTTTATACATTTAACGATACAGGTTCGTACACGGTAACACTTTTAGTCAGCTCAGATATTGGGTGTACACACAATGTATCCGGGGTCATTACCAGCAATCCTCTTCCTGTCGCGAATTTCAGTTTTAACCCCCAATTCGGGAACCCGCCGCTGGATGTGCAGTTTAGTGATTTTTCAACTGGAGCGGTTGGCTATTCCTGGGATTTCGGGGATGGTCAAAGCGGCGGAAACCTGGCTAACCCAAGCCACATCTATCAGGATACAGGACTTTTTACCATCAGGCAAACAGTATTTAGTAACGCAGGCTGCACAGATTCGGTGAGCAAAAACATTTATGTGATCAGACCAATACTTGACATAGCCATTACAGGTGACTCATCCTATATTTCCGGAAATTATTTTCACCTGGTTGTTCGTATCGCAAACCTGGGAACAAGACAAATCGACAGTGTCAATATAGAGGGAAGGCTTGCTGACGGAACCAATGTACTTGAAAAATATGTTTCACTGATACCAAATGGTCCTTCCGGTATACAATGGTATACTTTTCATGCAAAATTTCTTATTACTGCCTCTACAAAACTGGATTATTATTGCGTAAAGGTAAGTGAGCCCAATGGTGAGTCGGATGATTTTCCGTCGAACAATGAGAAATGTTTCAGCAGGATCAAGACCCTGGCCATTGTTGGTCCTTACCCTAATCCATTCACTGAAACGGTTACTGTTAAAGCCATACTGCCGTTTGATGATGAACTTGAAATTGATCTCATTGATCATACAGGAAAGACGGTAAAAACGATCACCAGCGGATTTGCATCAGAAGGTCTGAATGAATACTCCATAAATTTATCCGGTCTTGCGGATGGATTATATACGCTTAGATTTCAGTTCAGGGATGAGGTAAGTACAAGACCAATCCTGAAGAATTCTGTCAACGGAAAATAATCAGAGAATATAATCAGAAACTGAATGCCGGCAGACTGAACCGGCAAGGGAGACAGAACCACTTCATAAACTCATGGAATACGAGATAAAGCCAAAGCACCGCCTGAAGATTAATATACCTGAACTCTGGTCATTCCGGGAACTCCTGTATTTTTTCGCCTGGCGTGATATTAAAATAAAATACAAGCAGACATTTCTCGGCGCGGCTTGGGCAATCCTGCAGCCTTTTTTGCTCATGATCGTTTTCACGGTCTTCTTTTCAGGTACCGTTAATACGGAGAGCATCGGGCTTCCCTACCCTTTATTTGTTTACGCAGGACTTATACTCTGGAATGTCTTCTCCGTCGGAATCAGTAATGCCGGCAACAGTATGATCAGCAATTCCAACATGATCAAGAAGATTTATTTTCCGAGGTTGTTACTTCCCGCATCATCGATTATGGCCACCCTCGTCGACTTCGCGATGACTTTCATTCTCTTTGCTGCATTAATGATTTATTATTCCGCTTACCCGGGGTTTGTCCAATTTCTTTTCGCGCTGCCTGTAGCTTTACTTATTACACTCCTCACCACCTTCGGACTGGGATCGTTTCTATCAGCGATCAATGTAAAGTACCGTGATTTTCGTTATGTCATTCCGTTTATGGTTCAGGTTCTGCTCTTCCTTACACCAGTGATATATCCGGTCACGATAGTTTCCAATGAATACATTCAGGCTTTGCTACAACTCAATCCTATCGCCGGAGCCATTGATATTTTCCGCGCTTCATTCAGCGGTGAGTTTCCGCATCCGGTCATCCTGATTCAAAGTCTGGCGATCAGTACTTGTGTGTTTTTTGCCGGCATATTTTACTTTCATAAAACCGAATATTACTTCGCTGACCTTGCCTGATGAAACCGATTTTAGAAATTCAGCAACTATCAAAGAAATTCAGGATCAGTCACGAACTTACCCCGTATCTGACTCTCCGGGAAAGGTTATGGAATATCGCCAACCGGAAAAAAGCGCATTCCACCGAAGAATTTTTCGCGCTGAAAGACATCAGCTTCAACGTGAATGCCGGCGAAGCCATTGCAATCATTGGAAAGAACGGAGCCGGGAAGTCAACCTTGCTTAAAATACTTTCCAGAATAACACCCCCAAGCAGCGGTAAAATTATTTCACGAGGCCGAATTGCAAGTCTGCTTGAAGTTGGCACAGGCTTTCATCCGGAACTCAGCGGAAGAGAGAATATTTTTCTGAATGGTTCAATCCTGGGAATGAAGCGGAAGGAAATTCAGGATAAATTTGATGCCATCGTTGATTTTTCAGGAGTCGTGAAATTCCTGGACACGCCGTTAAAACATTATTCAAGCGGAATGCAACTCAGACTTGCATTTTCAGTAGCCGCTTTTCTTGAACCCGAAATACTCATCATTGACGAAGTGCTTGCAGTAGGCGATGCCGAATTTCAACGAAAGTGCATGGGTAAAATGGACGAGGTGGCGCACAGCGGCAGAACCATACTTTTCGTGAGTCATAATCTCGGGGCTGTGAAAAGCCTTTGCCAAAAAGCAATTCTACTAAAGGACGGGAAAATTGAAATGAATGATGACGCTTCAAAAACGGTAGAGCATTATCTCTCGCACACACCTTCTGTAGCCGGACAACAGAGAGAAATTCTTCATTCTGATGATGGCCGGATATCGCTCAAAATGCCATACTGGGTCAACACGGAAGGTAAAAATGTCAGCTCCTATGTATTCGGAGAAGATCCGTGTTTACGGTTTGAATTGGAAATGAAAGTTCCTGTTGACGGAATGATTATCGGAATGGCGCTTATCACCCGTGACGGCAACCGCCTCTTCACCTCCCATTCCGGCGATGATAAAAATTTTAATCTTCCGGCCGGTTTGAACGGCAAGGTTGTCATTGATACATTTCTCAATCTCCCGTCCATTTCTCCGGGCGTATATGAGATCGTCTTTGGTATAAAAGACCGATCGAATGAAACGCTGATCTTCTCCAGCGGAGAACTGATACTTGACATTGAATACATACGAAAGGAAAAAGATGGAGATGAAGGGCTTTTATGGCATACAGGAAAATGGATATACCGCGCTTAATTGTTGATGGAAAAACAGGAGATCATGATTGGAAAATTATTCAGGCATTATAAGGAAGGAAACCTGCTGACAGCCGTAAAGTTCAAACTCAATAACTGGTTTGATGCAAGGATAGAACGGCAAGAAAAAGAAAAGCTTGGAAGCAAGCCCTTGCACCGGTTCTATATCAGAAATGCGGACGAAGCCTATGAGTTTTTATACAGACAGGCAAAAAAGTATTCAGCGGAATCCGGAAATAAAAAATCAGTTGTTTTGTTTGGTGATCCGTCAAACCCGGATTCCGGAAGGGTATTCGGGAGACTAAAGGAAGACGGCATTCCTGTTGAAATTTTACCCGACTATAATTCTAATCAAAAAGAGCTTAATCAGAGATCCGAAGGCATTGCCTGTTTCATTTCGCTTTACCTGAGAGAAAAACTCAACCATCAGTTATGTGTATCGCTACTCAGAGATGAGAAAATGAAGAATATACCATTTGAATACCTTGGAGATACTCATGTGGATTTCTTACGAGCCAGAAAGCAGGATCATCAGCACAGCTTCGAATTTGTCTCCCCCCTCCTGATCAGCGATACCGATTTTTTTGACATTTACGAGGAAAGCCTGAGTCGTTTCGAGAAGAAGTGCGACATCCGTGATTACATGGATCTTTGCCAGCTGATTTCGTCTGTCATCGAAAGAGAGATTCCCGGTGACATTGCGGAATTCGGAAGTTACAAAGGTCATAGCGGATATCTTATCTCACGCCTCTTAAAAGAAATGGGATCCGGTAAAAACCTGTTCATGTTCGATACCTTCGAAAAATTTCCTTCGGAAGATGCCGGGGTTGATTCGTTCTGGAGCGACACCCATGAAGTGAATTTCGATGAAGTAAGATCCAAATTCGCCAATAATGATAAAGTGAAACTGATAAGAGGTGATTTTACAAAAACACTGGATGGAAGTGGCATAACAAAGCTTTCCTTTATCTATATAGATTGTGACTCCTACAGGGCGACAACATATCTGATGGAAAAACTCTTCGATGAGGTACTTAGTCCGGGCGGCCTGCTGGTTCTCGAAGATTATGGTCATCCTGCATTACTGGGGAACCGGATTGCTTTCCATCAGTTCATGGAGAAAAGAAAGAACAACTTCAGATTTTTTTCTCAGTTCAGCGGTTTTCAGATTGTTGTAAAATAATTCAACCCAATAATTCTTGAGTTCAATGTCAGTTTCACCATTGTTGTCAATCCTGATTCCGAGTTTCAACCAGGGTGAATATATCGTCCATACCATAGAAAGCATTCTGAAACAGGATTATTCCAATTGGGAACTGATCATCCAGGATGGAGGCTCCACGGATTCCACCGGCTCCGTGTGCCGGCAATATGAAAGCAGGGACAAACGCATTCAATTCCATTCTGAAAAGGACAATGGTTTTGCCGATGCGGTGAACAAAGCGATTGATAAAGCCGGGGGAAGTATCGCGGCAATTCAAAGTTCCGATGACTTCTATGCCCACTCCCGGGTATTTTCCGAAGCCGTCGGAGTTTTTGAGAAAAACCGTAATCTGCAACTATTCTCTTCATGCCATTGCTATGTCGATACAGACCTCAAGGAACTAAAGGTTCCCGCCGGCAAACAGCAGGAAGAATATGGTTTTATTGATCCTGAAAAGATGTTCACATTACGGGTTCACTTCCCTCAGAGTTCGACCTTCTTCAGGCTCGACCGCGCAAAGCACGTAAGCAAACTGAATCAGAACGTGGACATGGTAGCGGACACAGATTTTTGGATACGTATGGCTAACTATTCTCCGGTATTCAAAAACAGTATTTACAGATCGGAAGAGATATCCAGCTGTGTGATCGTCCATGAAAATCAAAGAAGTGTCGATCAGTGTCAATTCTCACTAGGAAGAGTCAGGATGTATTTTCATTACCTTAGTGATCCCCGCTTTGAATTGAGCAAGGAAATTAAACAGAGAAGCTTTTATGCAAACCTGGTTGATGCAATTGATTACTTTTCCGCACAGGGAAAAGACATAAGTGAACTAAAAAAACTCTATCAGGCAGGCACCGGAAATAAATTTCCTATCAAATGGAAGATACGGGAAATGTTGAACAAATCCGGCTTGTTTCGCCAATGGCATTACAGATACATAAGCAATAAAAGCTCACTCAATCTTCTATCCTGTGAACGAGGAAGGACATATCGTTGGTTCGAAGAGAAACATTGACCCACTCCACCGCACATGCATAACGCTCCGGTAATCCTTTTTGCATATAACCGTCCACTCCACCTGAGCAGGACGCTTGAACACCTGCGGCTGAATTACGGCGCAGGCGAAACAACACTATATGTATTCGCCGAAGGCCCTAAGAGCGGTGCTGATTCTTCCGAACTTGAAAAGATCAAAGAAGTAAGGAGAATTATACATGATATCAAGGGATTTAAAAATATCGTGATCCAGGAATCGGAAAGCAATGCCGGATGCGCGAATTCAATGATCTCAGGTATCAGCAAGGTGATGGCAGAACACGGAAAGGGAATTATACTGGAAGATGATATCCTTACACATTCACTTTTTCTTTCTTATTGCAACAAAGGACTTAAACACTATAAAAACAATAAAGAAGTAAAACAGATCGGAGCCTTTATGTTTCCTGGAATGCCTGCAAAACCAGGGATTTTCTTTTCAAGAACAATCTTGTGCTGGGGCTGGGCAACTTGGGATAGAGCATGGAATGAAATGAGCATGGATGCTAAATCACTCTTGTCGGCATTAAAGGCCGGTCAGCAAGAATACGAATTCGACCTCGAAGGAAATTATCCTTACCTGAGTTCACTCATTGCCCAGGCTGAGGGTAAAATCGATGCCTGGGATATTTGCTGGTATGCCAGTGTGTTTCTTAATAAAGGATTGTCTGCCTATCCTTCATCCAGTCTCACCCAAAATATTGGTATGGATGGCAGCGGAACACATTTCAAGGAAGACCTGAATAAAAATTTATCCGCCTTTCGGATCCCTCCCGACCTGACTGATCTGTTTCCTTCCGCTCTGCTTGTGAATCCTCAACAAGAGGCGCGCTTGCATCATGCCATATACAAATGGCATCATACAGGACTGACAACAAGAATCCGAAGAAAGCTGAAAAACGTTATGAATACCTTGGCTAAAAAAAATAATTAATTCAATTTTTGAGAACATATTCTCAATGAAATGATAAAATCGATAATAAAAAAATTACTCCTGTCTGACCCTGTAAAACAGCAGTTAAAAAAATATTCATCTCATATCCGTCTGGGCAAAGGTACAAGACTTGATAACTTTCAACTGGAGATCAGAAACCCTGTCAGCGACAGGATATACTTTGAAACCGGAGAGGATTGCGTTATTTCCGGCAAATTTGTATTTGAATCAGCTGACTGCAAAATCAGTATAGGAAATAATACCTTTATTGGAGGGGGATTATTTATTTCAGCTGAGAATATCAGGATAGGTAACAATGTAATGGTATCCTGGAACTGTACGATTACAGATAATGATGCTCATTCTGTGAATCCGGAAGAAAGACGAGAAGATGTGAGGAACTGGAAAAGAGGAATTGATGAAGGTGTACCCTGGAAATACAAAGACTGGAACAAGGTCAAAAAATCTCCGGTTCAAATTGATGACAATGCCTGGATCGGATTCAATAGCATTATATTAAAAGGAGTCAGAATAGGAAATTCAGCCATCATTGGTGCAGGTAGTGTTGTAACTAAAGACGTAACGGATTTCATGCTTGCGGCAGGAAATCCGGCAAAGCAGATCAAATCCACTGTCTGAATGATGACCTGGGAAGAAACGATCCTGGCCTTGAGAAAGAACCCTGATTATTCTCAAATCCTTTATGATTCATACCTGAATGATGACAGTGTGAAAAATGTGAACAGATTCCGCGATTCTGAAGAATACAGGGAAACAATGCAGATCATTCATAATCACTTTCCACTTGCCAAAAAAATTCTCGAACTGGGTAGCGGGACAGGCATGAGCGCCGCCGCGTTCGCCCTGGATGGATATGAAGTTGTGGCAACAGATCCTGATCAGGGTAAAGTCGCAGGATGTGAGGCGATCAGAAACCTTAAAAACGCGCTCTCACTTTCAAATCTTACGGTGATTAACACACATGGAGAATCTCTCCCGTTTGAAAATACAAGCTTCGATCTGGTCTATGTGAGGCAAACATTACATCACGCCAACGATCTGAACAAAATGACCGCTGAGATCGCCCGGGTTCTGAAACCCGGCGGCGCTCTGTTGGCAGCGCGTGAGCATGTGGTATTCAATGATCAGGATAAGCAGGTATTTCTCAAGAGCCATCCTTTGCACCGGTATTATGATGGAGAGAACGCCTTTACCCTGAAAGAGTATAAGGCAGCCATTCTGAACAGTGGTTTGGAGCTGATGAAGACGTACAGATATTATGACTCAGTGATAAACTACTTCCCGCTCAAGTCCAGTGATATTGATGTATTGGATGAAACCTTCAAAGCAAAGATGAACGAGGCCTGCGTTAAAAAGCTGGGTCTTCCCGGAAGATTCCTGCCGGTACAATTCCTGTACTGGTTATGGAATATGATACGGTACGGAACCGCAAAATCAGAAAGGCGTGTTCCTGGAAGAATGTATAGTTTTGTGGCGATAAAACCACCAGGGATTCTCACAGTATAGAAAAAATTCAATTCGATGATACTAATTACCGGAGGCGCAGGATTTATCGGCTCTCATCTCACAGGAATGTTCCTTGAACGCGACAAAAAGGTGGCCGTAATCGATAACTTCTCCTATGGAAGGCGTGAATATCTGCCTGAGAGTAATCCCAACCTTACTCTGATCGAACATGATATTCTGGATCAACAAGGTCTGGAAAGGATTTTTAAGTCATTGAAACCCTCACTTGTCATTCATCTTGCCGCCATCCATCATATTCCCACCTGTGAACTTGATCCCGCCGCTGCTTTGCGGGCGAATGTCGAAGGAACCGTATCGGTTCTTGAATCCTGCAGAAAAAATATGGCCGCTAAAGTCATATTTGCATCTTCAGGAGCAGTTTATGATATAGTAAATGAAACTCTGATGGAAGACCATACTCCAGTAGTTCCAAAAGATATTTACAGCATTTCAAAGGCATGTGGAGAGGATTTACTAAGGCTTTACACTGAGCGGGGTCACTTCCGCGGTATCTCCTGCAGATTATTCAACGCCGTTGGTCCTTGCGAAACAAATGCCCACCTCGTTCCTGAAATCCTTCAACAGATAAAGGCAGGAAAAGAAGAGATCGTGCTTGGAAATCTTCAGACTTACCGGAGTTACATTCACGTAAAAGATGTCGCAGAAGCCATACTCAGGTTAAGTCAGGAAGCGATAGAAAAAAATTACGACGTATTCAATATCGGAAACGAAACCGAATATACGGCCGCCAACCTGATGGATATGATCGCCGGGATTGCAGGAAAAAAATTCAGTATTATCCAAAGTCCCGCGAAGCAAAGAAGCAATGACAGATTACATCAGAAAGCGGGAATGAAAAAACTTGGTGACACACTTGGCTGGTTGCCTTCCCGAACTATAGAATCTGCATTAAGAGAAGCATTCAGTGAAATAGTCCACCATGCATAAACTGAATATCATCATACCGGCTCTCGGCGGAAAGGAATGGACAGGTGGGCTTACCTACCAGGAAAATCTGATCGGTGCTCTCAGAACACGGAATGACATTTGTATCTATGTTATTAACGATATTAAAGGTAGTCATAAAGACACCCGGCATAAGACACTGATTAAAAGAGGGACCCATGCCATTAAGCAACTCATCCGTTCAGCAGAATATGTTTTCTCACAAAAAATTCTCGGGTACAACCGCAGGCTGAGTTTAGACCTTAAGCCATTCGCTAAGGCAAGAACAAACGTTATTTTCACACATAATCACTCTTTCCTCAAAATTCAGAATGACTTTATCAAATTTTACTGGATTCCCGATTTTCAACATGTGCATCTTCCCCATCTGTTTACGGATGAACAGATAGACGACAGAAATTCTAAATTTCTGGAAGGATGTAAACTCGCTGATGTAATTATCCTGAGCAGTTACGATGCACAACAGGACCTGGCAAAATTCGCTCCTGAACATGTTCATAAAAGCGCTGTATCCAATTTTGTTGCCGGTGTCGAGGAATCGATTTGGGATAAAGACCCTTCTTATCTCCTGGAAAAATACTTCATCCCTTCTAAATTCTTCTTCCTGCCAAATCAATTCTGGAAACATAAGAATCATATCGTTGTTTTCAAGGCGCTTCATTATCTGAAGCAGAAAGGAGTACATCCGATTGTAATGTGTACCGGAAATCCGTCAGAATTCAGAAATCCAGGATACTATAAAGAGTTGACTGAAAAAATAAAGGATTGGGAAATTGGTGACCAGATCCGGGTACTGGGACTCGTACCTCATGAGGACGTACTGATGCTCCTCAGGCAAAGTATTGCAGTCATTAATCCTTCGCTGTTTGAAGGATGGAGTACTACCGTTGAAGAGAGCAAATCAATAGGCAAACATATCATCTTATCCGATATTCCTGTACACAGGGAGCAATCACCACAATCCGTTGAGTACTTTGCACCGCATGACCACATAAAACTTGCTGAACTTCTACGGCATAACTGGGAAAAACTTCAGCCGGGACCGAATACCGAACTCGAGAAAACCGCACGTCAGAACTTATCCAGACGCAAAGCAGAATATGCCGACAATTTTCTCAATATCATCAAATCCTTTCAGCAAAGGAAAAATGAATTGCCGCTTGCTGCATTCGATAAACCGGTTCTGTTTCTGATCTTCAACAGACCCGACCAAACCAAGGCCGTATTCGAACAAATCAGAAAAGTAAGACCGGCAAGACTGTTCATCGCGGCTGACGGTCCACGGAGTCATGTACCTGAAGACCGCATTAAATGCAGGGAAGCCAGGGAAGTGATCAATCAGATTGACTGGAAATGTGACCTGAAACTGCTCTTTCGTGAAAAGAACCTGAGTCTGAAGGAGGGCGTGAGTTCAGCGATAAACTGGTTCTTCGCAAATGTTGAAGAAGGAATAATCCTCGAAGATGACTGTCTTGCGGATGAAAGTTTTTTCAATTATTGTTCGGAGTTGCTTGATCATTACCGTGACCATGAACAGATCATGCATATAAACGGTACCAACTTCCTACTGGGTAATGAATTTGATTTTGACGGTTCATACTATTTCTCAAAAATTTGTCACCCATGGGGCTGGGCCACCTGGAAACGCTCCTGGCTTAAGTACGACATTGAAATGAAAGGCCTGGATTCCTTCCTTGAACAAAATAAAATATCGGAATATACAGGCAATCAGAATGCGATAAATTTTTATGCTGACAGTTTCAGGAAAACCGCTGCAGGTAAAGTAAACACCTGGGACTATCAGTGGTTTTATTCCGTATGGAAGAACAACGGGATAGTGATAAGCCCTGCCATAAATCTCGTCACCAATATTGGTTTCGGGAAGGATGCCACGCATACAAACTACAAATACACGAGACTGAGTAAGATGAAGCGAAACAGGATGTATTCCATGAAGCATCCGCAGACTATCAGGATCAACAGACATGCTGATGAATTTACTTTTGAAGTAAATGTAAAAGAAGGTACCGGCAACCTGCTTGAAAGACTTATTGCAAAATCCAAACTCACCCTGGGTATAAAAAGCTAAGAATTCAAAAAAGCGATCATGAACTTAACAATTTTCGGTGTAGGAAGATCTGGTACAAAGGCTGTTCAACTCTACATGAGTTACCTGCTGGCTCAGAGGGAGGAGAATGTATGGATCAATTACGAGCCTTACTTCTGGATCAACCGTTTCACACAAAGTATTAATTACGAAGGTTATTATCATCATACACATTCCCCGCATCTGTGCAGTTCACCTAAGGAATTCAGCAAAGAGCATCAACAATTCATCAGAAGGCTTTCACAACACAATGAGAGTACGGTCACAAAATTTATAAGAGGAAACGGCAGGCTTGATGCGATCAACCAACTGATTCAGCCTGATCATACCATTGTGATCATACGGGACATCTATCAGGTACTCACTTCGGTATTAAAGACAGAATGGGATTTCTGGTCTGTTGGTTTCGAATTCTCTCAAAACTGGGACAACTTCGTTGCCGAAGTCAGGAAAAGAAAACTACTGGAGAATCTCGACTGGTGTATAGATCAGATCACTGATCGTATGGATAAGAACGCCTTCTACTGGTACGTGATGAACAAAGCCGTACTTTATTCGGGCTCACCCAATACTTATTTTATTCATTATAAAAATATCAGATTAGCCGAAGATATTGCCCGTGAAATCATCGACCCGGAGATTCGACTCTCCATTAAAGATGACATTTTCAATGGAGACAATATCCATGAGAACTACCCCTTAAAAAGCGAGAATGTAAGCTACGGATTTAATCAGATCATCAACGCAGTATTTTACAAGTCCAAGTTAATGAACAATTATGGCTTTTATCTCTCCAATAGAAAATATGGTAATTCTGCTTTCATTAACAATGATTACAAGAAGGTGCAATCAAGATCGACAGACCAGACAAGTGTCAGGATAGAAAAGAAAGAACTGTATGAATTCTTTAATGAGGACATCGGCAATATGTTGCGGAAAATTGAATGGAAACCAGAGAAGGTAATATCCTGAGTGGCAAATTCAACCAATAATTTCAGATAACGCTTTTAATTATGCCGGATAGACATGTAAATTGCATCCTTTGCAAAGGGAATAGGCTGCAGCCACTGAGAAAATACGATGCAGGAAACCTTGTGAAGTGCAGGGATTGTGGTCTTGTTTTTGCTTCTTCCATCCCTTCTTTACAAGAACTGGCGGAACATTACAAAAGGTATCCACACTTTAGTGGAATATCGCAAACCACTATCAAGAGATACAACGAACTTCTTGACCGTTTTGAAAAGTACAGACTAAATAACCGGATCATTGACGTTGGCTGCGGAGAAGGATTTTTTCTCGAACAGGCACGTAAAAGAGGTTGGGAAGTCTACGGAACAGAATGTGTGCCTCATTATATTCCCATCTGTGAAAGCAAAGGAATCACGATGAACCAAGGTGTCCTTGATACCAATAATTATAAAGCCGGATCTTTTGACATAGTTACTTCATTTGAAGTCATAGAGCATTTAAATTATCCGGCAAAGGAAATAGGAAATTTCAGGTCCTTACTGAGAAACGGAGGCTTGCTATACCTCACGACACCTAACTTCGATTCTCTATCGAGACGCATCCAGGGAAAGTCATGGAGCGTGATTTATTATCCGGACCATCTTTGTTATTTCAGTCCTGCCAGTATCAGATATGCAATGAAAACTTATGGCTTTAAAAAGGTTTCACTGCTGACTACAGGAATAAGTCCGGACAGGATCAGGCAGGCACTTTCCGGTAAAAAGGGTGAATTAAACGGACACAAGGATCATAAGGATAAATACAAACCCTTCGATATGGAATTGCAGGAGAAAATAGAAGGTAATACGTTGCTTCTGCTGATCAAAGGAACGGTTAACCGTCTTCTCACACTCAGCGGCACGGGTGATGGTATTAAAGCAATGTATGAGAAAGTATAAACCCTGCTATACTGAATGAGATATCCCCGAATTTCAATCATAACTCCATCTTTCAATCAGGGAAAATACCTTGAAGAGTGTATCTTATCGGTATTAAATCAAAATTATCCGGAACTGGAATATATTATCATTGATGGGGGAAGTTCCGATAATTCTGTTGAGATCATAAAGAAGTACGCAGACAGGATTACTTATTGGGAAAGTGAAAAGGACCGTGGACAGAGTCATGCCTTAAACAAAGGCTTTGCCAGATGCAGCGGGGAAATTATCAGCTGGCTTTGCAGTGATGACTTGTATCTTCCGGGAGCACTTTATAAAGTTGCTGAACTGTTTGCCGCATCTCCTGAAAGCTGTTTAGTGCACGGAAAGACAATCCTGTTTGGTCAGGGTCGAAAAGAAATCATTAAAGGAGCAAACAGGGAAGATCTCCCACTCAAATATTTTTCAATCATCCCTTTCCCCCAACCCTCTTCCTTCTTCAGAAAAAAAGTAATCGATGAACAGGGAATTCTGGATGAGAACTTTCATTATGGGATGGATTATGACCTGTTGATCCGAATAGCCTTACACTATCCGATATTGCAGACGGACCACATTTTTTCCCGTTACAGGTTACACGCAGAGAGCAAAACAGTAAAGATACTTCCCTCTTTCGCGGAAGATTGGTCACAGGTATTTTTAAAATTTCTCCGCTCTGTTGATGGAGGAGAAAAATTCATCCGGGGACTCAGAGAAGAGGGAATTTTGGCAGATAAAACTGATAAATATTTTCATCATAAAAAATTCAGCGAGGAAGAACTAAAAACCATCTATTGTCATTTTCTGCTCAACCAACTGATCATTTATTACGAAGTGTTGAACCGGGCTCAGTGCAAAAAATTTCTCTCGATGATCAGAAGTACGGATCCTGGTTTCTATAACAAATACAAACTTGGCAAGATAAATTTACGGATCAGGTACTTCCCCGGCATCCTGATCAGGGTTATAAGAAAACTCCTGCGCTGAGTACGACCGGTGTTTTTTTAAAAATTGATTAATCAACAATAGTAAGACTTTTATTCCCTTTACGGTCGGCTTCCTCTTTCTGAGATTCTCTGAATGCATGATAGATTATAAAGAGACTGGCAACATAAAACGGGATGGCGGGAATCTTGTACCTCACCAGACTTCCGAAGTTTGAAGTAGTAAGCCCTACGGAAAACGAAAAGAACAGACTGAAAAACACACTGAAGAACAGTATATGATGCCGGAACATCATTCTGAAAAGGTTATAAACTCTCATTTTTACTATGAGGTATATAGTTATAACCAATAAAACCAGGTTCTCAATTCCGGAAATGATCATACCCGGATTATATGCTTCCCACAAGTAAGGCCTGAACAAAGCCACATTAACCGCTGCAGGCGCCTTTCCAAGAATACTGGGAACGCTGGCATCAAAGTCTCCTATATCAAAAGAGGCACCCTGGTAATAATCCTGCTTAAGGTCCTGCTGTGTCACAATGGCCTTGTCAAGTACGTTGTTGATCTTATATTCACCCAATGTATCACCCATAATACGCAACATAAGGTAACCTGACAACAGGGAAATCAATAAGAGTGAAGGTGCAATGGCCATCCTTACCAGAGGGTTAGTGAGCTTGGTGAGTCTGAAACCAACAAACCAGAGAGTACTTCCGGGAATCACGGCAAAGAAAATGTAGGGCTTGATCTTAATCAGCAATATGGAAGCTATCACCAGGTAGAGTATGTTGAGCCAGATATGCGTCCGGACCTTTAGTAAATGATGGAATGAAGCCGTGAATGCGGAAACCGCAGCAAAAGTGATGGAATCTTTTAACAAACCGGAACCCCAGAATATCACCGAAGGCATGAACAATATTGAAAGTGCAAACTCCTTTTCAAGTTTTGGGAATTCAAACAAGAACATTTTATACAAGCGCCAGATGAAAAAGTAACATATGAAAGACAGAAGCATGGTTTGCCCGATGAAACTGTTAAAACTGATAAATGCCAAAGGCCATGTCAGTTTATCGACAATGATGGCTTTGGGGTCATACGAATATACCGGCCATCCCGTGGTAAAATCGAAAGAAAACCAGGTCTCCCAGTCAAGCGGTAAAAAAGTGAACCTCAAAGCCTGGTATGGATTCTTTAAAAACAACTTACTCACCGCCAGGCAATCAGAATAATAATTTAGTGTATCACCGCCACCGTAATAGAATACATAGACGAGGCAAATTGCGATCGATCCCAGCATTTTAGCCATCAAACCCGGAATAAAATACCGGTAATAAGGCTCTTTCTCTATATGCTTTAGCTTAATAGAGTTGGCAATGAAAAAGAAAATGACCAGGTACAAAGGTGGTATTACCAGATCGACAAAAGAAAAATAGTTCACGCCTTGCGATTGATTTACCAAATGTAAAAAGAAAAGATCAGAAAGGCTTTCTCTCTTTTAAACTTATTGTTATCTCTGAAAACAACCTATATGTGCTGCCAGATAATAATTAGTTACCCCGGGTAACTGTTCTTGGTCGTTATGGCATTTCTGAACTATTCGCAAGCAGGATGATGGTTTCATTGTCGTTCTTCCTCTTTTCTACCGATATATAAATAAATAAAAAGCTATATAATCCGAAACGATTCATTTCCGGTTTCCTACATACCCGCCATTAGCCGGAATGCATCAGGGATATCACCTCCACTTCATTAATGGTCGGAGACTGTTTCGAACATGGCTATTCAGGACAATTGTTGATTGAATGTGCTTACCGAATGAACCAAATGCATTAAATTTACGATCATTGCATATATGAATGACTTCAACGGTATATTTTCGCAGGCGGATTAACTGATTTACCCTCAATCATGACAGAACAGTACAGTCCTTTCTTCAGTATAGTGATACCCACCTATAATCGCTTTGACAGGGTCAGGCTAACCATTGAAAGCGCATTGAGCCAGACTTACCTGGATTTTGAAATACTGGTTGTCGATGATGGCAGTACGGACCAATCATATGAAAGACTCAGAGCTTTATACGGTCAGAACCCGAAAATCCGACTAATCCGTCAGGAGAATCTGGAACGGGGAGCAGCAAGAAATAACGGTATAAGGCAGGCAAGCGGGACTTATATTCAATTTATAGACTCGGATGATATTCTTCTTAAAGATCACCTGAGCCTTCTGGTTGAAAAGATCAGGGAATTAGGACAGCCTGATTTTATTAGTACAAAATTTGAGTTCGTCCGTGATGGTCACATTTATCCCAGCGACATCAGAAATCTTCCCGAAGCTTATTATGATTACCGTTTGTTCCTCTCCGGAAATCCTCTGGCATGCAATGTCTGTATAAGGAAGGGAAATCCCGATCTATATTTATTTGAAGAAAACCGAAAATACGCTATCAAGGAAGACTGGATGTTTCTCATTCAAAACCTGTTCAGAAACAGACTATATATCATTGATAAGGTAAGTGTGCAGATGCATGATCACGAAGGAAGGTCCATGCGGACGGACAACAGGATCATTATAAGTAAAACACTCCTTGCCAGGGAATGGATCCTGAAGAACCTGCCGCTTACTGATCCTGAAAAAGATGTGCTAGAGTCGCACGTAGCCTATTTCAGCAGCATACACAGTTACCTTGACAGTGACAGGAAACCGGCGCTCGACTTTTTGAAAAACGCCGTGCGGTACGGTGGATTAAAAAAGAAACATGTGATATTATTTTTGAAAATTATTGCCGGAAGAAAGCTTCTTAACCATCTCAGAAGCGCGAATTGATGAACAGAAAAAAACATATCCTGGTCATCACCTACTGGAGCTACAAGGATGCACTGATTCAGGCCTATACCCTGCCCTATCTGCGCATCATGCACAATCAGCTCGTACCGGGAAGCAGGATATACCTGGTAACATTCGAACAGGAAAATCAAACGCTGCCTCCTAATGAAATTGCTCAGATCAAACAACGGTTGAAACTCCAGGGTATCAGACTCATTACCCTGAGGTATCTTAAATTCAATTTTTTGTCTCCTTTTAAATGGGCATTTTACCTCATCTATCTCGTTTCGCTCATCCTTTTCAGAAAGATAAATTTCATTCATGCATGGTGCACTCCTGCCGGTTCCATCGCATTCATTCTCTCAAAGCTCACAGGACGAAAGCTCATCATAGACAGTTATGAGCCGCATGCCGACGCCATGATCGAGAATCAAACCTGGAGCCGGGAAAGCAGACAATTTAAATTTCTGTTTTCACTGGAGAAAAAGCTTACCAGGCATGCCAGCATCATTATCAGTGCAACGAGGTCGATGTACACATACGCACTGGAACGATACGGTGTAGCGATCCGGAATTTTTACGTAAAGCCCGCCTGTGTAGACCACTCCTTTTTTGCTCCCAAAAAAAGAAAAAATGAAGAACTGTTGAAGCAGTTAAAACTAAAGGACAAGATTGTCTGCGTGTATGCAGGCAAATTTGGTGGCATCTATCTTACCCATGAGGTCTTTGATTTTTTCAGAACAGCACAGGATTACTGGGGTGATAAATTCAGGTGTCTCCTCCTCACAAGTCATTCACGCAAGGAATTAACTGTCTGGGCTGAACAAGCCGGACTTAATCCTTCCGGACTTATAATCCGTTTTGTGCCACATGAAGACGTACCCGAATTTATGGGTCTCGGCGATTTCGCCATTACACCTGTCAAACCCATTCCATCAAAGCGTTATTGCACACCTATAAAAGACGGTGAATACTGGGCTCTTGGCCTTCCGGTGGTAATCACCAAAAACATTTCCGATGATTCCGAACTGATCGAAAAACACGAGATAGGATATGTTTTGAAAGAGCTTAACGCGGATAATTACCTGATGGCCTGCAAGAAAATAGATTCCATACTCAAAAGGTACAGTCCGGAAGAATTACAGGATAAGATCCGTGATATTGCATACCGGTACAGAAGTTATTCGATTGCCGAATCGATTTATCGCGAGATCTATTCGGATACTTCTCCAGTCCGAATCAGTCCCTGAAATTGAAAAATACTAAAATTCGTCACAATTATAAATCTAATGACAGAGGGAAAAAGAGTACTGTATTTGACTTATGACGGTTTGTCCGACCCGCTTGGACAAAGTCAGATCTTACCTTATCTGTATGGTCTTAACGACCTGGGACACCGTATCACTATAGTAAGTTCTGAAAAGAAAGGAAATGAAAAACTTATTGGAGAGATCACCAGGGTACTCAAAGAAAAAAATATTGAATGGCATAATATACCCTATACAAAGAGCCCGCTTATCATTTCAACCATCTATGACGTTATTCGCATCCAAAGAGTATGTAAAAAATTATGCAGAAAGGATAAGTATGATATTGTTCATTGCAGAAGCTATATAACATCCCTTACAGGACTTTTATTAAAAAAGAAATTCGGACTCAAATTTATTTTTGATATGCGTGGTTTCTATGCGGATGAAAGAATAGACGGAGGGATGTGGAACCAGGTATCATTCATCTATAAATATGTTTACCGTTTCTTTAAAAACCGGGAAGCGAGGTTTCTTGAAAGGGCTGACTATTCCATCTGCCTTACAGAAAATGCAAGGCGAGAGATACATTCTTGGAAAGCGATTCCGGGTCAACCACTACCTATTCAGGTAATTCCCTGTTGCGCAGACTCGAACCACTTCGACCTGGCGCGGGTTAGTCCTTCGCATAAAGAAGCTTTGGCGAAGGAACTTGATATTAAAGAAGGTGAACTCGTCTTGTCTTACGTAGGCGCCGTAGGGACATGGTATATGCTGGAAGAAATGCTGGACTTTTTCAAAAGACTCCTGATCAAGTATCCCTCAGCCAGGTTTTTATTCATCACGCATGAAGACAAGAGATCAATATTAAACGCTGCCAATGGTACCGGCATCCCCGCAGAACATATTATCATAAGGAAAGCCCTTCACCGGGAAGTTCCCGAACTCCTCAGTCTTTCACATCTATCCTTATTTTTTATCAAACCTGTCTATTCAAAAAAAGCAAGCAGTCCGGCCAAACAAGGTGAGATCATGAGTATGGGAATACCCATCATCTGTAATTCGAATATCGGGGATATTGACCAGATCATACGTGATTCCAATGCGGGAGCCATTGTAAGGTCCTTCACCCATGAGGATTATGATTTTGTTATTGAGAACATTCCTGCCTTATTACAGTTGCCTAAGGAAAAAATCCGAAAAGCTGCGATAGAAATTTTTTCACTTTCCAAGGGCATTGAAAAATACAACAAGATTTATACAGCGCTTTAATATCCCGGGCGGGGAAATAAAGATCCGTCAACTCATCCGTGATGATATGATTCATTCCTGAGAATGGTCATCGCTCGGTAAACCTGTTCGGTAAGGATGAGCCTGATCATCTGATGTGTGAAGGTAAATCTCGAAGCGGAAAGCGTAAAATTCGCCCTGCCTTTAAGGGAGGGATGCAGACCATAAGCACTACCGGTAATAAAAATAATTTTCGAATGCCCCTCGTTCATCCACTTTTGAATCTTTGACGCCAGCGCAGGTGAAGACAACATTTCACCATTCTCATCCATGAGTACAACCAGATCACGGGGATTGATCTTAGTGAGCATCGCTTTAGCTTCCTCCTCCTGCACCTTGCCTTGCTGCTTAATTGGCGGAACAACTATGTTAATAACCGATGCCGGAACATAATGCTGGAGTCTTGCCATATATTGATCCACCCCCGCCTGAAGATACTTCTCAGTTGTTTTACCGGTGAAAAAGAATTCGATCTTCATAAAAATTATACTATTGCGCTACAAGATACGCCAACAGGTCAATAATCTGATGCCCCATGAGTTAATAGCAAGAGGGCAAGGATGCTGTATTAAACTCCGCAGACGAGCTTAAAATAAGGAAGGGCATCTGAAATTTCAGAGGTATAAGGCAACTAAAACGACCTTTGTCCGTATCATTAGGTTGATATGACCGGGCATTTGGCTTGATAATTGTATCCGAAGAGCGTGAAAAACCTGAAAAAAAGTTGTCTGATTCTGTTTCTGATCTTCCAGGCAAATCAGGCAGCATCAACAGATATTTACGAAGATTTTGCAAATGCCCTGCGTAGCGGAGATTCAAAGCAGGTTGGATCTTTTTTTGGAAATACGATCGACCTGATGATCATGAATCAGGAAGATATATATTCAAAGGCACAGGCAGAACTGATCTTAAGGGACTTTTTCAATAAAAACGTACCCAAATCCTTTACCATAGTACACAAGGGCGCCTCGCAGGAAGGTACCTTGTATGGGATTGGAACTCTTATCACCTCTAACACAAAGACTTACCGGGTGTCCTTTTACATGAAATCAACCAATGCCAGAAGTGTTCTCCTTGAACTCAGAATTGAGCAAGAGCCCTGAAAGATTCTGCTGCTGAGCATTTCCTTTCCTTTATATCGTCCCGAAAAGCGCATTGGATTCATTAATTTTATCGAATAGTTTTGAGACTCAATTACAAAAGAAGATTGTATGGACCAGGTTTCAGATCAGGCGCTAAGCATCGTTGAATATCTTCGTCTGGCCCTTAAGGAAGATCAGGGCAAAGGCGATCATACATCACTCTCAACCATTGATGAAACGGCGAAAGGAAAAGCCATTGTCAGGGTCAAGGAAGAGGGAATTATCGCAGGGCTTGTCGTCGCCGATCAGGTTTTAAATCTGGTGGATGACCGGTTTATCGTCAAGGTGTTGACCGGTGATGGCGATGCAGTTTCTCCAGGGCAGGTGGTCATGGAAATTGAGGGCTTTACGAGATCCTTACTCCTTGCGGAACGATTACTCCTTAACTGCATGCAGAGGATGAGCGGCATTGCCAGTCTCACAAGAAAGTATGTCAATGCTGTCGAAGGAACCGGCACTGAAATACTGGACACAAGAAAAACCACACCGAATTTCAGGATCTTTGAAAAATGGGCAGTTCGTTTGGGTGGAGGAACAAATCACCGTTCCGGACTGTATGATATGATTCTGATCAAAGACAATCATGTAGATGCTTGTGGCGGAATTAAAAACGCTGTTGACAGAGCAAGGACTTATCTGAAGAGAACCGGCCTCTCCATTCCGATAGAGATTGAAACCAGAAGTCTGGATGAAGTAAGACAAGTACTGGATTCAGAACCGGTAGACAGGATCATGCTTGATAATTTCGATATTCCCAAACTGAAAGAAGCCATTCATTTAATAAGAGGCAGGATGATCACGGAAGCTTCCGGAGGGATTGTCCTTGAAAATGTAAGGCACTATGCGGAGAGTGGCGTGAATTATGTTTCAATTGGCGCGCTGACCCATTCATATAAGAGTCTGGATATTTCAATGAAACTGGTTTCATGAGAAAAAATACCCGGAAAGGTGCACTCCATGTAATTTCTGTTCGCATACTTCGAACAGTGTTCAATCTGCCTTTGGTCAGGCAATTTATTGCCTACACCAAAAAAGTCGCCCTTCCCGGCTTTGACAAAGTTCCTATCTATGATGTAGCCGATTTTTTCTTCACGGGAATTCAGCGGGGGGCTATTGTAACAAGGGCCCAATCACTTGCTTTCAGCTTCTTCCTGGCAATATTTCCCGCAACAATCTTTCTGTTTTCGCTTATCCCCTATGTGCCGATCAATAATTTCCAGAACGAACTCCTGAGATTGATTGAAAGTCTGCTACCTCAAAATGCATATGAGTCCGTAAGAACCACAATAGAAGATATTATCAGAATCCCGCGTGGCGGACTTCTCAGCATCGGTTTCATCATGGCTTTGTATTTTACTACCAACGGTTTTATGACCATGATGCGCGGTTTCAACAGTTCATATCACGTGGTTGAATCCAGAACCCCTTTTCAGCAACGTAAAGTTGCCTTCGTTCTAACCTTTATTCTGTCAATACTGTTGATCATAGCTACACTTCTGATCATATCAAGTGAGATGGCCACCAAATACCTGGTGCAACAAAGCATTTTAAAATCAAAGACTCAGGTTGCCATTCTGCTTCTCGGGAAATGGGCGGTTGTACTTGCCTTATTCTTTTTTGCCATTTCGTTTCTCTATTATTACGCTCCTGCCGTAAAAAAAACCTACCGCTTTGTTTCAGCAGGTTCTACTCTGGCCACCATCCTCTCCATTATCGTCTCGACCGGTTTTGCAACTTTTGTGAATAATTTCAACCAGTACAATAAGATTTACGGATCTATCGGGACGCTGATCGTAATCATGTTGTGGATCTATTTCAATTCAGTGATCCTTATTCTCGGTTTTGAGCTGAATGCCAGTATTGATAATGTCAAAAATAAATTGAGAAGGGAGTTTTGAGATTTGATGCAACACTTAATTCTTTACAAACCTGCCATCAAGCACTTTTCCACTGGAAGAAACTAACTCGACAAAATATATTCCGGCAGGTAGTTGCGAAATGTCTATTGAGTTTTCTGAACGTAGTAATAATTTTTCAGATACCAATTTACCACTGGCATTATAAATACGCACTGCATCTTTTTCGAAATTATTCAGGTTATCATCAAAAAATATGATTCTATCAGCCGGATTTGGAAGAATACTGAAATCGGAATAAGTATCCGGATTCTCAATACGCAAGGTGAGACCGTTGCTAAGCTTCCAAAAATCATTCAGCATAGATGATGATGATGCATCATTTCGTTGTGCACCACTTCCTATGTAGATATCGTTATTAATGGAGAAGCTGCCAGCATATCCTCTAGGTAATCCGCAAAAGGTGCCGGCAAGTGACCATTCATCTGAAAGAATGTTGTATCTATACAGCATATTTAGTGGATTATGTGTAATGCCTGAATACTGATAATAGTATCCCCCTAAGGTGTATCCATCATTAGAACCAGCATATGCACTTGCTGCCACAACATATGGTAAAGGGAATTCGGCCCTCTGGGTCCAACTATCAGAGGCTGGATTATATTCGTAGAAGTCTCTGAAATTGCTGGTTGAATTTGTATTGTTTCCCATACCCAGGAAACCTTTTGATCCAACTGAAAATGCAATTGCCCCGTTACGCTCTAATCCAATAAAATCCGCCTTGGCAGTCCATGTATCGCTTACTGGATTATATTCATATATATCATTGTAACTATCTCCAGCATTATAGCCGGTACCTACAAAGCCCAAATTATTAATGGAAAATCCGGCAGCACTCATTCTGACCGTTCCGGGGAAGTCTGCTTTTCTTGACCAGGTATCCGATCCCGGATCGTAAGCCCAGGTTTCATTGGTTAGACTCCCATTGATAGCACCAGTACAAATATAGCCGATATTACCAATCGTAAATGACACAACACTCCACCTGCCAAGGGAAGGCAATGAGGCCTTCTGAGTCCAGGAATTCGTACCGGGATTATACTCAAACCATTCACTGCTCCCATTTCCAGACTGGTCGTGTCCAAGCCCGATATAGCCTTTCCCGTTTATAGACATTGAAGCCACTGCCAGTTTGCCTTGACCTGGATAGTCCGGCAATCTAATCCAACTGAGTTGTGAAGATGCCGAGATCACGAACAGCATGAAGGTCATTGTAAAGTACATCTTTTTCATGGAATTTGTTTTTATAATTATTCAGAGCAAAATAAAATTCAAAGTCAAATATATTAAATAACCAGGGTCTAATTAAATGCTTTTAAAAGTATGCATTTCAGGTTCTTTTAACAAATGGAATATATTTATGAAATTCAGGAGCAATCTTGTAATAATAAATAAACCCGATATAGAGTACCGTAATGGAAATACTCCTTAATAAAATATCAAGCAGTTTCGATTCATGATGAGGAATAAAATGAACCAACGCAAACACAGTCACTATAGTCAAGAGAACCTTGAGATTTTTTTTATCAAACGGTTGAAGAGAAAAAAATTTCCAAACGGAAACCAGTAATAAACTATTATAGGTAAAAGCGGCAAGTGAAGTGGCAATAGCGGCGCCTGTAATTCCCATTCTTGGTATAAGGATCATCTGGAGAATCAGTACCATGATGGCCAGCAGGATCAGAAAAGCGGCACCATACCGGTATTTAACCGAATTGAACAAGACCGGTGCGTTGAGCCCGGTTGCCATGTTGTAGAGGGTTCCCAGACTGAGTATCATAACCGCCATCTCCCCCTGCTGGTATCCTTCCGGAAGGAATTTGAGCAATGTATGGATATTCAGGTTGATCATTAAAAAGAGAAACCCACCCAGAAGAAACAGGTACAGGGAGGATTTGGTATATATCTCCCGGATTTGTTCCTGATCATTGGCCGCCCAGGCAAATGAAATTTTAGAGGCGGCAATACGCTCCAGCGCGTTCAGCGGCGCCTCAATCACTGTTGGAATAAATGCGGCGATCGTATACACGCCAACGAATGCGAGAGGCATAAACTTTGCGATCATAACCGAATCGAATAATTTTAAGCCCAGGGAGGCAATACCCGCGAACCACAGGATCATGCCAAAGCGAATTACCTCCATCATTTTTTTCTCCCTGATCACTTTCCAGTCAATCCTGAAACCCGGTCTGTCAAAAACAAAAATATAAGTGATCAAAACCAGCATTTGAAAGGCATAAATGCCTACAAAACAAGCAATAAACTGATCCAGGCCCAACCATTTCAGAAAGTACACAGAAACGAGGACAATTGTTAAAAGCCGGACAATCACATCATTGAGAAAGGCAGGGATAGTGGTTTTAAAATGGGCATTGCAATATATCCCCAGCACCGCGACGAAAGAAACAAAGAAGATCAGCGGAAATACATAATTGAAGTATTCAAGGAATAACGGAGATTCGTTCCTGTATTGTCCGAGTATGAAATCCCTGAAAATCCAAAGAACTCCCGCAACGATCACAAAACCTATAAGAGGAAACAAATTCATAAAGGCGAAGAAGCCATGATGTTTCCGTTCCGGGTCTTTGAATGATGGAAAATACTTGATTGTCGCATTACCTATACCCAGAGGCACGAACATCGCAACCAGGAGAGAAAATGAATACAAAAGCCTGGTGAGACCTAATTCCTCCTTTGTGAGAAAATGTGGCTGTACCACAATAAGATTGACAAAACCGATCAACATACCGGCATAGCCGGTGATCATATTCTTAATTCCCTGTCTCTTTATTACACCCATGAGCAAAACCAAACAACGCAGGCAATGATAATTAATTTTAATTTCTGATTTTTACAGCCAATCATTAATATTACTCTGCCGGTCGTTCATAATTCACCACTGGCATATGCCTCTCTTGTAATACAATCAAACCTATGAAATTTTTCAGGAAAGCACTAAGAAAGGCTGCAATATACCTTCTGCCTGGAGTGCGGTTCTATTACACGATGAGAAATCACTCTAAACCAAGATACTTGATACTGAACTATCACGGTGTAGTAAATGATCACCGTCCCGAACTCAGTAAAAATCATTTATCAGCATTACAATTCAAGGAACACCTGGAGTACTTCCATAAACATTTTAAGGTTATTTCACTGCAAGCGATGATTGGTCAATTCGTAGCCGGTATTCGACCGAATCGCCCGACCATAGCCATTACCTTTGATGATGGTTATGAAAATAATTACACTAATGCCTACCCTTTGTTAAAGATCTATAATTTTCCGGCAAGCATTTTTGTAACAGCACAGGCGATTGATTATCCTGAAGATCCATTATGGTATGATGCGATTGACCTTTGTAAAGCTGAATTGGATTGGGAAGCACTGAAGAGATCTGACTACAATAATATCATTCCTGAAAAGTTTAATCCTGCGGATGAAAGTACATATCATGATTTCAAACAAAGACTCAAACTGGTCAATGATGAGGGGAAGAAAGTTATACTCGGCATTTTGCTGCCAGGGGCTAGACAAAAAGGCGGTTTAAAAAATATTCCTGGAGAGTACTGGAAACTTCTCTCGAAGGAACAGTTAAAACTTCTGGCAGCTGACAATGAGATTGAAATAGGCTCCCATGCCCTCACCCATACCAACCTTGATACGCTTTCTGAGCCTGAAATAGCAAAAGAACTTTCGTTGAGTATGCAAAAACTTCATCAGGCGACGTTAAAACCGGTCACATCCATAGCCTTTCCGGACGGCGCTTATAACGAGAAAGTAAAAGAAACAAGCTTTAAAGTCGGCTACAGGCAATTATTCGCGGTCGATTACCGCAACAACTATGACAAACCTGAAAACAATATTTTTCCAAGGTACAGCATTTCCAATACAACGGTCACCGCTTCCGTAATCATTTCCATTTACCGGGCTTTCAGCCGGGCAGGATTTTAGGGCACCTCTAAAAACCTCTTTCAGGTGCTGTCTTGAAAGATAATCAATAGGTCAATAATTATGATAGGCTTGATCTTTTTTTGCAATACGGCGTTGTTCGTCAGTCAGATATTTAGTTCCAGTATCTTTCTTCCTCACGCCTTGTCTTGCAAAAAAATCTCTAAGCACATCACCCAAAACAGGTTTTTTGAGGTGCCCTTTAGAAAGTGTCTGAATCGGCTCCCGTAAACCGTAATTTTTCCAGGGGAAAATTTCCCGACAAATCGAGATAGCCATAGGCGAGCGATTCCTTTACCTTAAAAAATTCTGGAAGTATTTTATCCCATAAAGTACCCGGTGTGACCAGGAAGATAATCTTGTCGGTTCCAAGCAGGAATGCCAGTCTTCTGAGTTTTCTGTTGAACCTGTAAAAATTATCCCCGACATGCTTCTCCATATCACCGATCTGGAGATAAGTATCCACTTTTATCCAAACGACGGCATCGTCAACACACACCATTTTACATCCTGAGGAGCTTTTATAATGAACAAACTGATCAGATCTTGACAGACCGGCAAGATCATCACTCATCACCGAATTCACCGAGAGACTCCTATCCGTTTTGTAAAATGAAAGAACAAGATTAACGTAGGCTTTGTAAACAGGAAGAAAGATGCTAAACTTCCTGGCAATCTTAGCCAGTGGCAATGTCATTACCTTTTGACTATACTCAAGAAGGTTCGCAGGACAAACCCAGGAGAGCTTGTTGACAAAACCCGGATAGGAATTCTTGTTCGGGAAACCATAGATAAATAACACACCATGCTCTTTTGCCAGAGCGTAGGTAAGTTTAGCCAGTCTGGTAAACAGTCCTTTGCCTGTATGACTGCGATGAGTCATTGTATCACCACTTTGGGCAGAAACATAAGTTTTCCCCCTATATACCACAGGATGAGCATAGACCCCATAGAATGCAGCGGGTTCACCTTCATGGCTATAGGCTATATATCCGAGGAAAGGTTCACCGAAGGCTGAGGTTTGATTTTTCAACTGATAATATTCAGTACCCGGGTCAAAACCGAATGCACTTCTGGAAATATACCTCAGGTCGTTATACAAAGAAGGTTCTATACGCTTAAATGTATATTGCGGTGTTTCTGTCATGGTTTCATCCAATATTGATACCATTGTTGAAATACAAACACCAGCCACATTCTTTGAAAGTCCCTGAGTTTACCCTGTAAAAAGGTTGCAGCCATGTGCTGCACAGGTTCACTTTTCAGAATACCTGATTCTCCGGTCAGTGCAGGTTCAAGCGTGTTCATAAAAAGTTCTTTGAGATCGCTTCTCATCCACTTCTCCAGGGGTATACCAAAGCCCATCTTAGGCCTGTCCATGACCTTTTCGGGGATGTATTTATGAACAATATCTTTCAGCAGCATCTTCTGTCTTTCATTATTCATCTTGAATGAAGAAGGTAGTCTGGCAAGAAATTCAGCAATACGATGATCAAGGAATGGTTCTCTTGCTTCGAGACTTGCTGACATGGAAGCCCTGTCCACCTTATGCAGAATATCATCTACAAGATACGTTTTGTATTCTGTTGCCAGAATTCTTCCCAGCAGATCATTGACCGATTTCAGCTTATAACCCTCATCAAATACTGTATGCAGCATTTGAGGGATATCGTACAGGATCTTTCTGATCTCCCTGTTGGTAAATTGCTGGTTTATCACCTCAAATCTTTTAACCGGGTCAGCAGTTTCAAGAACCATCTTCAGCTTGTTTCTTCTGTCGCTGCCTGAAACCACTGGTCCGGACTGCGAAGGAATCATTTTCGAAGAAACCGAAGCAAGCGCCGGTGGCAGAACGGCAAATTTCTGCAGGTAGGCCAAACTCTTCCTATGCCTGGGATATCCGGCAAATAATTCATCCGCTGCATCTGCGGACAAGGCTACCGTAACATGTTGTCTGGCAACTTTGCTTACAAGGGTGGTAGGAATGACAGAAGGGTCGCCAAAAGGTTCGTCACAGATCTCAGGCAGTTTAGGTACAAGGTCCATGGCTTCACGATATGTACACAGGTACTCTTCGTGGTCTGTACCCAAATGGTCTGCTACTTTTCTTGCATGATGTGCCTCGTTATATTTATCATCTTCAAAGGCAATAGTAAAGGTTTTTATTCTACTGGTCCTGCCCTTTTGTAAAAGTGCGGTAACACATGAACTGTCATAGCCACCGCTTAAGAATACACCCAGCGGTACATCGGATATCATCCTGTATTCGAACGCTGAACTCAGTAGTTTTTCCGTTTCCAGCAAGGCATCGTCGTAGTTTATGTTCAATCTTTCCCGGTTGTAGTGATCAATAATATCCCAGTATTTGTGTTGAGAAAGTTTTTCAGACCGCAAGTCAAGTTCCATCCAATATCCGGGCATGAGTTTAAAGGTTCCTTTGAAGATCGCATACGGAGCCGGTATATATCCATATTGAAAGAACAAACCCAGAGCATCAGGGTCTATTGCTTTTTGAAAGGAAGGATGCCGGTGAAAAGCCTTTAGTTCGGAGGAAAAGAGGAATAAACCGGACTCTTGATAGTAGTAAAAAGGTTTTACCCCTGCTCTGTCCCGGATAAAGATCATCTTCTGTTGGGCTTGATCAAACAGTGCTATTGCGAACATGCCGATGAAATGATCAATACATTTCACCCCCCACTCCTGGTAAGCCTTCAGGATCACTTCCGTATCAGATGAAGAGATGAAACTGTATCCCCGTTTCATCAAGTCAGACCGGATCTCCCTGAAATTATAGATCTCACCATTGAATATGATCCAGGCATCGTTATCCGTATTATGCATTGGCTGGTGGCCGGCAGGAGAAAGATCAATGATGGAAAGCCGGCGGAAACCGAGACCAACATGCGCCAACTGATGATCAAAAAATTCATAACCTGAATCATCCGGTCCGCGATGGACCAGGGAATCGGCCATTGACTTCAGTATTGAACCGGAGGATCGTTTTGAAAAGTCAATAAAGCCTGCTATACCGCACATAGAAAGGAGAATGGACAAATTTAAACATTTTCCATCTTTGCTGATGATTATCCTGTCGAGGAAAATGGTTACTTTCACGCCGTATTTCTGTTATGATCAGGTTTATTTCCCCCGAAACCGGCGAGTTGCTGGAACTTAAGCAGGACAAACTTACCGGAAGAAACGGACTTGAATATCCGGTTATCAATGGAATCCCACGATTTGTTCCAAAGGAGAATTATGCATCGGCATTTGGTTTACAATGGAATACATTCCGTAAGACGCAACTGGACAGTAAAAACCGCTCGGACCTGTCCAGAGTCAGGTTGGAGCGTTGTCTTGGCATAAGCATTGCTGAGTTAAAAGGAAAGTCACTGCTGGAAGTAGGCTGTGGCGCAGGGAGATTCACCGAGATATTGGTTAACAGCGGCGCTGAAGTTCATTCTGTTGATCTAAGCAACGCGGTAGATGCCAACAAAGACAATATAGGTGAGGCAACTAATTTCAGGATTGCGCAGGCAAGTGTGTATGCATTGCCATTCCCGGATGAAGCATTCGATATAGTAATTTGTCTGGGAGTCATCCAGCATACACCAAGCCCGGAAAGAACCATTGAGAATTTATGGAAGAAAGTAAAACCCGGAGGATTTCTCGTAATCGATCATTATCGCTGGCGTCTTTCATATTATTCAACCCTTAAACCACTTTACAGACAATATCTGAAGAGGCTTAAACCGGATAATTCGCTGAGGCTGGTGACTAAGATGACCGATTACTTTTTCCCGCTTCACTGGAAATGGAGAAAGAACAAGGCTCTTTGGTGGCTCTTACACAGAATCTCCCCGCTTATTGAATACATACATGAATTTCCGGAAATGAGTTATGAAGAACATTATGAACTGAGCAAGCTCGACAGTTATGATTCATTGACGGATTACTATAAGCATTTGAGGACCCCCGGTCAGATAGAAAAACAACTAAAGAAACTTGGCGCTAAAGATATTTGGATTAATATTGGGGGAAATGGAGTTGAAGCGAGAGGGATAAAATTTTGAAATATGTTTAATCAAGACAAAGCTGGTCAGGAATACTGGTCTCATCTCTGGAATCAGTCTGACCTTCCTCCTGAATTTAACTTTACCAGTAGTAGATTGAACGATTATCCAAACAGAATATTACATAATTTATTTTCACAAAATCTTAAAGATTTACACGGGACAGATTACAAATTACTTGAGATCGGTTGCGGCAACTCCATTTTTCTTCCCTATTTTCAAAAGCAATATGGTTTTAAAGTTTATGGAATAGATTATTCAGAAACAGGATGCGAACAAGCAAAAGCAATTTTAAATCGCGAAGGTGTATCCGGTGAAATTATTTTAGGTGACGCGTTTAAGCCTTCCGAAGAGCTTATAGGAAAATTTGATATCGTGTGTTCATTTGGAGTGGCAGAACACTTTGAAGATACAACAGCCACTTTAACTGCATTTTCAACTTATCTAAAACCGGGCGGCATGTTAATCACCACTATTCCTAACTTAAGCGGAATTACTGGCTGGTTACAAAAAAAAATGAATAAACCGGTTTATGATATTCATGTTCCAATGGATAAAAGTATGTTGGAAAATGCCATCTTAAAATCAGGATTGAAACTTGAATTTAGCGCATACTTTCTACCGGTCAGTTTTGCAGTTACTCTTGATGGTAAGTCCGGTTCTAAAATTCCAAACTATCCAATTAAATTCGTCCTGCTAAAATCAATCCGGTACTTTTCAAAAGTAATATGGCTTATTGACAATATGTTTCATTTAGTTCCCGCTAGAAAGATGTTTAGTGGAGGTATTTTTACTGTTGCGAAAAAACATAATGCTTGAAGAAGGACAAATTATTATACTTCTATATTGGACGATCAACCTTTGTAAATAAGGATATTGAAATTATGGCGTCGGTGTATGAAGTAAAATGCTATAACCTGACATTCCGGCCTAAGTGGAAGACGCCAATTCAATTGCTGGCTCAGTTACTTTATCTGCTAGCAAATATTAAAAATTCTAAATGGATAGTTTGTCAACTAGCCGGATATCATTCCTTTTTACCGGTACTATTGTCAAAAATTACCCATACTCCATCCCTTGTAATTGCTGGAGGAACAGATTGTCACTCATTTCCTTCTATTGGATATGGCAATTTTCAAAAACCTTTTCTTAGGTACTTTACGCAATTTACATTCAAAAATTGCACTCATATATCACCAAAACATCAAAGTCTAATATTAACTAAGTACAATTATGACAAAGCTGATTTTCCATATCAGGGAATAAATTTCTTCGTGAAAAACCTTTCAAACAAATTTACTGTAATTCATAATGGATTTGATTCCAACCTGTTCGCCAGGATTAAACCTAAAACTAAAAATACGTTCATAACAGTCTCCGGAAATTTAGATTATGGATTCCAAATTAAACTTAAAGGCATAGATCTTATTCTGGAAGTCGCACAAGATTTCCCTCAATGTCAATTTACAATTGTTGGTTTTCCACATAATTATCAAAAACCTGCTGCATCAAAGAATGTAATTTTCTTACCTCCAGTTGCAAATCATAAACTAGTTGAGCTATTTTCATCATCCGAATACTATTTTCAACTCAGTATGGCGGAAGGATTCCCGAACGCAATGTGCGAAGCGATGCTGTGCGAATGTGTGCCAATTGGATCAAACGTTTTTTCTATACCAGAAATTATCGGAGAATCCGGATATATTTTAAAGGAAAGGAGTACTCATCAGCTCAAATCGCTTCTTACTGATATTATCTCAAAAGACAATTCACAAAAAGGCGCAGCTGCCAGACAATTTATTCTTAAGAATTATCCTATTGAATTAAGAAAAAACTTATTACTCAACCTTCTAAAGCAAAATTATAGTCCAGAATATTAAACTTCCACTGAATTCCCCTCCGAAAACAAATTACTTCTTACTTAAGGACAACAATTTTTCCATTCCGATAACTTTCATCTGTTTTTAAAAACCAAATATAAACATCACTCTGCACCATTTCACCTTTATACTCTCCTTTCCATGGTACAGACAGATCATTCGTTTCAAATATCAATTCACCCCAACGATTGAACACTGATAAAGTATATTGCGAACAATTGCCATAGTCAATTATCAAAAATTCATCATTTAATCCGTCACCGTTTGGTGTAAAACAATCAGGTATGTAGACACCATATTCTGGTATAGATGAAATCCGGATTGTAGTTGTGGAAGAATCTGAACATTCCGAATCACGATTTGTTGTAAAGATAATCTCCATAAATCCTCTTGCGGTATACTTGTGCTCAGGTTCAGGACTGGTAGAACTCACGCCGTCACCAAAATTCCAATAGTATGAATTAGCATTAGCAGAATGGTGATAAAATTTCACCAAACTTAAGCAGGTATCATAGACGGTACTGAAATCTGCATTAATAAATTCGTATAAATTCAAATTCTTGGTTAAACTATCCAAGCATGATTCATTTTTCGCTGCGGTTAAAGTTATATCATATGTTCCCGAAGAATTGTACAAATGCATTGGAGAATAGGAATTATCAAAATTCCCATCTCCAAAACTCCAGAAGAAATGAGCCATTGTATCGGAGTTGTTTTGAAAACTCACAGACAGATCACAATTATTCACAAAGTTAAAATCAACAACCGGTGGTTCCAAAACCTGAATACTCCGCCTAGCTGTATCCGGACAAAACTGGGGACTGACAATCAGCTCAATATTATACATTCCTGCGGTCGCATACTCATAAGCCGGAGAATGCTCGTTGCTCATGAACCCGTCACCAAAAGTCCAAATACAACCTTGACTGCTCGTTGATAAATTCTGAAATTGAACAATTGTGTTGCATGCGGCTGTATCAAAGTTGAAATCTGCTACCGGATTATTTTCAATTACTATTGCTTTCTGAATAGTGTCATAACAATTCTGAGAGCCTCTAACAATTAAAGTCACTAAATATACTCCTGCTGAGTCATAAGCATGTAAAGGGTTCAGATCTCCTGAAATATTAGAATCACCAAATTCCCATGTGGACAAATAGTTGTATTGTGATAAATCCGTAAACTGTACATTCAAATTGCACTCAGCGATATGCGAAAATTCCGCAACCGGCACTGTATCAATACTAATATTTTGAAATGAAGTATCTGGACAATTACCCGGATCAACTACTAATGAAACTGTATAATTTCCCGGCAATAAATAAGTATGAGACGGATCAGAGTCAAATGAACTACCACCATCACCAAAATTCCAATAGCTAACAGTTGAGTTTGTTGAATTGTTCTGAGTAGTTATACTGGTCTGACAAGGTGTGGTCAGTAAATTAAATACTGAAACAGCCTCCGGTGGAACCACAATTTCCTGGCTGAAGGAATCAATACAACCGCTTGAACCTGTTGTCCACAGTTCAACAATATAGGTTCCAGGCATGCTATAACTCCTTGCAGGCGAATTATCAGAAGAATTGGTACTGTCACCAAAATCCCAATGATATGCTGTACCACCACTACTTGAATTGTAAAATTGAACTAACAGATCACAAGAAGTACTATACGAAAACGAAGGAACAGGACTTGAAGAAACGTTAATTGTAATCAGAAATGTGTCCGGATCAAGGCAATGTGAACCGGCGAAGAGTTTTACAATGAAAACTCCTGATGCTAAAAATGTGTGTGTGGGATTAACATCAGAACTTGTAAATCCATCTCCAAAATCCCAATAATAATCAGTAGCATTAAGGGAATTATTTATAAAGCGAACTGTATCATTCACACACACCGAAGAAGGAGATTGGAATTCTGCGACAACCGGAAAGAGGCTATGAGACATTGCCAAGGCAAAAATGTCACGGCTTCCGTTGTGAATAGTATCCAGTGAATTTACAGTTGTAGGGAAATCAATTGATCTGGTTTCTCCGGTTAAATACATAATATTATTGTGCACCGTAATACAATACCCTAAATCATTTGAACTTCCACCTATATAGGTCGAAAATTCGAGTGAATTTGCAGCAGAATTTAACTTCGATAAAAAAACATCCTGTCCACCATTAAAGGTACTATCATAGGTACATTCCGTTACCGGAAAATTATCATGACAGAAACCGGTTACATAAATATTGTCAAGAGAATCCAGAAATAAACCATATGCCTGATCTGTGCCGGTTCCACCGAGGTAGGTTGAGAAGGTTAAAGCCGAACCGGTTTGATTTAACTTTGCAATGAATGCATCAGTTATTCCACCGGCAAAATTTGTTTGGAAAGTTCCAGGTGTTGTTGGGAATCCGTTACCTGCAAACCCTGCCACAACAGCTTCACCAAGTGAAGTCAGCTTCAGCGCATTCCAAATCATATCAATACCGCTTGTTCCGAGATACGTAGAATAAATGAGGGCTGAAAAATTGCTATTGAACTTGGCAACAAATGCATCCCATGCGCCTCCATTGTAAGTAATATCAAATGATCCTGCTGTAACAGGCATTCCCCCTCCACTTTGAAATCCTGCAATTATTACATCATAATTCTGGTCAACCCGGATAGAAATAGGCACATCCTCCTGATTACCTCCAAATAGGGTACTGGACAAAACTGTACTCAATGATGGATCAAATTTAACTACCCATCCGTCCCATGGTCCACCAGCATATACACTTTGAAATGCAGCCGGTGTCGTAAACGCCGAACCGCTTGTTTCGCCCGCGATATATACATTGCCTAAATTGTCAACATCAATTCCGTGGCCATATTCTGAAAACACCTCTCCAAAAAGCGTAGAATAAAGAATTGACGTTCCAAGGGAATTTAATTTGAGAACAAAAGCGTCTGTTAATCCGGTACCTCCAGGGAGAGTTTGGAATGCCCCAGCTGTAACCGGGAATGTTGGGCTATCTGTTGCACCAACAATCCAGACGTTTCCGGTACTTTGCTCAACTTTTACAGAATAGCCTGCATCCGTCGCATTTCCGCCAATGAAAGTTGAATAAATTAGATTCGTCCCCGATGGATCCAGCTTGAATACAAAAACATCATAACTGCCACCAAATGTAGTTTGAACAGATCCCGGAGTGGATGGAAAATCAATGCTAAATGTTCGACCTGTATGATAAATATTTCCGTTCGCATCATGGTCAATACCACCAACCCATTGATATTCGTCATCAGTACCACCAATAAACGAAGAATAGACGAGAACTGGATCAACTATTAACGGATAATCAGGATCATAGCTTGCAGCATCGAAACCGACCGTATTTTCATCTATAAGAATGTATTGAACTTTCACTTCTACTTCCACTCCATTTATGATTTGATAAGAACGAGGAATATGATCATAGATTATTCTTGTATCTGTATGAATCTCCAAGGAACAATCAGCATTTACCATTAAATGACGAATTCCGGAATACTTCATCCTGATCATATTTAAATCAACATTTGGTCCAATCACGAAATCATATTTCACCTCACCACTATTAACATAATATCTTAAATCTATACCTTCATAAAGACCTCTATAAAACAGTTGATTATAATTTAACAACCCTCTTACCCATTTTGAATCATCACTCCCGTATAAAAAACTGGTTCTGGAAGCAAGGGGCTCAAATCCTTCAAGTTTACACCCCGTATTTCTGCCAAGAAATTCAATGCTAACGGTCTCTGCACCTTCAGTTATCGCGCAACTCTTTTTGAAACCAATCTTTTGTGAATCGGAATTCTGACCCAAAAAGGAAATTTCTGTTCCCTTGCTATGAAACCTGAAGTTTCCATGTCCTGTCCGTAAAATAAATTGACTTGAATCATGATATGATCTTGAAAAGAAATGAGGAAAATTGAATCCTCCATCCTTAACGCCATATGCGCCAGAATAAAGTAACAAACTCATAACTAAAAGTTTAAAAAATCTCATATACAATGAATTCGAAAATTGGTAACCAGAATAATCAATCCCGCTCACCTCATCAGATAAGCCATTCCTTTTTTAACCTTACCCTCCCCTTTCAGAAGATAAACATAAGCTCCTTCTTCAGCCATAGAACCATTGAATGTTCCATCCCAATGCGCATTCACCGCGTCCTCCGCTTCAAAGACAAGCTGACCCCAGCGGTTATATATATAAAGTGAATACACCTCACAAGGCTTGTGGACACTGATCGAGAACTTATCATTGAGCCCGTCTCCATTCGGGGTGAAAGCTCCTGGTACATAGAGTATCTCTCCCAGTGGAGAAACATGAACGGTGGCCAGACTGAATGAGTCGCGACAGGCGCTTTCCCGGTTGAGTGTCAGCAATACCCTGTACTCTCCGTCATTTGCATAACGATGAGATGGAGTCTGAACCGAATCTGTATGTCCGTCTCCGAAATCCCAGTCGTAGGTAACCGCGTCCGGCGTTACGGAACTGAACATGGTAAGACCGGAACAGGAATCCAGCCCGGCTTCAAAGTAAGCCTTCTTGAAGGAAACAAAATTCAATTCCTTTATGATCATATCGCGGCAGGAATATGGAGAGATTGATATCAGTCTTACGGGAAGTCTGCCTGATCTTGTATAGGTGTGTTGAGGAGAACTGTCTGAGGACATCGCTCCATCGCCAAAATCCCACTCATAAGTAAGGGAATTCTTGGAAAGATTGCTGAAGTAGACCAGTGAATCACACTCGTCCACCTGAAACAAAAAATCGGCTTCCGGCAAGGGAGGTACGATCATCAAGGCTTCCGCTGTGTCGGTACAACCCGCATCGCTGATTGATACCAACCTGATCAGCTGAACACCCGACCTGGTAAAGGTGTATTGCGGCGCCTCGGAAGGCCCTGTCCAGCTATTCTCAAAATACCAGACAGACTGCGTTCCATACAATGAATTATTACTTGTCTGCACAGATTGCAAGCAAGTGTCGAGAACAGTACTGAATCCGGCTTCAGGAATCTGATAAACCGTTACAAGCTGACTCATTGTATCCAGGCATGCGGAATCCGTTGAGGTGATCAGTTCAACTTCATACTGTCCGGGTAAAGCATAGGTGTGCTGCGGATTGGTGTCATTACTTAGTGTACCGTCCCCGAAATTCCAGTGCCAGTAGTTCGATACTCCGCCAGTTCCAAATGAAGCATCATAGAATTTAAAATCCGGTTTGCAGTGCTGATTATCTATGGTGAAATTGGAAATAAATTCCGGATGTACTTTTACTATTCCGGTAGCCGTGTCATTACATAAGGGATCTATTCCGGAATAGGCGATGAGTGTAGCGACATAGACACCCGTGTCAGGATAGGTCCAGCTTGGATTCTTCAGGCTTGAGGTATCATTAAGCTGCAAAGGATCACCGAAATCCCAAAGATAGGTTGCGCTGTTGAATGAATTATTGACGAATTCTGCCGATAAACTTCCGCAAACTATGGTTGGAGAAAAAATGGAAGCCACGGTGATCATGGGACAAGGAACTACATTTACCTGAAAGTCCCGGCTCGTCATCCCGATAAACACACCATTACGGTACTCCTTGACGCAAACACCATAAACATACTGCCCCGAATTGAGCGGCGTGGCCGTGAGAATACCGGTGTGCGGATCTATCGCCAGTGGCACACCTCCAAAAGGGTTTGACAGGGTAAAGGGATTCTGCCACTGAATTGGCAAATACGGTGGAGGATTAGGTGGCTGAGGCTGTGGATCAATCCTGTCAGCTCCCCTCAGCGGAGTACAGATCTCGTACACGATGGAATCGCCATCAGCATCGGTGGCAGAATGATTAAAGGTAAAAGGCGCATCTTCACAAATAAAAGTCGGCGGAAGCAAATTGAATTCAGGGCTGCTGTTATTGGTGACAATGGCGGGATCAGGAATGGTGGCCATATAGGTGGCGCCGGTTGAACTGACGTCAAAGACATTCAGAACAGAAAAATTCCGGCAACAACGCTGGTACACCAATTGATACCCGCCCTGCCTGGGTAAAAGGGTGGTGGTAAAAACATAAGTAGCCACTTCATAACAGATATTGCCAGGAGGGGTGAGACACGGTGAATTGATCACATTTGGTACGGGACTTTGTGTAGTGATAAAAGCTGAAGTAGCCGACAGAAGATTTCCCTGATCGTCAAAGATTCCTATGGATGCGGGGTTATCAAACTGCGCCTGACCCGTAAGGCAATCGCGGTAAACCCTGAGTGTGACTTCGTAGAGATTTCCTCCCATCTGCCGGTAGGTCATCTCCCCTCCCACTATATGCGTAGCCCGGACCGATGCTGATAAAGTGCAAAAGAGTACAATAAAAAAAAGTCTGTAACGGTAATACATTATCTCCTTTTGAAATTAGCTACAGGATCGACAAACAAATCTACAAAACGGCCTATTTCAATCAAATCCGTTTACCAAAAACCCGAAACTTTAACATAAATATGACTCTGCGCAATCCTTGTTTACGAGTGAAAAATCAACAATACCCTGTTAGGTATTAACAATTCCCATAATCACAGATTTTAACAGGTCCAAACCGGGTCAGAGGAAAATCTGAAGCAAGGCTGAATTAAATCCATCCTTCTGACTTACACAAAGCTTATGCACAACAGAAGTGATTTCACAAAACGGGAGAATATGATCCAAAATAATTGATGAGTTAAAAGAAACAGGAATTTCTTTTGTTCCGAAAGGTCTCAGCTGAAACCGCTCATAGCCTTTCATTTATATATCCCGACTTCTCCGCGACCTTCTGCATCCTTCCATCCGCGGTACATTCCTTCACAATTAAATACAAGGGCGGACGCATTGGAGGAGTCAACGGCTATCAATCCACCCTCTCCACCCAACTCTTTCAATTTCTTATGAACCACCATCTCACAGGCCTCTTTGAGGGCAAACCCTTTGTACTCCATCAGACAGGAGATGTCATAGGCAACCACGGCACGAAGAAAATATTCACCATGACCTGTACAAGAAATAGCGCAGGTTTTATCATTTGCGTAGGTGCCTGCACCAATCACGGGACTGTCGCCAAGCCTTCCGTATCTTTTATTTGTCATGCCTCCGGTGGATGTACAGGCTGCCAGATGTCCTTTCAGATCCCTGGCGACCGCTCCGACGGTTCCAAACTTCTTTTCGGAATGATCAAGACGTACCGATTCTGTATCTCTGATCTCCAGCAACTGATCGTAACGGTACTGGCTGAAGAAATACTCATCCGATTCAAATTCGCAACGCATTTTTCTTGCAAACTCTTCAGCGCCTGCCCCTGTGAGAAAAACATGTTCGGAGTTATCCATGATCTGTCGGGCAAGGAGTACAGGGTTTTTTACATTATGAACACCTGCAACGGCACCGGCTTTCAAGGTATTGCCATCCATCACCGAAGCATCCATTTCATGAAATCCGTCATGGGTAAAGACTGATCCTTTACCTGCATTAAAGAGCGGACAATCTTCCAGCACCACTGTGGCATGCACAACCGCATCCATAGCGGAACCACCAGAACGTAAAATGGAATGCCCTGCTTCGAGAGCATCTTCAAGAGCGGACAAATAAGTCTTCTCCACTTCGGTATTCATTTTTGAGCGAAGAATTGTTCCCGCTCCGCCATGTATCGCGATGAGATAATCTGACATATCCTTTTAATAGATTAGCAAATTAAGAAAAAGCCTGAATGATACTGTAATTGATAAATTATATAGTACACAATTAACTGTTGACTGAAGGAATTCCCTTCCTGATCGTACAATTTCTTACACAGTTAAAATCGGATCCTTCTTCAGTATTTGCCTCTTTTTTGTATTTATTCCCTGATTTCATGAATTCAGGTTTAACATTTTATTGCTTCTGATCTCCAGTTTCAATTTTTATCAGGGCCATCTTACGAATCGGTTTTCGAACTAAATAATGGCATTCTCCGGTTTGAATACGGATTAGTTTGCAGATGTAATTCACAGGAATCATAAAATCGAACTATGAAGATCATCTACTCACTTCTTTTTTCAATCCTGCTGCTCAGCATGCAGCCGGCGAAAGCTCAGGTGCCAGCTTTAAGAGGAATATATGTCAACGGATTTGATGATATACTTGGAAACAGTGCCGAAGAGGACCGTTTGCTACAGTATGCGCAGGACAGCTCATTCAATTACCTCGCATTATATGACCTGCAGGCCATTAACCTTTCAAGCTCAACTAATGCAAATAAACTTGCGAGTTTCATGAACCGGGCAAGGACAAATTACGGTGTTCAGTATATCGGAGCCGTTTGCGAATCCTATTCTTCTTTTCAGAATAAGATAGCACCTTATAATAACGGTCGCAGCAATGCGAATGAAAAATTCAACGTATTCAATCTGGAATTTGAATTCTGGATCACTTCATCGGTTCAGCCCGGAGCCTATTATTGCGTACAATATCTTGCACCCAACAACTGTGCATGCGATACTGCCGGCGCTTTCGGATATTACAAAGATCAGCTAAGAAAAATTGATTCCCTGGCAAGTACACAAAACGCACTATCTGAAACATACGTAGGTTGGTTCAATCAGGGTCAGGGTCAGCAAATAGCATCAGTAACTGACAGGATACTGGTGCACGCTTACAGGACGGACCCATCCTCCGTTTTCGGTTACAGTAAAAACCGACTCAGTTACCTTGCTTCACTTAATCAGCAGGTGAGTGTTGTACCAATCTTCTCATCAGAGCCTGATTTCATGGGGCCATGGCTGAATTCGCATTCACACTCAGAAGCCTTTAATAAATATCAGTCTGATTTCAACGCGGATAATTCAAGCTGGAAACCCTATATTCAATTGCTCGGTTATCATTGGTTCACCTATAGTTATATGCCCAAACCGGCTCCCGGGAGCACGAGTACATTCAATCCGACAATCACTGCATCCGGACCACTTTCACTATGCAGTGGAGCCAGTGTAACACTTACGGCCAGTTCAGGTTCTTCCTATCAGTGGTCGACCGGTGCAACAACGGCCTCCATCACAGTAAGCACCGGCGGTAATTACAGTTGTCTTGTAACCAAGAATACGGAGACCAAATCCACCAACGTCATCACCGTAAGTGTAAATGCTTCTCCGGCCGCCAGCTTTGCCATAGGGAATTCGTCCACCGGTTATGTTGAATTGAATTCGACTTCCAGCGCCGGAAGCGGAAGTATCTCGTCCTACCAATGGAATTTCAACGGATATGCTATCGCCGGAGCCAGTTCCCCGGACTACACTGCCAGTTCAAGCGGTAATTACACATTACGCGTAACCAATTCGAACGGATGCAGCCACACCTCAACTTCTCAAAGCATAAGCGTTCCGGTATCATCGTGTCAGCTGAGTGTTCCTGCCGGTTTGACTTCATTCAACCTGTCACCAACGTCTGTGATGCTCAGCTGGAGCAGTCTGCCTTCCTGCGATACGGTGATCGTGCGCTATAAGAAAGAGTCCTCCAGCATCTATACATACGTCAAGATCCCATATACAGGTGACAATACCCTCACACTGACGAATATCACACCAAATGTAAAATACTCCTGGAGGGTTAAAACACAGTGCGGAACTCAGCAAAGTGGTTATTCATCAAAAAAATACTTTACAACTTACGGAACTTCCGTCAATCTGGCTTACGCCCCTTCTGACAGGCTGGAACAAATGATAACTGAAGAAAAAGTACCTGATCAGGAGTTAAACATTTACCCTAACCCGGTAAAGGATCTGATGAAAATAACTTTCTATTCGGGTGAGGACATTCATGGGGAGATCAAGGTGATGGATCTGACCGGAAGGGCAGTAAAAAGTATGGCTGTATCACTGACTGAAGGAGAAAATTCAATTGCTCTCCCTGTTACCGAACTCCCATCCGGCCTTTATATTGTCAGTCTTGACTCCCCCGAATTGAAGAAAAGCCGGCGAGTCCTTATCCAGTAAGTCCTGTATCTGTAACCGTAAAATACCTGAAAACCCTGCCTTCCGCGGGGTTTTCGTCTTTCAGGAGCAGATCAGAGAGGCAATTAACCGGACCAATCAGGACTTCATCTTTTGTCCAATTTTCAGTTTTACCAATTTATCCCGCATTTTTTCTGATTTTGGCTATGTTTCTGGAGGGAAATGCATAAATTCGCCAAGATTGACAAGGCTTTTCAACACTTGTTGAAAAAGTCCATCAGGCCTGATTATCACCGGCTTATTTAACAATTATCTTCGCCTTCGATTTTATCAAAGGATTGTGGGAAATGTGGATCTGCTGAAATTGTTTCAGCTGATTCCTCCGATGAGAAATCAATAATTCGGGCAGATTATTTTTAATCATCTGCAGAGGGGTAGTTTGTGTATTAATAAAAATTTAAAACAGAAGATTAAACACATGATCAAATCAAGAAACCTTATTCTGTCTGTGCTGGCGGTGGTACTTCTTTCATGGAGCAATGCAATTGCGCAATCCGCCAATGTAAGAGGGATGTATGTAACGGATATTGATAACTGGCTGGGAGATTCCGGCGAAGAGACTGATCTTCTTGAATATGCTCAAGGAAATGGTTATACCTACATCGCATTTTATGACCTGGGGTCGCTTAGTTTCAACAGTTCAACTACTAAAAATGCTCTGGCATCCTTCATTCACAGGGCCAAAACCCAATATGGTATACAGGAGATAGGTGCCTGTGGAGAAAACTCCGACTTTTTCGCTAATGATATTATCCCCTATAATAACGGAAGAAGTTCTTCAACAGAAAAATTTGACGTGTTAAATCTGGAATTTGAATTCTGGGTCAGTTCCAGTATCTCGGCACAGTATTGCAGCCGTTATCTCAGACCTAATGGATTTAGCTGTGATACGGCAGGTGCTTATAAATTTGCAAAGCTTCAGTTCAAGGAAATGGATGATCTTGCTGATGCCAACGGGTTGATCTCTGAAATGTATCTGGGTTGGCCGAACAAAGGACAAATGCAGGATGTAGCCAAGAATGTAGACCGTATTCTCTTGCATGCCTATCGTCCGGATGACTCCGACGTTTATCAATATTCCAGAAACCGCCTGATTGATATTGCCTCTGTTAATCAAACCGTGGAGGTGATTCCTATTTTTTCTTCCGAATCGGCATTCATGGGCCCATGGCTCAATTCGCATCCCCTCACCCAGCCATTTCAGACCTATGCTTCCAAGTATACGCAGGAGTCCGGAAGTTGGAAACAGTATATCGACCTGCAGGGATACCATTGGTTTACATATGACCACATGCCTAAAACGATCATGGCCACAGCCTCCATTTCAGCCAGCGGCCCCACCACCTTTTGCACCGGTGGAAGCGTAACCCTTACCGCTAATTCAGGTAGTTCCTATCTGTGGTCACCCGGAGGACAAACAACAAGATCCATAACGGTCACGCAATCAGGAAACTATACCGTTACCGTTGAAAGTGCCAGCGGAGCCAGTGTCACCTCCTCGCCTGTCAGTGTTTCCGTTGGTAATACCACAACCGCTCCCACCATCTCAGCGAGCGGACCTACGACCTTTTGTGCCTCTTCCAGTGTAACTCTTACATCCAGTACGGCAGACACCTATTTATGGTCAAACGGGGAGACGACAAAATCCATCACTGTCAACCAAAGCGGTAACTACACCGTAACCATTACATCCGGGACCTGTACCGCGACATCATCATCACAGTCAGTTACAGCTACACCTGCACCCGCAATTCCAACAGTAAGTTCAAGCGGACCTACAACTATTTGTGATGGTACATCAGTTACACTGTCCACAACTTCAGCCAATGGATACTACTGGTCAGACGGTTCGAACGGAAGCAGTATAACGGTGGATGAAGCAGGAACTTACTGGGTTAGGGTTTATAGTGCCGGTAATTGTTACAGTCAGTCGGCGGATATAGAAATTGATGTCATCGCAGCCCCTGCAAAACCCGTTATTACCGCCAGCGGTCCTGTTGACCTTTGTCCCGGCGAATCAGTTGTTCTTTCCAGTTCATCCAATTCCGGAGGCTACCTGTGGTCAACCGGTGAGACTACCCAGGATATTACAGTCAGCACTCCCGGCACATACTGGGTCCAGGTTTTCAATGGCAATAACTGTTCAGCTCAGTCGTCCAATAAAATAGTTACGGTAAACAGTTCTACTAATCCACCGGTGATCAGCGCCAGTGGTTCACTCAGCATCTGCCTGGGTAATTCTGTAACCCTCACATCTTCCAGCGCTGTATCCTATCTGTGGTCTAACGGTGAAACCACCAAGAGTATTTCCGTCTCAACCGCAGGTACTTATTATGTTACTACAGGTTCCGGTACCTGCGCTGTTCAGTCGGCGGGTGTAACTGTCACGACAAATGGTCCGGTTACGCCGGTAATCACTGCGAGCGGCTCCCTGGATCTGTGTCCGGGAGAATCCGTCACACTCACTTCGACCAGTTCAAATGGTTACTTATGGTCGAATGGAGAGAATACACAAAGCATTGAAGTCACAGAAGGCGGCACCTATTGGGTGAGAGGTTATGTTGCCGGAAATTGTTTTGCGCAATCAGTCAATATTACTGTGAATGAACTGCCTGCTCCTCCCGATCCCGTCATCAGTGCAAACGGTCCGCTTGAGTTATCGGCAAGTAACCCGACGGTAGTTCTGAGTTCAAGTCAGGCAAATTCATATTTCTGGAACAATGGAATCAGCGCGCAGAGCATCATTGTAAATGTTCCCGGAACTTATATTGTTACAGTTGCCGGAAGTAATGGTTGCACTTCAGTCTCTGATCCGATAGTAGTCACCAGTGTTACCTGTACACCTCCACCGGTACCGGTCATCAGTGTCAGCGGTTCAACAATATTGTTACCCGGCGAGTCAGTTATTCTCAGCGCGCCTGCTTCAAGCGCCTATCTTTGGTCTAACGGTGAAACGACACAATCCATAGAAGTGTTTGTTTCAGGCTCCTACAGTGTCAGAACCTATTCAGGTCCTTCCTGCTTCTCTACTTCCCTCCCGGTTGCAGTATATGCAGCCACTACAGGAATAGAGGATCAGGCAAAGGCTTCATCTTTCGATGCTATAAAGGTCTACCCAAATCCGGCCAGAAATGAAGTGAAGATCAGTTATGTTTCTTCTTCTAATCAGGACGCAATCATCAGCCTGAACGACATTACCGGCAGGGAAATGCACAGAACAGAGTTTCCTGCTGTCAACGGTGACAATCTGTATGATCTGAATTTGGCGGATTATCCCCGTGGCATTTATTTTGTCAGTTTGATTTCCGGTAATGAAAGGCAAACGATCAGACTGATTCTGCAATAAGATAAGAAGTAAAACGAATTCTTTCAGAGAGGCCATCCAATGGCCTCTTTTTTATTATCGATTACAGATTCCTTTGTAAGGACAATGAATACACCGGTCAGTCTCTTGTGTCTGAACAAAAGGAATCGCGGGATCAAGGATCTCAAGAATCAATCTCCTTAATCCGGTTTCAAACTCCATGAGCATTTCATCTGTTACGGGATTCTGTTTATTTACATATTTTATTCCCTGCGACATGGATCTCAGGGGCATAATACCGGCATAGATATCCTTCGTTTTAAATTCATCCTTTACCATCCTTGTATAAAATAAGGCCTGAAATTGCTCCTTATGTACGGGATCATTAAAAAGTTCATCTATGGAATCCCCAAACTTCGACGCCACCCTGCCGGTCTTATAGTCAAGCACTCTTGTTTTCTCCTTGTAGATATCAATCCTGTCCGCAATTCCATTAAGCCATACTTCCCTCCCGTCTGAAAGTGCAAATTTACCACTGAGCTTATGCTCCAGCGCAATAATATTCAAGGGCGCCTCACTCTGATCGGAGCTGATTATTTTATCGATAAGATCTTTCAATACATTACGCAAAAGAAAATTCCTCCCTTCCAGCTTACCGGAAATATTCAATTTCTCTTCTACAACCGCGTCGAGTACCTGGTCGACTCTTTTACCTATCTGTATGAAGTCTTCTTTATAGATTACTTTATATCCTTGATAAAGCTTTTGCATGACGCTGTGCAGGATCTCACCAAAACCGGCAGCTTCCATATACTCGTGCGTTTCTTCATCCTCCTTCAATCCGGCAATATAATTGAAATAGAATCTAAGCGGGCAATTCAGATATGATGTCAGTGCGGATGGAGAAAAGGATGCAATAGCTTTTTGTCCATCTTCCTTGTCCATCCTGATGATGTATTTTTCAAGAATGCTCAATACTTCACCGGTCTTAATGACAGAAATTGCCTCCACTTTTTCCTCTGAAAATCCCGTGCTGATGACTTTGTGAGAGAACCTGACCCTGTCTTTGAAAGTATGAACGAATTCATGTTCTATCTGCAAAAGAAACCTGCTTTTGTCACCTCCGGAGATGGATTTGGTTTCTGTATTATAAATGAGATGTATATTCTCCGTTCTCTGTAACAATCTGTAAAAATGATAGGCACTGACTGCGTGCTGGTCTTCAAATGTGGGTAAGGAAAAAGCTTTTCTGATATTGAATGGAATAAAGGAAGGCTTGTTACCCGAAGCAGGAAGTATTTCCTCATTGACCGACAAGAGAATTACCCGTTTAAAATCAAGGACGCGGGTTTCAAGAAAACCCATAACCTGAAGGCCTTTCAGGGGTTCTCCTGCAAACGGAATCTTTACTGTTTGAATTATTTCTCTGAATATAAACCAAATCGTATCCAGACTCAATTCCATATCCTGAAGCTGCAGAGCATCCTGAAGTTTGCTTAATTGAGTATAGAACTGAACCGCAATTTCCGATTCAAGCCGGTGAAACTTTATATCCCGTTCATTCATCGCGGCGAGTATAAGGCGTATGATAGACGTTAGCCAACCAAACACCTCATCACCGCTCCCGGGCACATTGAACAAGAGCCTGAATAATTCTGAATCAACCGATATCAGTTCCTTTGAATGAAGCCGGATTTTGCGCCGTGAATTATACTTTTTCATCCATGTCCGGATTTCCTCCGGTGCCACCAGTCTGATATAGGGATGATCCAACAGATCCAGGACATCCCTGAAATAAAAAGTATTACGATCCTGTCCTTCCGTTCTTCTGTTCCTGTTAAGTGAGACCAGGGATTCGAACAAATGATACATTGGCGTGACACGCAAGGGGTATCCCATGGTAACATTTACTTCGATCAGTTCTTCGGGAAGAGAATTCAACAGAGGGAAAAGCAGGTTTTCATCCGGCAAAACGACTGCAGTTTCTTCTGGTGTAAATGAATTATCTCTCATCAGATCATGCAGCAGTTGTCCGGCATATTTTGCCTGTCCCGCTAAAAGAGGGATACCGGCGATCTCAAGCGATCTGTCAAGAGAAGCAAAGTGTTCATTTTTCCATTTAATATTCTTCTGTGTAAGACTACCTTTCCTGAAGAAGGTACCAGCTTCCTGCTGAGGGCTGTCCACATAATATGAATCAGCATCCCAATATATTTCAGCACGATGTTTCTCTATAAAATGACGCAAGATGATTTCCTCTGACTTTGTCAAGGCATAGAAACCCGCGAAGACGACTTTCCCAATTAAATTATCTGTCTTTATTTTACCGCTTTCCAGATTTTCGGCAACGTTTCTGAAAGCGAGTCCTTCATAAGCCAATCCTCTTTCCATCAAGGTGGCACGAAAGCCTGAGTAAATGCTTCCCAAATGCTTCCAGGTATTAATGAATTCAGTCTTTAATCTTGACGGATCTCTTGAAAAGTAACTGAGCCAAAAACTCCTCAGCTTATTCAGTTCTTCTTCTTCGAGTTGAAATTCCTGGTCAATTTCTCTCAAATCATTCACTATAGCGAACACCCTGAGAGCATCGGCATGATACCTGTCAATATCTGCGAAATCCTGCAAGATGAGTTCTCCCCATGGATAGAAGCGGTCAAAGGATTCATCAGGAAAATATTTTCTGTACTCATGAAAAAGGATAAACAGAAGCGTCACCTGATCCGCTATGGTCAGTGTTGAAAGCCTGCCTATAAAATCCTGTATGGTTAGAATTTCCGGCGCCCAGACAGGCTGGCTTGCTTCCGATGCAAGTTGTTTCCGGAAAAACAAACCTGCTCGTCGTGTTGGAAAGACGATCGTCAGAGCGGAGAGATCATCTCCCTGTTTTTGTTTCAGGTGAATGGAAAGCTGTTGAAGAAAAGATGACATACCCGTCTTTGAAGCGATTTTGAAAGTCAGATTGGAACGCCTAATTTAGCGGAAAATCACAGCTGTATGAAAAAAAGGTTGGTAAAAAAGGAAAAGAAAATTGCCGGTGTTTGCGGCGGGCTTGGTCATTACTTTGATATAGACCCGACTATTTTCAGAGTACTTTTTGTCGCTTCGGTCCTCCTGTTCGGTACAGGTATCCTGCTTTATATCATCCTTGCCATAGTTATGCCAGAGGATTCCGGCTCCGCTTCACAATGAATCAGGTAAGATTGAGAAGGTTACCCTATCCGGACAAACGGATGAACCGAAGATCAGAAAATAAAATCCGTCAATAAAATTAATTGTCTAATAGGCACGATGTGAATACCGGAATGAAATCAAAGTATTTATTATTTTTTTTGTCTTTGTCATTCTGCTTTCCGGAAATAGTTCATGCATCCCAGGATTCCGTTGGTATACAAATCCCTATCAGCACCATAACCCGTTACACAAGCGAAGGCTACTATCTTGACAACAAAGCAAGATGGACAGTACCGGATTCTTCTCTTACCGATATTTCATCGGTTGATCCTTCCAAAAATCAGAACTATAATTCTCTGGGAATACAGGGTAGCGCCCTCGATGAAAGAACCTATACTCCGGTGAAGGATGTTTTTCTTTTCCCGGGGACAAGGTCATTCGAGCCCTATTTTCTAAAACCTGAGGGACTTAAATTCTTCAGATCAAATAAAAGATTTTCTGAAATCACCTATCATAACTCCAGTTTTAAAGAGCAGGAAATCGAGGTAGTGCATTCTCAGAATATTAAAAAATACTGGAGCGCTGGTCTTGATTTTAACCGGCTTGGAGTGAGGGATTATACCAGGAACAGTGATACCTATCACAACAGATTAGCATTATACACCTTGTATGAATCTCCATCGAAGCGCTACGAGTTCTTTGCGTCAGTAATCTGGAATACGATTAAAAATCAGTTAAACGGCGGACTGGAAAACGACACAGCATACATGCTAGGTAACGTGGACAATCTCGGTCTGAAAGGAGTGAATATTGAATTAAATGAAGCGGAGCAAAGAATACGTAAAAACATTTATTCTCTCAGTCAAAAAGTCAGTACAGGCAGGTTCAATGATTCGCTGAGCACAGTTAAAACAAACGCCATACAGTTGATCCATACAGGCAGATTGGAAAAGGGATCATATGCATATTCAGATCAGGAGAAAGACAGTTCCTTTTATTCTTATTTTTTTACTAATTCAGGCTCAACTTACGACTCTCTTCACTACTTTAACCTGATTAATCATGCCGGCATTCTGTTTCCGGCATCAGACTCTTCCTCCTCTTTCTTCCGTAAAAATTTCTCCTTCAGCCTGGAAGGCAGCCATCAGTGGTTGAATTACAGGCAGCGTGATGATCTCTACTTTAACCATTTCGGGACAAGGGCAAGGTTGTTCACTAAAGCCGACACAGGCTATTGCCTGAAAGCAACCATGCAGTATCTTTTCGCGGGTGAGCAGAAAGGCACATACTCAATGGAATTATACGTTTCTTCACCTGAGTATAAAATCGGAAAAATTTATGCTTCAACCGGACTGATCAGAAGATCACCCGATCTGACCGACCTGAACTATTTTTCGAACCATTTCATATGGGAAAATGAATTCAAAGACACCTACTCTCAGAGTATCATGGCAGGTGTATACAATAGTAAGTACGCTTTCCGGCTTGAATTGTCCGTTCACAATCTGAATAATTTCATCTTTACTAATCTGAATAGTCTGCCCCTTCAATACGAAGGTTCCTTTTCCGTAAATCAGGTTAAGGTCATAAAAAATTTCAGGTATAAAAACCTTCGTAATGACAACGAGTTATTTTTCCAGCAGACTGGTCAGGAGAATTTGCTGCCACTACCTTCCTATACCGGTACACATTCTGTTTATCTGGAAAAAAGATTTTTCAAAAACGCTTTGAACAGCCAGATCGGCTTCCAGCTGAATTATCATTCTGCCTATTATTCCAGAGCATACATGCCTGCCACTTCACGGTTTTACCTTCAGGACAGGATTGAAACAGGTGATCATTTCAACCTGGATCTGTTTATCCATCTGAAAATAAAATCAGCCAGAGTATTTTTAAGATTGAATAATATTGGTGATGGGATTGTCGATGACAGTTATTATCAAACGCCATATTATCCACAGCCGGGTCGGACACTTTGCTTCGGACTTACCTGGAGATTTTACGATATGTAAAAGGTTTCAGACAGGTCAGGTCTTTTGTTTCTTCTTTTTTGCCGCAGGGAAAAGAATATTATTCAGGATAAGCCTGTAGCCCGGTGAGTTTGGGTGCAAAGAAAGGTCTGTTGGAGGATCACCGACCTGGTGCTGATAATCTTCTGGATCGTGACCACCATAAAAGGTCCAGGTTCCTTTTCCCATTTCGCCATGAATATACCTGGCTTCATTTTCCGCTTTGGTCTCCCCCATAACAAGAACATCCTGTTTCACGAAGCGTTTACGGAATGCAGTGGTTTGTCCCATAAAACCTTTGATCACCTGTTCATGATTCTGGCAAAGCATGGTAGGCACCGCATCCCACTTTGCGGAGAAGTCAAATAAGGTAAAGAAGTCTTCGGTACGAGGAATCCTTCTGTGAGGTGGTTGATTATCAATTTCACTGAATTCGTATTCATAGGGATTACTGCTTAACTTATAATCCCTGAAGGCGAATGTCTTTGAGTAATCCAGTTTGGAATTCATGCCCGGATCAGCAGGATCGCCATCAAACATGGTTTCGCAGATATCAACACCTTCTGCCGACAGCGCAATATCATAACTGTCGGTCGCCGAACACATGGCGAAGAGATAACCGCCTCCAACGACAAATTCCTTTATCTTCAGCG
>CAZJDX010000009.1:0-113868 GCA_964544885.1 uncultured Flavobacteriales bacterium
AGCCCCGCAGGGGCGAAATCCCAATAGCCCCGCAGGGGCGAAATCCCAATAGCCCAGCAGGGGCGAAATCCCAATAGCCCCGCAGGGGCGAAATCCTGATCATCACGATGGCAAATACATATACCCGGATCTATATACACATTGTATTCACGGTAAAAGGCCGGCAAAATCTCATTGAAAAAAAATGGAAAGATGATTTATACAAATACATCTGTGGAATTGTAAATGGGAAAGAACAAAAAGTATATGCTATTGGAGGAATTGCAGACCACATACATATACTGATTAGCATAAAACCGGATATTGCCATTTCTGATTTGGTCAGAGATATAAAGGCAAATTCTTCAAAATGGATAAATGAAAAAAGAATGGTTAAAGGAAAATTTCAATGGCAGGAAGGTTTCGGCGCATTTTCTTCCACACAATCACAGTTAGATACCATTATTGCATACATAAACAATCAAGAGAATCATCATCAAAAGAAAACATTTAAAGATGAATACTTTGATTTATTACAAAAATTCAACATTGAATACGATGAAAAATATCTATTTGAATGGATTAGATAATATCGCTCCAACGGAGCTATTAGGGTGACGCTCCTACGGAGCTATTAGGGTGACGCTCCTACGGAGCTATTAGGGTGACGCTCCTACGGAGCTATTAGGGTGACGCTCCTTACGGAGCTATTAGGGTGACGCTCCTAATGCGGCAACTTTCATTGAAGCGAATCCTTCGCTTTTGCGCATGTTGAAAACCATTAATTACAGATTGAATTTTTTCAGGTACGGAAAAATTCTTTGATTTAGGTACAATTTCGAGCAAAAAAGGTCTAATATAATTTTGAAAAAAGCTCAAATTTTTGCACCTTTGCGATCCTTTTAAAAGAACGTGGGAGAATGTTCATCCGCCTTGGTCGGCGGAAAGGAAATCAGAAACCATCAAAAACAATGTAAGATGCCAGTTAAAATCAGATTAACGCGTCATGGTAAGAAGCACAATGCTTATTACCATATTGTTGTGGCGGATAGTCGTGCTCCAAGGGATGGAAAGTATATCGAAATCATCGGTAATTACGATCCCAACACGGTACCCGCAACAATAGAGATCAACCGGGACAAAGCCCTTGCCTGGTTAAAGAACGGTGCACAACCAACAGACACCTGCCGGGCCATCCTTTCTTACAAAGGGGTATTGTACAAGCACCATCTTGAAAAAGGAGTCGCCAAAGGCGCGATTACTCAGGAACAAGCCGATTCAAAGTTTGAGTCCTGGCTAGAAACAAAAAATTCCAAAGTTGAGGAAAAGCGCAAGCGAGTGATCGGCGAGGTGACAAAATCGGCTGAAGCCAGACTTGCTGATGAAGCAAAGAAAAAAGAAGCCCGTCTGGAAGCACTCCGGAAGAAACTCACTCCTCCGCCTGTTGAAAAAGCAGTTGCCGAAGAAACGGAAGTTGAAAGTGGAGCGGTAGAAAACTCCGGAGAAGCACCTGCAGAATCCTGATCTTTCTGCAACAAATTTGAAATCCGCTTTGTCTATACATGGCGGATTTTTTTTATACCCGCAATCTGTACATCTTTACTCCTGAATAAATGACCCTAAGTGGCAGCGAACATGAAAACCCTGAACACTGGTAAACTAGTTTCACTCGGAACTATCGGCAAGTGTCATGGCTTCAAAGGCGAATTAAGTCTGATCATTGATAACCCGGAACTGACAGATCCGCTAAAACTGAAGGCCACATTTATCTTCCTTATACTGGAAGGACTTCCAGTGCCTTTTTTTGTTGAAGAAGTCGGAGAAAAGAAGGGTATTACCGTTCTTAAAATTGAGACCATTGACACGGAAGCAGAGGCCCGCAAACTGAACGGAATAAAAGTAAAGATGGAAAGGCAAAGACCGAAGAAAGTGATCCCGGTCAATGAAAAGCCGCAATGGATGGATCTGAGAGGTTATATTGTGCACGATTCCACTTATGGTGAACTGGGTCCGATAGTGGAAGTTCAGGAATATCCCATGCAATACATCGCGAAATGCATGGTTAGCGGAAAGGAGGTATTGTTCCCTTTACACGAGGAGATGATACTTGATATTGACGAAGAAAAGCGCAGGATCGAAACCGAACTTCCGGATGGCTTGCTTGACGTCTATCTCAAATCCTGATTCGCAGGTTAAAAAGGGCCTGATCAGATTATTTATTATCTTGGAATTTCAAATGTATGAGCGAGGATACTTTCCGGTTCAGGCAATTCACGATCCATCAGGACAAATGCGCCATGAAAGTTGGCACAGATGCTGTGCTGTTGGGTTCATGGGTTGAACCTTCTTCCGCTTACAGAATTCTAGACATAGGAACCGGCACCGGACTGATTGCACTGATGCTTGCTCAGCGATCATCCTGCAATATCGATGCGGTTGACATTGATGAAAATGCAAGTAAACAAGCCCGTGAAAACTTCATGCTGTCACCCTGGTTCAGCCGGCTTAACATTTTTCATACAAGCTTCCAGGAATTCGCATCCCAGTCGGGATTAGTATATGATCTCATCGTTTCGAATCCCCCCTATTTTCAGCACGCATCAAAACCTTCCGGTGAATCCAGAAGCAATGCAAGACATAATGATCTCCTGGCTTTCCAGGAATTGATTGATGGCGTGAAAAAAATCCTCCATCCGGAAGGAAGATTCTATCTTATATTACCGGTACGGGAAGGAATGGAATTCATTGATCTTGCCCAGAGATCAGGATTATTCTGCCGGCATCTTGTAAAAGTTCTCACCAAGCCGAGCAAGCCGGAAAAAAGACTTATCATGGAGTTCGGAAAGGAAATGAAGGCGATGACTGAAGAAGAACTGATCATTCAGAATGAAGACAACTCATTCAGTACTGTATATTCCCGTCTCACGAAGGAGTATTACTTTACACTCAGGAATCCACACTCACCTGATTCCTGAAAGCTATTCCCAGTTCTTTAAGTTCCGTCAGTACCGGCTTATAAATTTCCCTGCTGACAGGTATGCGGACTCCTCGCTCTCTGATAATTCCATTCAGGATCAGACGGGTTGAAATGGCGGCAGGAAGACCGACGGTTCGTGCCATGGCCGTATGAAAAGAATTCTCACCTTCTACTACAAGTGAAGAGGTGAGGGAATGCATTTTATTATTCAGCGTGAAACGAAACAGATGCTGCATAACGATCATGTCTTTATCATCATCTCCCAGTTTCCACTTTACTTCCAGCAAGGACTGAAGTATTTGCGCCGGACTCACTTTTGAAAGACCAATCTTTTTTTCATCCAATATACCCGTCCATTCAACAAGATCCAAAGCCGGATCATTTTCAGGATAATTCATAAGTTCTGAAAGACGCTTTCTTAAGGAAACTTTTCCCTCTCTCCCGGGAAGAAAGGCGTCGATGAGCTTCGCATAGCTAAGGTCTTCTGTTCCTTCCAAGAAATAAGAATCATCGGTGAGGCCCAATTGAACAAATACATTCCATGCCCGGCAGAATCCTTCCTGCCTCAATGTTCCCCGAAGCATTGTATTGACGGATTCAATGCCGTACGTTTTAATGTACGAAAGAGAATCCCGGTTTGCATATCCATCAAAATTTCCATGGCCATCAACATGCACCTTTTCACTTTGTGCAAAGAGTCTGTGATAGGGTATATACTTATAAGAACCGTTTTCCATGTACCGTGCGGTACCCTGTCCGGCAATTATCACATTTCTCGGGTTCCAGGAAAATTTATATCCCCAGGGATTATCATTTGAAGCGGGTGCGACAAGACCGCCTGTGAAAGACTTAAAAACCTCCAGCTGTCCGCCTTTTTCGCGGATCTCATCAATCATTTCCATGGCACTCATATGGTCAATTCCCGGATCCAGCCCGCATTCATTGAGCAAGATCACATCCGCCCTCATGGCAGACTCATGCAGTTCCGTCATCTCCTTACTTACGTAGGATGCCGTGACAAGATGTTTCCTCATGCGTACACACTCCCTTGCAATCTGAATATGCATATGAGCCGGTAACATGGACAGAACCAGATCAGAATTCTCAATCTCAGTAGTGGTAGCAACCGTGTCGTTAATGTCAAGTTGTATGGCCCTTGCGGATGCATGGCCGGCGGTTTTTTCCTCTGCACTCCTGATACTCATATCAGCCACTGTAAGTATCCAGCCTTCATTTGCAGCATGACTTAGCAAATAACTGATAAGGCTGGAAGAGGAGCGGCCTGCACCAATCAATAGAATCTTCTTCATTACAGAAATTTGGGCGAAGGTACGCTTCCGGATGAATTTATACGAAAGCACGGGAAGGAAGAAGAAAAAGATCATCATCCGGCATGGCCTTTGGTTAAAATGTTCAATTTGTGAAGCCCTGAATGCTTACCTTAGCAGCATAAAACAATCATTTAAAAAAGTATTTACCATGCTTCGTACAATTATTCTTTGCATGTTGCTCGTCTTCAACATGAATACCCTAATGGCCCAGGACAACAATCTTATCCTGTTCACCGAAAATGGTGAAAAGTTCCAGGTTATTCTCAATGGAATTCTCCAGAATCAAAACCCGGAAACCAATGTAAGGCTTACAGGTTTGCCTGCTCCTAATTATAAATGCCGTGTGATCTTTGCAGACAAAGCCCTTGGTCACCTGGACTTCAATGTGTTTTTTCAGGAGGCAGGTGAAGAACTCACTATGGCAGTTAAGCAAAATAAAAAAGGTGAATATGTAACGAGGTATGTCAGCTCGATTCCAGTCGCTTCCGCCCCACCCGCTCCGGGAGGACAGACAGTGTATGTCTATACCGAAAAAGCGGCACCTGTTGAATCTGTAACAACCACCATCAGTCATACAAGCACCACCCAGCAGAGTGGCAACAGTCCTGTCGGAGAAAATATAAACCTGCAAATGGGGGTAAGTATGAACGAAAATGGGGGCAACATCAGTATTCAGGCGAGTGGTATGGATGTTGACGGGGACATGAATGCCACGACCACCACCACGACCACAACGCATACGGTTACCAAGACCACTACAACTACAACGCTTCCGCCGGACTCACCAACTGAAGAGAAAATCATTTATATTCAGGGTTATAATGGCCCTGTCGGTTGCCCTCATCCGATGTCGCCGGCAGACTTCAATTCGATGAAGCAAACAATCAGTTCAAAGGATTTCGAAAGTACCAGACTAAGTATTGCAAAACAGGTACTTCAAAAAAACTGCCTGATCACCGACCAGGTGCGCGAAGTGCTGTCTCTATTCGACTTTGAAAACACAAAACTTGAATACGCGAAATTCGCCTATGACTACACCTACGATACTGGTAATTACTTCAAAGTGAATGACGCTTTTGAATTCGAGAGTTCAGTGGAAGATCTGAACAACTATATTAGCACAAAAAACTGAAACCGCGGGTCTGACATGAGCAAGGAGCACTTCTACAGTCTTTCCGTGAGGTGGACAGGTAACAATGGAACCGGCACGTCCAATTACCAATCTTATGACAGGTCTCATGTCATCTCCTCTCAGGAGAAGCCGGAGATAGCCGCTTCATCTGATCCCGCCTTCAGGGGTGATAAGGCTAAATACAATCCAGAAGAATTATTACTCGCGGCCCTGTCCTCCTGCCACATGCTTTGGTTTCTCCATTTATGCGCCGATAACGGCGTGGTCGTTGTTGACTATAAAGACGATCCTTCAGGAACTATGGTTGAAAATGAAAAGGGTGGCCGGTTTCAGGTGGTTGTCCTCAAACCAACAGTTACCGTTAAAGAAAGTTTTATGCTCGATCAGTTGGATGAAATGCACAAACTTGCACACGAATATTGCTTCATTTCCAATTCTGTAAACTTCCCTGTTTTGCATACACCTATATACCTTGTTGCTGAAAACACTAATTACTGAATTATCATGCATAAAACCTTTGCAATTTGTGGTGTTATCCTTGGAGGGCTTGCTGTCGTGATTGGGGCTTTCGGTGCTCATGCACTGAAGGCGAAACTATCAGCAGAACAGTTACAGGTATTTGAGACAGGGATTAAATATCAGTTTTATCATGCAATGGCCCTGTTATTGCTGAGCATATTTCTTGAGAAAACCGGATCACCGGCAATGCAGATGGCAGGATATTTCTTTCTTTCCGGAATACTTCTCTTCTCCGGTTCAATTTATCTTCTTTCTACGCGCGAATTGCTGGGTATTGAATCATGGAAAGGAATTCTGGGCCCGGTTACACCCCTGGGAGGCCTATGCTTCATAGTGGGATGGCTGGCATTTCTCATGGGTATTATAAAAAATTTCAAATGAACAGGAAGAATATGAAGGTCACTATGTCAGGCAACCACAAATACCTTTTTCATCCGGCAAAAATCATTGCCCTGTTTCTGATTCTTTCCGCACTCTGCCTCTCATCCTGCAGACAAAAAAAAGAAGCGGTTACGAGCGATGAGCCTAAAGATCTTTCGTCCAATACAATTCAAGCAACCGCTAATCCAAAAGACACATTCCCTGAAAAGTCAAGACTGGTCATCGCTTTTTTCTCGGTAGCCGATGGAGTAGACTTTCAAGCCATACTTCGATTCGAAGACAGTATCGGAGAATATGCCGGCGAGAAGGGGATCAATATCGATTATGAAAAGACGCATTGGGGCAGAGAGGGAGAAACCGATTTTTGTCTGGAACTCACTGAACTTAGCCAGGAAGAGCAAGCCGAATTCATTGAAAGAAGCAGGGAATTGCTGAAATCGGCTCAACATGTGAATATCTATGAAAATGCGCCCTGCCGGCACCGGAGAAGCCGCTGATTGAATCTTTAGGTTTGAAACGATCAAGGTTGGATCGTATATTTTCAGGATACGGAATCAAACTGATCAGATTTACCGGCTTGCTAAATTGAAACTGAACACATTGGAAATTTGTCGAGCTTTCTGATCTGACAGCTTCATATTTGGCCCGGTATTGGTCAAATCCATAAATTTTCGCTTACTTTGCCCCACAAATTGGACATTATCATGAATGAATTCGGATTAAAGGCGAAAGATGCCACCATCGCTGATCTGGGACTTAAGAATGTTGCTGATGCATACTGGAATCTCAGTCCTGCTGAGCTGGTTGAGGAATCGATCATACGCGGCGAGGGAGTTCTTTCAGACAATGGTGCTCTGGCTGTTGATACAGGAAAATTCACAGGCCGTTCGCCAAAAGATAAGTTCATTGTCTGTGATGCGATTACTGAAAAGTCAGTCTGGTGGGGAGACATCAATATTAAATTCGATCCGGACAAGTTTGACCGTTTGTATGACCGTGTAAGCGCTTATCTGCAGGGAAAAACCATTTATGTACGTGATTCATACGCTTGCGCTGACCCTAAGTACAGACTTAACATAAGGGTAGTCACCGAATCACCCTGGCAGAACCTGTTCGCTTATAATCTTTTCCTCCGTCCTACAAAAGACGAAATTTTAAAAACAGTCAAAAGCGATTGGACAATTATCTGTGCGCCCGGGTTTCTTGCAGATCCTGAGACAGACGGAACCCGTCAAAGTAATTTCGCAATACTCAACTTCACCAAGAAAATTATTCTCATCGGAGGCACAGGTTACACTGGAGAGATCAAGAAGGGAATTTTTTCCGTACTGAACTTTGTATTGCCGCATGACAAAAATGTGCTGTCCATGCATTGTTCAGCTAATACCGGAAAGAACGGGGATACTGCAATCTTCTTCGGCTTGTCGGGTACCGGAAAAACAACCTTATCGGCTGATCCACACCGCGGATTGATCGGTGATGATGAACATGGATGGGCAGATAACAGTGTGTTTAATTTCGAAGGCGGATGTTACGCAAAGTGCGTGAATCTCTCAAAAGAAAAGGAACCTCAGATTTTTAACGCCATCCGTTTCGGCGCACTTATTGAGAACATTGAGTTTTATGATGGAACTACCACCGTTGACTATGACAATATCAGTAAGACCGAAAATACACGCGCCGCCTATCCTATCCACCATATTGACAATGCCGTTGAGCCTTCGGCAGGCAGTTCTCCGAAGAATATTTTCTTTCTTACCTGTGATGCTTTCGGTGTGCTTCCTCCCATTTCAAAACTGAATACAGGACAGGCGATGTATCATTTCATCAGTGGCTATACGGCGAAAGTGGCAGGCACGGAAGTAGGGATTACTGAACCTACAACTACTTTTTCAGCATGTTTCGGTAAAGCCTTCCTCCCACTTCATCCTACCAAGTATGCAGAACTTCTCGGAGAGAGAATGAGAAAAAACAAGGTGAATGTGTGGCTGGTTAATACGGGATGGTCAGGTGGATCATACGGAGTTGGTGCAAGAATGAAGCTCAGTTTTACAAGGGCAATGATTACCGCAGCTTTGAATGGTGAACTTGAAAAAGTGGACTATGAAAAGATTCCTATTTTCAACCTTTCGATCCCAAAGTCATGTCCTGGAGTACCCGATGAAATCCTGAATCCGAAAAATACATGGGCTGATAAAAGTGAATTCGATGCAAAGACTAATTCCCTTGCTGCCGCCTTCGTTAAAAACTTCGCACAATACGCTGAGTATGCCAACGAAGAAATTCTTCAGGCCAGCCCGGTGCTAACGGTGAATGCATAAGATATCATTTCTCAAAAAGACCTTCTCCCAAGACAGAGAAGGTCTTTTTATTTAGGGTCGTTAAGACAGGTCTGAAGTTTGACCTCTTTATTCCATTATAAAAAATATGGAACTATTCTACTCGGCTTTGATTGAAAATGACAGGTTTCGTTTACCTGAAGACGAAGCACGTCATATGCTTAAAGTACTCAGACATCGAACAGGAGATGAGATCATGGTGACGGATGGAAAAGGTAACCTGTACAGAACCACCATTGAAAGCATCGATCAGAAAAATTGTGTGCTCAGGATTGAGTCGAGGCAAAGTTACCATACAGCAGGGTATAAACTTCATTTAGCGGTAGCCCCAACCAAAAACGCCGAACGATTTGAATGGTTTCTTGAAAAGGCGACAGAGATCGGAGTTGATACCATAACCCCCATTCTTTGTCAAAGGTCTGAAAGAAAGACCATGAGGGAAGATCGATTTCAGAAAGTACTTGTGGCGGCTATGAAACAATCCCTCAAATTCACCCTGCCAGTCTTAAACCCGGCTCAGAATTTTTCAGAACTCATACAATTTGCAGGAGCCACCCAACGATTTATCTGTACGATGGATGCAACATCCACACTCGCCGGAGAGTACCAAAAGGGGAAAGATTGTCTGATTCTCATCGGTCCGGAAGGTGATTTTTCGGGAGATGAGATTCAGTTGGCTGTTTCAAAAGGATTTCTTCCTGTATCTTTGGGTGAGAGCAGAATGAGAACTGAGACGGCTGCGATCATGGCTTGCTCTGCCATTTCAGTCTTAAATCAGAACCACCGGACCGGATAAAAATTTCAATTCGTAACAATCAATGAAAAAACTGATCCTTTTTACCTTGTTATGGTGTACGAAAGTTCTGGCTGTCGAACCTTCTTACCGTATTGCACTCATGAAGTACAATGGCGGAGGTGACTGGTACGCGAACCTTGAAACCTCTCTGCCTAACCTTATCCGGTTTTGCAATGAGGAATTGAAAATGAACATCAGTCCGGAACAGGCAATTGTCGAGACTGGAAGTCCCGACATTTTTCTCTTTCCTTTCATACATATGACAGGCCACGGTAACTGGGTACTTTCAACACAGGAAGCTGATAATCTTCGAAAGTATCTTCTTGCAGGAGGATTTTTGCACATTGATGATAACTACGGCATGGATCCTTATGTGCGACCACAGATGAAAAAAGTTTTTCCTGAGCTGGATTTTGTTGAACTGCCTTTCTCGCATCCAATCTTTCATCAGAAATTTGATTTTCCCCAAGGGCTTCCAAAAGTACATGAGCATGATAAGAAAGCTCCACAGGCATTTGGTCTTGTACATGAAGGCCGTTTGGTCTGTCTTTACACCTACGAATCAGACCTTGGAGATGGATGGGAGGATTATGAAGTGCATAAAGACTCGCCACAAAGCAGGGAAAAAGCGCTTAAAATGGGAGCCAACATCCTGTCTTTTGTTTTTAAAGCGGAATAAACCACCCCGGATTTTTAGGCAGAAAATCCACTTATTTAGATTTTTTCTTTGAAAAATCATCTTGAAAACAGAATGACTTGCTTTTTGATTAAAATATTGACTTGTAAATGAATTTTTATTTTCTTGCCTCTGTTTAAGAATTGCATCAACCATTCTTACCCACTTAAGATGAAACTTTTTATTGAGAAACATCCGGACCTTCTCCGTTTAATTGACCTTTTTAGTGAAATGGAAATGCGGGCACATCGACTGGGCATACAGATTGATGAACTTTACCGTGATAAAGAGATCCAATCGAACAGTCTTCATGCAAGTTTCCGCCGAAGGTCGAATGTGATTTCTGAATACCGGCAAGAACTTTTAAGACGATTTGAATTATCCCATTCCCCAAATACAGACTCCGGATCTTCAGGCCTGAAGAGGATTCATCGTACAGATTCTCTCTGATAATCAACCTGAGCAGATTGGAAAGAGAATTGGGTTTGATTAAATCTGACAAATAAAAAAAAATCCCGGTCATCAGACCGGGATTTGACTTATAAAGGATTGCTCTTAGTTGAGGGCTTCTTTGAAAGAAGCATCATTGAACCACTTGATGAATTCGCGATCTGCAGCTGCCTTGGCTTTCAGACCGGCGTCTTTTGCAACACTGGACTTAAGGTGATTCACAACACCACTGCCATCACCTTTGCGGGCAGAGATTACTGCCATGAGGTAATGACCCATTGCTGAATCTTTATCCGGTGATGCTTCGAGTGTTGACATGGCTCCGTCCTTATCTCCGTTGAGAAGTTTTGCAAGTGCCAGGTTAAAGCTTCCTGCTGTTGAAAGGTTACTGACGGCCATCCCATAGTTTCCGTTTCTGATATCAAGAATTCCCTGGTTATGGTTCACTTCCTGTCCGGCTCCGGAAGCTGAAGCATACATCAGAGCAGCATTCTGACGATCGCCTTTGCGACTGTAGCATGCGCCAAGATTATTCTTCACCACAGGGTTGTTAGCGCTTACCTGATCCGCTTTGTTGAATTGCGTCATGGCTGCATCGATATCTCCCAGATTGAATTTAGCCATACCTACATTATTTGCCGTACGCCAGTCCTGTGGGTAAAGTCTTTCAGCAGTCTGATAAATTCCCAGTTTCTCATTATTATCCTGAGTGAGTGTGGCAGCGTAAAGAATTTCTTCAACGCTTAGTGAATCAGGGCTGGAAGAATAGGTGGCTTTTATCTCTTCGTCAGAACGGCCAACTTTATCGGCATTCAGTACTACAGCGGAACGGCGGAGTTTAGGTAGTACTCCTTCCGCGATCTCTGTATAGGCTTTTCCCATCTTCTTAATCTCCATTTCTCTTGCTTCAACATCGGAATTGGAAGCAACAATACGGAGAATCATATCTTTCTGAGCCATATCTGAACTCTGCATCAGAGTCTGGAAACCGGCCCAGTCTTCGTTCACTGCACTATGTGTAAAGAAAGAACTGTCAGCGCTCATTTTAACCTTCATCTTCTTGAAGAGTCCAACCAGGTGCCTGGCTGACGCCTTGCCACGGTTTGTGGCCAAGTCAGTGTTGAGCGCCTCTTTTCCATCCGGTGAAGCATACCCGGTGATGTTTGCGCCTTTAAGTACATAAGGAGCCACACTCAATGCCTTCAACGCACTGTCAATCTTAGCGAATTCAGGCTTATTGTCAATCCCACAGGCTTTTACCCTGAAGGAAGGATTTACACTATAGGTGTTGATCAGGTAATACATCGTTCCTTCGAAATTGGCAGGAGTGATGCGTTGGTACTGATCTTTTCCAACGATGGTTTTTTCGTCAGACATTACCAGCAATGGAGTTACGATAGTTCCGTCAGCTATCTTCATGGAACCTAATTCCTTGCTTGTCTTTCCTTTCATTCCGGAAGCTTTGATCATCACATCAGCAGCAGCCATATCAGGTGTATAGGCCACTTTATCCGTGTAATTGAAACTTCCGCCGGTCTTGTAATTAATCTTCGTTCCGGCTGTAACCGACTTCTCTCCGACAATGGTTACAGATTTGTAATTGGTTTCCGCACTTGAAGATTTGACATAAGGAGTGACAGTTGCATCAACCTTTTTGGCAAAATATTTTGCCGGGTAGGTGCCTTTGATCGCAATAGCGACGCTGTCTCCGTGCAGTTCAACCGGGTTTGGAGTTACTTCATACTTGACAGTACTGAAGTTCTTAGCCATTTTGCCGAGGCCATTACATCCTGCCAGGGCAATTCCGATTATTCCAATAAGGAGGTAAGATAAAGTACGAAATTTAGTCATGGTTTTTTTTGTAATTGTGTTATGGTGAAAATTAAGCCGCAATATTATGATAATTTTTCAGAACAGCGGGGAATTGTTCATTAATTTTTGGATGCGCGCTTTCGTTCATTTTCATCCAGCAAAATTTTGCGCATTCGAATAGATTTAGGAGTTACTTCAAGATATTCATCCTTTTCAATGTACTCCATTGCTTCTTCCAGTGAAAAATTTATCTTAGGAGTTATGCGTACATTTTCGTCACTTCCCGATGCACGCATATTCGTAAGTTGTTTGGCCCTTGTAACATTCACTACAAGGTCACCGGGCCGTATGCCCTCACCAATCACTTGTCCGGCATAGACTTCTTCTGCAGGATCAATAAAGAAGCGGCCTCTGTCTTGCAATTTGTCAATTGAATAAGCAGTCGTCTTTCCTTTATCCATCGATAACACAACGCCATTGATACGTCCGGGTATCTCCCCTTTCCAGGGTTCATAGGCTTTGAATCGGTGAGCTATCACCGCCTCCCCTTGAGTTGCTGTTAAAATACTGTTTCTCAGGCCGATAATACCTCGAGCCGGAATATTGAACTCCATATGTAAGACATCTCCCTTAGGTTCCATTACCAGTAATTCTCCTTTACGCTGCGTAATGAGGTCTATGACTGAACCGGAGAACTCTTCTGGAACGTTTACTGTCATCATTTCGATCGGTTCACATTTCTGTCCATCAATTTCCTTTATAATAACCTGAGGTTGACCAACCTGTAGTTCATACCCTTCTCTTCTCATCGTCTCAATAAGAATGGAGAGATGCAGAATACCACGGCCGTATACATTATAGGCATCCGGTGATCCGGTCTCCTCCACTTTTAAAGCAAGATTCTTTTCAGTCTCTTTATATAACCTGTCGCGTAAGTGTCTGCTTGTAACGAATTTTCCTTCTTTACCGAAGAATGGCGAATTATTGATTGTGAACAGCATGCTCATGGTTGGCTCATCAACATCAATGGTTGGCAGGGCTTCAGGATTTTCAATATCCGCAACCGTATCACCGATATCGAAATTCTCCAGGCCGACAATAGCGCAAATGTCTCCGGCGCTGATGCATTCTTTTCTGCTTCTTCCCAGTCCTTCGAAGCTGTGTAATTCCTTTATTCTTGATTTAACAACCGTACCATCTCGTTTTACCAACGATACAGGCATATTCTCTTTAAGTGTTCCGCGGAAAACCCTGCCGATAGCGATGCGTCCGACAAAACTGGAATAGTCAAGCGAGGTGATCAGCATCTGGGGAGTTCCATCATGTACTGGTGCAGGAGGAATATGTTCGATGATAGCGTCAAGCAATGCGGTTATATCCTGTGTCGGTTTGTTCCAGTCTGTACTCATCCATCCATGCTTGGATGAACCGTATAGGGTTGGAAAATCCAATTGCTCTTCGCTTGCATTCAGATTAAAGAAAAGATCAAAAATCTGTTCATGCACTTCATCGGGACGACAATTCTCCTTGTCAACTTTATTCACCACCACAATTGGTTTGAGACCAAGACTCAAAGCCTTTTGAGTTACGAACCTGGTTTGTGGCATGGGACCTTCAAAAGCATCCACCAGGAGCAATACACCATCGGCCATGGTCAGCACTCTTTCAACTTCACCACCGAAATCGGCGTGACCGGGTGTATCTATTATATTGATTTTAACATCTTTGTACCTTATCGACACGTTTTTAGCCACGATCGTGATGCCTCTTTCCCTTTCCAGGTCATTGTTGTCAAGGATGAGATCGTCGGTGTGCTGATTATCACGGAAAAGTTTGGCCTGGTGGAGCATTTTATCCACCAGTGTGGTTTTACCGTGATCGACGTGGGCAATAATGGCAATATTTCTGATTTGCATGGATTGATTTGCCTGAATCACAGGACATTAAATTATTTAAAGGTTGCAAAGGTACTTTTTTTAGATCATAATTGAAAGTCTGCTGTAAACACAAAATCGCATGATAGTGAGAAGCGGTTCTCATCTTCATGCTTAATCACCGGATGCAAGAATATATGATTGTTGGGATTTCGGAATCTACCTTCCTTTCCAAATTTGGTTTTTTAGGCCTTTCCTTTACCTTTGCAACCCTTTGAAAAATTAATTAGTTATTATATGACAAATTTAGCCTTCATAGTACCACTCCTCGGAATAGTGGGACTCATCATTATGTTCATCAAAGCTTCCTGGGTCACTAAACAGGATGCCGGTGATCAGAATATGGGAGAACTTTCAGGATATATTGCAAGAGGAGCCATGGCATTTCTGAAAGCGGAATGGAAAATGCTTTCCTACTTTGTTGTGATTGCTTCCATTCTTCTTGTCTGGTCAGGTTCCAGTGTGGAACATTCCAGTCCGGTGATCGCGATCTCCTTCATCATTGGTGCCGTTTTTTCAGCGGTTGCAGGTTACATTGGAATGAACATCGCCACCAAGGCGAATGTCAGAACGACTCAGGCCGCCCGGACCAGTCTATCCAGCGCACTTCGGGTTTCGTTTACCGGTGGCTCGGTGATGGGTCTTGGAGTGGCGGGTCTTGCTGTACTGGGTTTGGGTTCACTTTTCATTCTGTTCTTTACCATGTATGTACAGAGTACAGGTGCGAGTGTAAACGGCAATGAAATGAAAAAAGCGCTTGAGGTGCTTGCCGGATTCTCGCTCGGCGCAGAGTCCATCGCTCTTTTTGCACGGGTAGGTGGTGGCATCTATACCAAAGCGGCAGATGTGGGCGCTGATCTTGTCGGAAAGGTGGAAGCAGGTATCCCGGAGGATGATGTACGCAATCCTGCCACTATTGCTGATAACGTAGGTGATAATGTGGGTGATGTTGCAGGTATGGGCGCTGACCTGTTTGGCTCGTATGTAGCAACCATTCTCGCTACTATGGTATTGGGAAGCGAGATCGTTTCAAATGACATGTTCGGCGGAATTGCACCGGTGCTGTTACCTATGCTCATTGCCGGTATCGGTCTGGTGTTCTCTATCCTCGGAATGATCTTCGTAAAGATAAAGGATGATAACGGCAGTGTGCAGCATGCCCTGAACATGGGTAACTGGTCATCCATCATCTTTACTGCCATTGCATCTTATTTTCTGGTTGATTACATCCTTCCCGATACCATGAATATCCGTGGTTTTGAGTTTTCCAAAATCTCTGTCTTCTACTCTATCCTGCTTGGACTTGTGGTGGGCACATTAATGAGCATGATCACTGAATATTATACGGCAATGGGTAAAAGGCCTGTCAATTCGATCGTGCGTCAGTCCTCTACCGGTCATGCAACCAACATCATTGGCGGGCTCTCTGTGGGAATGGAATCCACCGCGCTTCCTATCCTGGTTCTTGCCAGCGGCATTTACGGTTCTTATCTCTTCGCTGGTTTATATGGTGTGGCCATCGCGGCCGCGGGAATGATGGCTACCACCGCCATGCAATTAGCCATTGATGCATTCGGTCCTATCGCAGATAATGCCGGTGGAATCGCCGAAATGAGCGGGCTGCCTAAAGAAGTCCGTCAGCGTACGGATAACCTGGATGCAGTAGGTAACACTACCGCAGCCAGTGGAAAAGGATTCGCCATCGCTTCGGCCGCACTCACCTCACTCGCGCTCTTCGCTGCTTTTGTAGGAGTCGCAGGAATTGACAGTATCGATATTTATAAAGCGGATGTGTTGGCAGGACTTTTTGTTGGAGGCATGATTCCTTTCATTTTCTCATCACTGGCTATTGCAGCGGTAGGACGTGCAGCCATGGATATGGTGAATGAAGTACGCCGTCAGTTCCGCGAAATACCCGGCATCATGGAATACAAGGCCAAACCGGAATATGAGAAATGTGTGGCCATATCCACCAAGGCTTCGATCCGCGAAATGATCGCGCCCGGTGCCATCGCCCTGATAGTTCCGGTGATCGTTGGTTTCGCTTTTGGTCCGGAAGTACTGGGTGGCCTGCTCGCCGGTGTGACCGTTTCCGGTGTACTCATGGGTATGTTCCAGAATAATGCGGGTGGTGCATGGGACAATGCGAAGAAATCTTTTGAAAAAGGTGTTGACATCAATGGTGAAACTTTTTATAAGGGTTCGGAACCTCACAAAGCCTCCGTTACCGGTGATACGGTAGGAGATCCTTTTAAGGATACTTCAGGTCCTTCCATGAACATCCTTATCAAACTTATGTCGATCGTCTCATTGATCATCGCGCCGCATATCGCGCTTAACGGAAGCTCCATGGATGAAGCCTGTTGCGCAATGCCGGGACAGCATTCGGAGATGATGAAGGAAAAGTGTTGCGGAGGCATGGCTGACATGAATTGTGAAATGGATGCCGATGGCAACTGCCTGATTGATTCAGCTACTTGTGCATTATGGATTAGCGAAGGGAAGATCGACAGTACTGATTGTGTTATGACCGCTGACGGCAAATGCGCCGTCAGTATGAAAGATTGCAGGAGATCAATGGGTAAAGGAGGAATGGGGATACATCATGGTAAAGGCAAAATGAAAGGTTGTTCTGAACAATGCAGAAAGAAATGCGAAGCCAATGGTATTGATTGTTCGGATCCTGCGGCCTGTCCGGAACTGAACTGAAAGACGAAGGGTAAAGAATTATAGCCTCCTTATGGAGGCTTTTTTGTTTCCGGATTATTCCGCTTCAACACGGATCAAGGTCATAAATGAATAATCAAATTCATTTCTTTCATCCGCTTTAAACTCCTGAAGCTCCACGATCCTCCAGTCGAAAGGTTTGATCTGAGGAAAAAAAGTATCTCCTTCCAAATGAGTGTGTACCCGGGTCATATAAATTTTTGAGGCCAGGGGCATAGCTTCTTTAAAAATTTCACCGCCGCCAAAAATAAAAACTTCGCTATCGTTCACGGCAATATCCAGCGCATGTTGAAGAGATGAAGCGATGACACATCCTTCCGCCTTATAATTTTTATTCCGGGTAATGATGACATTAGTCCTGCCGGGAAGTGGTCTTCCGATGCTTTCAAAAGTCTTTCTTCCCATGATAATATGATGACCCATGGTCAGGGATTTCACCCGTTTCAGATCCGCAGAAAGTTTCCAGGGAAGCTGGTTCCTAACTCCGACAACATTATTCTCAGAAAGCGCGACGATGATGGAAATTTGCAAAGGCAAGCCTATGGTTGAAGTGAATGGAATCAGACTGCTACGGATGCTTTAATATGAGGATGCGGATCATAGTTTTCGATCTTCAAATCCTCAAATCTGAAATCAAAAATATTCTTTATGCCGGGATTCAGCACCAGCTTTGGCAAGGCTCTGGGTGATCGTGTCAATTGTAGAGCCACCTGATCAAAATGATTTGAATAGATATGCGCATCGCCGAAAGTATGTATGAATTCGCCTGGCCTTAATCCGCAGACCTGGGCCATCATCATGGTCAGCGCCGCGTACGAAGCGATATTAAAGGGAACACCCAGAAATATATCGGCGCTGCGTTGATAAAGCTGACAACTCAGTCTGCCATTTGCCACATAGAACTGAAAGAAGGCATGACAGGGCGGTAATTTCATACGACTGATCTCTCCGACATTCCAGGCGCTAACGATCAGTCTTCTTGAATCAGGATTATTCTTAATCTGTTCTACGACCTCTGAAATCTGATCTATCGTTTTCCCTGAACCTGCATCCCACTTTCTCCACTGCGAACCGTACACCGGACCCAGATCTCCGTTCTCATCCGCCCAATCATCCCAGATACTTACCCCATTCTCTTTAAGGTAGGCAATGTTCGTTTCACCTTTTAGAAACCAGAGGAGCTCATGAAAGATGGAACGTGTATGCAATTTTTTCGTGGTCAGCAGCGGAAAACCATCCTCCAGGTCGAATCGCATCTGGTAACCGAAGACACTCCGCGTTCCGGTACCGGTCCGGTCGCTTTTGTCGACGCCCCTCTTCATTACATGATCGAGCAAATCAAGATATGGTTTCATGATTTTTAGTCTGATGATGAATCGGTACAGAATCCCTGAGACAAATTTACATTAAAATTCCGGCAACTGTCGCGCTAAGGTAAGAAGCAAGTGTTCCGCATATGAGTGCCTTGAATCCGAGACTGGCAAGATCGGCCCGTCTTGAAGGCGCAAGTTCTCCTATTCCTCCAACCTGAATGGCGATTGAACTGAAATTGGCGAACCCACACAGCGCTATGCTGACGATAGTAATCGTCTTTGGTTCCAGCAGGCTGGCAGCCAGCATGGGTGAAAGATCGGAGTATGCCACAAATTCATTGACCGCGAATTTTGTTCCAAGCAATTGCCCTACCAGATGTACATCTTTCCCGGGGACTCCCATGACATAGGCAAAAAGGGAAAAGGCGGATCCAAGAATTTCTTTCAGACTTAATTCCTGGAAATCTATACCGAGTAAGCTTGAATAGGCTGTATTGGTATAGATGAACATTCCAAATTTACCGAGCACAAAATCAATGAGGGCAATAAGGGCTATCACTCCGATAAGCATGGCAATCACATTCAGTGAAACCTTCATACCATCACCGGCACCATGCGATACGGCATCCATAAAATTACTATAGGTTTTTTTTACTTCCATCTTAATGGTCCCTTTTGTCTCGGAAACCTGAGTCTCCGGCATCACAATTTTTGAAATAACCAATGCGGCGGGTGCTGCCATGATACTGGCCGCAATGAGAAGATTGGCCGGCACACCCATGGAGATATATACCGCCATAACACCACCTGCAATACAAGCCATACTTCCGCTCATGCTGGCCAGCAATTCCGACATGGTCATCCTTGAAAGGTAAGGCTTAATCATGATCTGCGCTTCGACCTGTCCAACGAAGGCACTGGCCACATTACTCAGAGCCTCTGCGCCACTGACGTTCATAAGCTTCAGCATCAGTTTGGCAAAGAAGGCGACGATTCGTTGCATGAGTCCGATATGATATGCAATGGATACAAGTACGGCTACAAAAATTATGGTTGGAAGTATCTTGAACATAAAGATAAAACTGTGCCCCGGACCAAGTGCTGCATCCAGCACTTCTTTCTTTACCAGGAATCCGAAAACAAATTCGGCGCCGCTGTTGCTGAAGTCAAGTAGCTTGGTCACCCATTGACCGAGTGTACCGAAAATCCTTTGTCCGACCGGAGTTTTAAGTATGAATACCGCCAGTCCGAGTTGAAGTAGAAGACCGCTTATCACAACACGCAAACTTATGGCCTTACGGTTGTTGGACATAAGAAAAGCAATAAGCAGGATAATAAAAATTCCAATGAGACCGGTGAATCGCTCCATATATCAGGATTAATTTAAAGGGTTAACCAGGCAAGAGGCAGCACAATAACCCTACGAATATCTAAAAAGGATTCGGAAATAAAAATGTGGAGAAATTGTAAAGCCTTCCCGGTGAGAAAAACCCGGAGGAAAGGAAATGATCAGGAACTTTTTCGTTTATTCAGTTCATCTCGAATCCGGCCGGCCCTCTCATAAGCTTCTTCATCAATGGCCTTCTTTAAAAGCTCCTTCAGATCTTCGGTACTGGACGCGGCCAGTTCGCCTTCAGACAATTTGGTCGCTGAAGCCGGGGCAGGATGTTCTATATGATCCTGAATACCTTCTATGCTGCCTTCTTCCTGGATAATGCCTGATTGGGATAAAATAAATTCATAGGTGTATATCGGACAATTAAATCTGACGGCGAGTGCTATCGCGTCACTCGTGCGGGCATCAATCTCTTCCTTTTTCTCACCGTTATTGCAGATCAGCTTGGCATAAAAAATTCCTTCCAGAAGATTATAGATCAGTACCTCTTCCACCTGAATGTCAAAGGCATGCGCTAGATGCTTAAAAAGATCATGTGTCAGGGGTCGTGTCGGAGTCATGCTCTCCAGTTCGATGGCGATGGCCTGCGCTTCAAAGGCTCCAATAACTATCGGTAGTCTTCTTTTCCCCTTTTCTTCACCGAGGATCAGGGTATATGCTCCTGATTGAGTCTGACTGTATGCAAGTCCCTGAATCTCAAGTTTGATCTTTTTCATAATGAATCTGAGAGGCTCTCCTTTGAATGATTATTCTTTTCGAAATTAAAAAAAAAATTGTTTTGCTCCGGAAAATTTAGATCAGTTTTGAGAGGATTTAAAGGCTTTGGCCGCCTCGATCAGTTTTGGCAAAACCTCAAATGCGTCCCCGACGATTCCATAATCGGCAGCTTTGAAGAAGGGCGCTTCAGGATCTTTATTGACCACGACAATAACTTTTGAATTGCTCACCCCGGCAAGGTGCTGGATAGCACCGGAGATGCCGATCGCCAGGTAAAGATTTGGACTGATGGCTATGCCGGTTTGTCCGACGTGTTCGGAATGCGGCCTCCAACCCGCATCAGATACAGGTTTGCTGCAAGCTGTTGCAGCACCCAGTACTTCAGCAAGTTCTTCGATCATCTTCCAGTTCTCCGGGCCTTTCATTCCCCGTCCTGCGGAAACGACAAGTTCAGCATCAGGTAAGGAAACTTTATCGGTTGAACGTATACTTTCTTTGACCACCAGCCTGAGATCGCCGGCCTCAATCTGAGTCTTAAAAGGAACAATCGATGCCTGCACAGGATTTTCCACCACCTTGTAGGAGTTTGGAACCAGGCTGATCACTTTTTTTTCTGAAAGCAATTCAACAAAAGCAAAGGCCTTACCGGAATATGCGTTCTTCTTAATCACAAAGCCCGTATTCATCCGTGGCAGGTCGATTACATTCTCTCCCAGAGAAGCATTGAGTTTGACGGCAAGCCGTGGAGCGATCGCTTTTCCTGAGAAACTGGCTGACATGATCACAAGACCGGCTGACTCAGCAAGGGAAGCCTGACAGATAGCGCTGGTATAAGCCTGAACGGACATCTTACTCAGCTCAGGTCCTTCAGCTTTCAGTATTCTGGCTGCACCATAGTGCGAAAGTTTCGTCAATTCTTCATCGCTGACCTGTCCTACAGACAATGCACACATGGGGAGTTTCAGCTCATCCGCAATTGCTTTTGCATATGAAATGATCTCGAATGCGCTCTTCTTGAATTTCCCTTCTGTGTTTTCTATATAAACTAAAACCGACATGCCTTTGATTTATACTGATTAAATTAATAGTTTGATATTCAAATGACCTTTTTTTCTTCTCTGAGAATTTCGAATAAACTTCCTGCATCCTCGGCGGGGATGAGTTTCACGGCACTCCTCGGAACCGGCTTATCGTAGGAGATAACAGTAGTATATCTTTCGCTTTCCACAGCATCGATTACCTGCAACGGTTTGGTCCTTGCCGACATGATTCCGCGCATATTAGGAATTTTCCATTCTGCCATACCTTCTGAAGCTCCGGCAACAAAGGGAAGAGGCGTAGTGACGATCTCCTTGCCGCCTTCAATTTCATTTTCCAGGGTTGCACTGCCTCCCTCCACACTGAGACTTTTCGCGAAGAGAATACAGGGAATGTCCAACATGGCAGCTATCATGGCGGGAACGGAAGAACCGTTGTGATCACTCGATTCGCGGCCGCATAATATCATATCGTAAGGATGGCTCTGAACATAACTTGCGATCTGCTTTGCGACAAAGTACGCGTCACGTGGCTGGGCATTGATCCGTACGGCATCATTGGCCCCTATTGCCAGGGCTTTCCTGATCGTCGGTTCCGAGGGGGCTTCTCCTACATGAATGACAGTCACGCTGCCACCGGATGCAGCAGCCAGATCCACAGCTTTTGAAAGTGCGATCTCATCATAAGGGTTCAGTATATAGGTTACCCCGGCAGGATTGAACTCCTTGTTATCCGCGGAGAAAACGATCTTTGCCGTCGTATCAGGCACATGTGAGATAGAGACTAATATTTTCATGTTGAATTATATATCCGGAAAAAAGATTACTGGTGACCAGGAGGAAGATGCACGACCTTGCTGTATGAACCTGAGTTGAATTAACCCTCCATTCTCCATGATTCGTACATTCGTAAAAATCAATTTTACCGATTTTTGCGCGAAGATACATAAATAATTTTTCGAAATGGGAATGCATACTGAACGAAAGTCGAGGATAGAAAAGCTGAAGACCTTTCTGCTGGAAGAAGACGGGGATCATTTTACAAGATATGCGCTGGCGCTCGAATTGCTCCATGCAGAACAATATGAAGAATCGGAATTACATTTTCGTAAAATCCTTGATGAGGAACCGCAATACCTGGCCGTGTATTACCAGTACGGAAAATTGCTGGAAAGCATGTTCCGTTACAAAGATGCATTGCGTATCTACGAAGCAGGACTGCCGGTCGCCAGGGCACAGAACAATATACGTACCTGGAAGGAACTCAGCTCCGCAAGAGATGTGCTCAGGGAGGAATTGAATAGCATGGAATGAATGTGGATTTTTCTACATTTGCAGCCCATGCGGATGTATTAACAGGTTAGTTGCGGAATGATTTCCGCTTCTCGATAAATTTGAGAATATTAGTTATGAAAGAACTGCAATTCAGGGAAGCGCTGAGAGAAGCCATGAGTGAAGAAATGCGTCGTGACGAACGTGTATTCCTCATGGGAGAGGAAGTGGCTGAATATAATGGCGCCTACAAGGTGAGTCAGGGTATGCTGGATGAATTTGGTCCCAGGCGTGTTATTGACACGCCTATTGCCGAACTTGGTTTTGCAGGTATCGGTGTTGGCGCAGCGATGAACGGACTCAGGCCGATCATTGAATTCATGACTTTTAACTTTTCACTTGTCGCCATAGATCAGGTAATCAATTCGGCAGCGAAGATGATGAGCATGAGCGGTGGTCAATACCGTGTACCCATTGTATTCCGTGGACCGACAGCTTCCGCAGGAATGCTCAGCTCACAACACTCACAGGCTTTTGAGAGCTGGTATGCAAATTGTCCCGGACTCAAGGTGATCGTACCCTCCAATCCGGCGGATGCGAAAGGGCTTTTGAAATCAGCCATCAGGGATGATGATCCGGTCATCTTCATGGAAAGTGAACAGATGTATGGCGATAAAGGAATGGTTCCTGATAGTGAATATCTTATTCCAATCGGAGTTGCTGATATTGTGCGTACAGGAACAGATGTCACAATAGTTTCTTTTGGAAAGATGATGAAGGTTGCTCGCAAAGCCGCAGAGGAACTGGAGAAAGAACAAATCAATGCTGAGCTGATCGACCTGCGTACCGTTCGTCCAATCGATTATGAAACGGTTATAAGGAGCGTGCGTAAGACGAACCGTCTGCTTATTGTCGAAGAGAGCTGGCCATTGGCGGCTATTGCCACAGAAGTAGCCTTCAAGGTTCAAAAAGACGCTTTTGATTATCTCGACGCACCTGTGCTCAGAGTTATGGGAAGAGATGTTCCACTTCCCTACGCTCCTACATTGATTGAGGCTTATTTACCTAATCCGGAAAGGGTGATTAAAGCAGTAAAAGAGCTTATGTACGTTTAAGCGCTGGTACCTAAGGGCCCTGTTCCTGGAAAACCCTATCGTTAGACTTGGTCAGGAAGAACACGATCCTTTGAAACAGATCACGAAATATAATAATCCATTGCACGGCGAACAGAAAATCAATCTTTGCAATTTTCTCAGAATACAATCAAAAAGCGATTTTCTACCCGTGATAAAACCTGGCAGTAAATAAGTCCGGAACAAGCGGGACTTTGAATGCCAGATGACAGGTTCAAGTTACAACAGCAAGACCTTTTTCAATTTATTTACTGTTTTTCAAGGAGTTTCCCTTTTTTAGAACTACCTTCGCAGCCTTATTTTGAATATCCATATGAATACCTTCCCTTCACTGGGCTTGGGCGAAAAAGTGTTAAAAGCTATTGATGCGCTGGGCTTTACTGAACCTACTCCCATTCAGCAACAAGCTATCCCCCTTCTCTTAAAAGACAATACAGATCTTATCGGACTGGCTCAAACCGGAACCGGCAAAACGGCTGCTTTTGGCCTGCCGCTGATAGAAAAAATAAATTTTTCATCTCAGGCAAGCCAGGCTCTTGTACTGGCACCTACACGTGAACTTTGCGTTCAGATCACCGAAGACCTGATCCGGTTTTCGAAGTTCATTCAAAATGCAAATATCGTGGCAGTTTATGGCGGTGCAAGTATTACCACACAAATACGACAGCTGAAACGCGGAGCTCAAATCATCGTCGCAACTCCCGGCAGACTTATAGACCTGATTGGACGCAAGGCATTGAGTCTGCATGCTGTAAGATTCGTTGTTCTTGACGAAGCCGATGAGATGCTGAACATGGGTTTTCAGGACGACATTGACGATATCCTTTCCACCACGCCTGATACAAAAAACACCTGGTTGTTCTCAGCCACGATGCCATCGGAAGTAAGATCCATTTCGGCCAATTATATGCGTGATCCTGCAGAACTCACCATAGGCAGACAAAACAGCGGAGCAGATAATCTGGAGCACCACTATTATGTGATCCATGAAAAAGATCGATATACCGCACTGCGCAGGATTCTGGATTCCACGCCAGAATTATTCGGAGTGGTCTTTTGCCGGACAAAGTTAGACACGCAGAGGATTGCGGAGAATCTTATAAGAGACGGTTATAATGCGGATTCACTTCACGGAGACCTGAGTCAGCAACAGAGGGATAAAGTAATGAACCGTTACAGGAACCGTTCCCTCCAGGTGCTGGTTGCCACTGATGTAGCAGCGAGAGGAATTGACGTGAAGGACATCTCACACGTTATCCACTATCATCTGCCAGACGAGCCTGAAAATTACACACACCGCAGCGGACGGACAGCGAGAGCCGGGAAATCCGGAATGTCGATCGTTCTGATCAATATTAAAGAGATGCATAAGATCCGGCAGATCGAAAAAAAGATTAACAAGAAATTTCATCTTTCAAAGATTCCGGACGCGGTAGATATTGGCGAACAACAACTACTTCATTTCATCAGAAAGATTCATTCTGTAAGCGTGAATGAAAAGGGACTTTCAAAATATCTTGAACCGGTCTATAAGGAACTTCAGGACCTCAGCCGTGAGGAGATCATCAAAAGGATAGTGAGTCTCGAATTCAACAGATTTCTAAATGATTACCGTAACGCGCCGGATCTGAATGTAGATATTGCCCACCAGGGAAAATCCTCCATGGACAGGCCGCGCTATGGAGTACCACGCATGTTCATTAATGTCGGTTCTGTTGACGGTTTCGACAAAGGCAATCTTCTGGCATATGTTCTTGAAATGACCGGACTGAAAAAATCAGATATCGGACGCATAGACATAAAACCGGTCTATTCCTTTATTGAAATTGAAGAGGAGGCTCTGATGCAAAAAGCGCTTAAATCTTTTCATGATGAATTTCATAATGGCCGCCCGGTAAGAGTCGAAAAATCCGGCGACACTCCCAAGAAGGACTCACACAAAAAAAGTTTTGCCAAGACTTCCGGATTTCAGCGGCATGATAAGGCAAAGGGAGGCAGACGTTCGCAGAAGGAGGATTTTAAAACCGGCAAAACGAAAAAGAAATACAAATCAGGCTGGTAATTTTTCCGGGAAAGGAAATTTTATAAAGAGGCTTCATTTGTCCTGAACCCGTTTTCACCTCTGCTTCATCTGAATTAACAGAATAAGGATTCATCCTGCATGAATTCTGAATTATTAACAGGCGGATGTCATTTTTAGCTGTCAGACCTGTTAAAAAATCACCGATAAAGAGTATATTTGCCTATCCAAACAACAAAGGGGAATCGCAGTACTGAGAAGCGAAAAAACATTTCTCTTCCGTGAATTTCTCTTGACAAATTAAATCAGGAATGTCAGCAATCAAATTCAGCGGTAATGATACCAGTTTTTACAAGGATCTGAAAACCCGTGTTCACGCTTACTTTGAAGAGAAAAAAATTTCCACTCATGGGGATCACCGTAACCTGGTGAAATCCATCATACTTCTGACTGCCTTTCTAAGCACCTATATTGTTCTTGCTTTCCATCTCCTTCCGGGGGCCTGGGCATTACTGCTCTGTGTATTCCTTGGAATCACAACCGCCCTCATCGGATTTAACATTATGCACGATGGAGCGCATGGAAGTCTGTCAAAAAATCCCAGAGTGAATCGCCTTGCGGCACTCACCCTTAATATGCTTGGCGCAAGCGCCTTCCTGTGGAACATCAAACACAATGTTATCCATCACACCTTCACTAATGTTGACCATGTCGATGATGATATTCTGAACGAACCATTCTTCAGAATGACAGAAAGCCAGAAGCGTAGGTCAATGCATAGATTTCAACATGTTTATTTTCCCTTTGCCTACGGTCTGATGTACATGTTTTGGATCTTTGTACTGGACTTCAAGAAATATTTTACCCGTCGCATCGCAGACCATGACAATATCAAAATCGGTCTTAAAGACCACCTCGGATTCTGGCTTACAAAAGTTCTCTATTTTACTTTCTATGTTGCCATTCCGCTGAATTTTTATTCCCTTCCTGTTTTCCTTCTTGGTTACGCCACTTTCGCCATTACAACCGGACTGATCACAAGTGTGGTTTTTCAGTTGGCCCATACAGTAGAGGACACTAATTTTTATGTTCCTCCTGCAGATGCCAAGCCTATAGAAAGTGACTGGGCAACGCACCAGGTCAGGACTACAGCTAATTTTGCAACAGGAAGCAAACTGGTAACCTGGCTTACTGGAGGACTCAATCATCAGGTTGAGCATCACCTCTTCCCCAAGATCTCCCATGTTCATTATCCGGAACTAAGCGTGATTGTTAAAGAAACCTGTAAAAAACACGGTCTTCCCTATCATGAACAACCCAGTTTCGCCAAAGCGGTAGCCTCCCATGTCAGGTTCCTCTATCGATTAGGAAGAAAGTAAGATTTCAAATAAAAGCTTCGAAAAAACAGTCTTCTGGTTCAGGAAGACTGTTTTTTTTATGCCTTTTCCATATTTTTAGCAAAATCCTGGATTTCCTGGAAATTTTAAAAAATGTAAGATTTTCTAGTATTACACCAATTTTTCATGATACCCCCCCATTTTTTAAAGGCTTTGTGAAAAAAATATATGTTTTTTCTTGACCACCCCCCTGTTTTTATAGTATCATTGTGAAAATTTTTATAACTCTATTCCAAAATTCAAGTTTAAACCAAAAAGAAATTATAAGATTATGTCTAACATTCGCTTCAGGGCTCTTCATGCGGCCCTAGACCGTCAGCCGGTACCGGTAAATCCTCCATCGGTTAAAATCTCCGATTTTTTCGGCAGTAACGTATTTAATAAGGAGGCCATGCAAAAGCACCTCCCAAAGGAGGCATTCCGGGCTGTGATGGCCGCTGTCGATCATGGAGTGCAAATAGACAGGAGCATGGCAGACCTGGTAGCGCTCGGCATGAAAGACTGGGCGAACAGCAAAGGATGTTCTCATTATACGCATTGGTTTCAGCCTCTCACCGGTCTGACCGCCGAAAAGCACGACTCTTTCTTCGAGATGAGTGATGGGAAAGCCATTGAACATTTTTCAGGTAACGCGCTGGCGCAGCAGGAACCGGATGCCTCATCATTTCCAAGCGGTGGAATCCGCAATACTTTTGAAGCCAGAGGATATACGGCATGGGATCCCAGTTCGCCGGCCTTTATCATGGAGAGCAACAGTGGTAAAACGCTGTGCATTCCAACCATCTTTGTTTCCTACACAGGTGAAACCCTTGATTATAAGGCGCCACTACTCAAAGCCTTGCATGAACTTGACAAGGCGGCCGTGGAGGTATGTCAGTTCTTTGACAAAGACATAACAAAGGTTCATGCCACACTCGGAGTGGAACAGGAGTATTTCCTGGTCGATACAGCTTTGCACAATTCAAGACCCGACCTTCTGATCACCGGCAGAACCTTGTTCGGTCATTCTGCGGCGAAAGGTCAGCAACTGGAGGATCATTATTTCGGATCCATTCCCGAACGCGTGTATTCTTTCATGCTCGACTTTGAAACAGAAGCTTATAAACTCGGCATCCCGCTCAAGACCCGGCACAATGAAGTGGCGCCAAGTCAGTTTGAATGCGCTCCTGTTTTTGAAGAGATCAACCTTGCCGTAGATCATAATGCATTGTTGATGGACCTCATGGACAAGGTGGCACGTCGCCATCATTTCAAAGTACTGCTCCATGAAAAGCCTTATGCCGGTATTAATGGCAGCGGAAAGCACAATAACTGGAGCCTGAGTACCAACACCGGAAAGAACCTCCTTAGTCCGGGCAGTACTCCAAAGAGCAATCTGATGTTTCTCACGTTCTTCGTAACAACAATCCGTGCGGTATTCGAACATGCAGATCTCCTGCGTGCGAGTATCGCCTCGGCTAGCAATGACCACAGACTTGGCGCCAATGAAGCACCTCCGGCGATCATGTCTATCTTCCTTGGTGGACAACTCAGCAGGATTCTTAATGAACTGGAAGAAACAGTACCCGACAAGAAGATGACCGCTGACGAAAAAACCGCGTTGAAACTCAACATAGGCAAAATCCCGGAGATCCTGCTGGATAATACCGACAGGAACCGCACTTCGCCTTTCGCTTTCACAGGCAATAAATTCGAATTTCGTGCGGTCGGTTCTTCGGCCAACTGCGCCAATGCCATGATGGTTCTCAATTCCATTGTCACCGGCCAACTAAGGCACTTCAAGAAAGAAGTGGATTCGCACCTGGAGAAGGGTCTGAAGAAGGATGAGGCGATCCTGAAAGTCCTCAGACAGTACATTATTGAATCAAAGAACATAAGGTTTGAAGGCAATGGTTATTCTGAAGAATGGAAGAAAGAAGCAGCGAAGCGCGGACTCTCCAATATTGAAACCACGCCGGAAGCCCTGGATGCTTATGTTTCCAAAAAATCCCTCAAACTTTTCTCAGACCTTGAAATCTTCAGTCACCGTGAGGTGGAAGCGCGTCATGAGATCATGCTCGAAACCTATATCAAAAAGATCCAGATCGAAGCCCGGGTAATGGGTGACCTGGCTGTCAATCACATTATTCCGGCTGCATTGAAATACCAGAGTATTCTGGCCGGAAATGTCGAATCACTTACCCGTATTGGTATGCCACAGGATGTCTATGCTGTGCAGGTTGACATGGTTCGGGAGATTTCCGAACACGTTAGCACGATTAAAATGAAAGTCAATGAAATGATTGAAGCAAGGAAGCGTGTTAACAAACTCGAGGATCAGCGTGATAAAGCCATCGCTTACTGCAATGAAGTTCGTTCTTATTTTGATATCATCAGGTATCATGCTGACAAACTTGAACTGATCGTAGATGATGAAAGCTGGCCATTAGCCAAATACAGGGAACTTGTGATGGTCAGATGATCACGGGAAGGTTTTGTACCGGTATGCTTTGCATTCACACCGGTTCAGCCAAATTCAAAAAGCGGGAGGCTGTTCAATTGAACAGCCTCCCGCTTTTTCTTTTTACTGTAGGGTGATCAGAACCTCACTCCAAGACTAAGTCCCATCATTCGTACTCCGTAGAAAGGTCCGCTGAGATCTACGTCCGCCCTCATATTATCAACTTTGGCATCAAGGGTCCATAATGGAATTTCGATATCGTTGATGTCCTTTTCGAGGTCGCGTTCATCCTGCTCTGTAAGAATGTCAGATGTATCATGGTCGACACCGGTGAATTTGGAACTCATCACTCCGATGAAAGGTCCTACAATCCACCAGTCCAGTGTTACACTTTTTCCCAGCAACCACTGTATGCCCAGCATGGCGCCGGCGCCATAACCATTAAAGCTGCCTTCCACTTCCATATAATGCTTCTTGCCACTGCTTGGCGTGAATTCATAAGTATCTTTAATGGACATGTTGGTATACCTTGCAAAAGTGGCGAGATAAAAGCCTTTGGGGGCCCCTTTCTTACTGATATAAAACCTGTATTCAGGTGTCACGGTAAATTTGGTAAACTTCATCGATTCAATGGCGGTTCTTGCATCCTCTTCATCACCGAACTGATCAAGCAATGTGCTTTTAAATGGAAGCTCTACATCCGGCGAAATTCCAAACCCGATGGCGAAGGACTGATTCGGTCCTGTCACACGCTCATATTGGAGGGAATAGTGGCTGATAGCGACTGCGGATAAATTTACTTTGATCACATTACCACCTGTGATCAAGGCAGGTTGCGCGATTGCCCGATGAACTGAAGATATCAGGAACACAAAGCAAAGCAGAAGGAGTTGTAATTGTTTCATGTGAATAAGTTTTAAAAAATTTAATTCATCAAAGCTATTACCGGCTATTCATAAAAACAAGATTCCGGAAAAAAATTACACCAAGGCAGACCTCTTGCCTCCGGCTCTCTTCAAGACTTTGAGCCCCTGGAAAGCCTGCTAAAGTGCACGTATGTATCCATTCCTCCGGCTCCTGCCCAAAGCGGTTGTGGATTCTTTGAATTTTAACAATTCCGGATTCAGTTACGAATTCCAAAGAGGCTTTGTAATCCTGAAAATTCTTGTTTCCTTTGCCTGAAAGGGATTCTTTTTCCTGTTTTTTAATACTAATTCAAGCCTTCAAATGAGAATATTCACCTGTATAGTGATTGGTATCCTGCTTATGAGTCTGAAAGGATCATATGCACAGAGAGGACCCGCAGCCATGGCCGAACTGGCCTTTTCAAAGGGAGATTATTATGATGCCGCCATACTTTATAAAAAGGCTTTCGCTAAGGAAAAAAACAAAGTTAAAAAGGCCGAATTCATATACAAAGTTGCTGAATCCTACCGTTTCACCAATGATTTCAGAAACCAGGAAGTCTGGTATAACAAAGCCATTAAGGCGAAACACAAGGAGCCACTCGCTTACCTTTATTATGCGGAAGCGCTACGATTCAATGGAAAATACGATGAAGCGATTGTTCAATTTACGAACTATCTGAAAGAAGTACCTTCCGATCCCAGGGGAACTAAAGGAATTCAGGCAGCTGAACAGGCGCAAAAATGGAAAGACAAACCACTTCGCTACCGGGTTGAGAATGTCGCACCGGTTAATACTAAATACTCCGATTTCGGCGCTTTCTATTCTCATAAGGATAAAAGACATATCATCTTTACATCCGCCCGTCAGGAAGCCATAGGGAAGAATAATGATGGTGGTACAGGAGAAAAATTCCAGGATCTCTTCGAAGCAACGGTTGATAAAAAAGGCAAATGGAGCTCTCCAAAACCGCTACTTGAGCCGGTTAATTCTGATGCCAATGAAGGAAGTGCCGCAATGGATGTAAAAGGCAGCGACATGTTCTTCACCCGTTGTCCGGTGGAACGCGGAAAAGTGGGAGCGTGTGAAATTTACTTTACAAAGCGAAAAGGTCAGACTTGGGATGAACCCAGACTCATAGAATTGAATGCTGATACGTTCACCGTAGGTCAACCGGCATTGTCGGCCGATGAAATGAGCCTTTATTTTGTTTCTGATATGCCGGGAGGACTTGGAGGCAAGGATATTTGGATTTCAACGTACGATAAAAAAGCTAAAACCTGGACAGCGCCGGTAAATGCAGGTAACATGATCAATACTCCTGAGGATGAAATGTTCCCTTATATAACCTCCGATAATACACTTTATTTCTCATCGAAAGGCCGTATCGGTATGGGAGGACTTGACATATTCAAAACCAGGCTTAGCGAAGGAACCTGGTCTGAACCTGAGAACATGAAGTATCCGATCAATACTTCAGCTGATGACTTCTCTTTCGTGGTTAATGAGGCTGTAGGCGATCGTGGATTCCTGAGCTCCAACCGGGAAGGCGGAAAAGGCGGTGATGATATTTATTCATGGCACCTTCCCCCTCTCGTTTTCACTGTTTCAGGACGTGTATTTGATGCCGACACCAGAGCCAATATTGAAGGCGCCAATATCGAAATGTTCGGCAGTGACGGAACCTCCATACCCTTTAAAACCGACAAGACAGGCGCCTACAAATTCGACCTGAAACCGGAGACAACCTATAAGATCTCCGCTACCATGAATAATTACCTGAACAAATACCTGGAAGTTTCTACCGTAGGACTTGAACAAAGTAAAGATTTCATCGGTGATTTTGATTTTGCTTTGCGTTCTATTCTTCGTGCCATTGAATTGCCGGAAATCTATTATGATCTGGCTAAGTGGGACCTGAGACCTGAGTCTAAGAAGTCACTTGACGAATTGCTGCAAACTCTTACTGACAATCCCACCATAGTGATTGAACTTGGATCCCATACCGACTCACGTCCGATTCCAATGACCAATGACACACTTTCGACGCGTCGAGCACAGTCAGTCGTGAATTATCTGATCTCAAAAGGAATTGAAGCAGAAAGACTGACCTATAAGGGTTACGCCGCACGCGAACCGAGGGTACTTGATAAGGACCTGGGAAGCTTTAAGCAGGGAGATGTCCTGAATGATGTTTTCATTTCCGGTTTGAAATCCGTAAAGCTCAAAGAAGAGGCTCATCAACTTAACCGCCGTACTGAATTCAAAGTACTCAGGACGAATTATGTGAAAGGACAGACTTCCCTCGATAACCTCATCAAAGTTGAGACTGACAGCGTAAAGCTTCTGTCTGAATCCGGGTTAATTCCTGTCGAGGATACAAAAGAAGCCATCAAAGTTGAAGTGAAGGAAGCCTCCGATTCTCTCAAGATAAAATCAGGGCCGGGCACCTTATATGTCTGTCAGAAGAAAGACACTTATGTGAGTGTTGCCAAGGCACATGGAATTACAGTGAAAGAACTGAAGACCCTCAACGACATCCGCAGTGAACAGATCACGGAAGGTATGGAACTGAAGGTTGATCCCACAGGCGATTATACTGAATACAATAAAAAATTCTATACCCTGGGAAAAGGCGAGGACAGTTGGAAAGCTATTGCCAAAAAACTTAACCTGAAAGATTCTGACCTGAAGAAACTCAACAAAGGGATAAATGAAAATCATTTCCGTCCAGGAAAGAAAATTCGTATTACCCAGTAGCGAAAACATGAAGCGTAGAAGCGTTCCGCATCTGATGTGGGACGCTTTTGCTTTTTTCATGAATCCAATTTCAAAAGAGATATAAGCCCTGCACACATGTCACAGGAAAATAAATATGCCAGCCGCGGCGTATCTTCCACAAAAGAAGATGTTCACCGGGCCATACGGGATCTTGATAAAGGACTCTACCCGAAAGCGTTTTGCAAAGTAGTTCCTGATCTTCTTTCCGGTGATGAAGATTATTGTATTGTGATGCACGCTGATGGCGCAGGGACCAAGTCCTCACTCGCTTATGCATACTGGAAGGAAACAGGAGATATTTCCGTTTGGAAAGGAATTGCTCAGGATGCGATCGTAATGAATACGGATGATCTTTTGTGTGTCGGAGTGACAGACAATTTGCTCATCTCTTCAACCATCGGAAGAAATAAAAACCTGATCCCCGGAGAAGTGGTCAGCGCCATCATTCAGGGTACCGAAGAGATACTGAAAGAGATGCGTTCTTTGGGGACCGGCATATACCTGACCGGGGGCGAAACGGCCGATGTAGGTGACCTGGTAAGAACCGTTATAGTCGATTCAACCGTAGTGGCAAGGATCAGGAGGAGTGAGATCATATCCAATGACCGTATCAGGGAAGGTGATGTTATTGTCGGGCTTGCTTCATCCGGCAAGGCGGTTTATGAAAAGGACTACAACAGCGGAATGGGAAGCAACGGTCTCACCTCCGCACGACACGATGTATTTTCCAAAACACTGGCAAGCAGGTATCCAGAAACTTATGATCACCTGGTAAACCCGGAATTTGTTTACAGTGGTCGCCTTCAACTAACCGATAAAATTGAGATACCAGCCCCATGGAATCAGTCCATTGATGCCGGAAAACTGGTTCTTTCACCGACACGCACCTATGGACCGGTGATGAAAAAGATACTTGACAGATACAGACCAAAGATCCACGGTTTGGTGCACTGCAGTGGCGGAGGACAAACAAAGATTCTTCACTTTATCGATAAACTTCACGTTATAAAAGATAATCTCTTTTCAGTACCCCCGCTCTTCCATCTGATACAAAAAGAGAGTGGCACAGACTGGAAAGAAATGTACAGGGTATTCAATATGGGTCACCGGATGGAAATATATTGCGAAGCCGCGGACGCGCAGGGAATTATTGAAATCTCCCATGGATTCGGAATAGACGCGCAGGTCATCGGCAGAGTTGAAGGATCTCCCGCCAACAAGCTGACGATAAAATCGGAAAACGGAGAATTCGAATATTGATAAAGAAGATACTTGTTAATTGTAACATAACCTGAGAAAAGTCAGATGCTGCTCGATAAACTTGAAGAGATAAAGAAGAGGTTTGAAGACGTGGAAAGGGAGCTTAGCATACCCACCGCCATGAGTGACATGAAACGTTTTGCCCAACTTAACCGCGACTATAAGGAACTGCGTAAAATTGTTGATTGCTATCATGAATATAAGATCATACAGAGTAACCTTGAAAATGTAAGAAATGTTCTTTCCACGGAGAAAGATGAAGAGTTTCGTGCCATGGCGAAAAGCGAACTGGAAGCATATGAGCAAAAGAATGAAAAGCTTGAAGAAGAGATAAAAATGCTCCTTGTACCAGCCGATCCTGAAGATGCAAAGAATGCGATCTTTGAAATACGCGCAGGTACAGGCGGAGACGAGGCAAGCATTTTTGCTGGAGACCTTTTTCGCATGTATAATAAATTCTGCGAGCGAAAAGGTTTTAAGGTTGAGATTGTGGACATAACCCCGGGAACCTCGGGAGGATTCAAGGAAATCATTTTTAATGTCGTTGGAGATGGCCCCTACGGTACGCTCAAATACGAATCAGGAGTACACCGGGTACAACGGGTGCCTCAGACAGAAACACAGGGACGTGTGCATACTTCCGCAGCGACCGTTGTGGTGTTACCTGAAGCGGATGAATTTGATGTGGAGATAAAACCAAATGACATTCGCAAGGACCTCTTTTGTTCCTCCGGACCGGGTGGGCAGTCCGTGAACACAACTTATTCCGCCGTCAGACTTACACACATTCCAACGGGGATCGTGGCTCAATGTCAGGATCAGAAATCCCAGATCAAAAATTACGAGAAGGCGCTTGCCGTTCTCCGTTCAAGAATTTATGAAGTGGAATTCAATAAACGGATGGAAGAGAACTCAAAAAAGAGAAAGACCATGGTCAGCACCGGAGACCGGAGCGCGAAGATCAGAACCTATAATTATTCGCAGAGCCGGATTACCGATCACCGGATCGGACTCACCATGTATAATCTGCAGACATTTATGGAAGGTGATATTTCAGAAATGATCGACGCATTACAACTCGCGGAGAACGCGGAAAGAATGAAGGAAGGCATCAGCTATTGAGAACTGGCAAATCTGAATGGAATTGCCTGTTCGGCAGGTTCATTTCCTGATCAATAATCAGAAGAGCACAAAATTACTTAGAATTTAAACCGGATTTTGCGGCCTGCTCTTTGGCTGTTTTGGCAGAATCCCGTAGGTTTGTTATATGCTAACAGAAACTAAAAAAGATTCCGGGAAGACTATCAAACGCGATACGCTTCTGAAGGCTTTTGAACTGATGAGCACGGCGAGAGCCATGTCGGATTTATACGAAGAAAAATCGCAGATCACTCAAAAATATGTTCATGCCACCTCAAGAGGTCATGAAGCATTGCAGATCGCTTTAGGTTTGCAGCTCCTTCCACAGGATTTTCTTTCCGCATACTACCGGGACGACAGCATTCTGTTAAGTCTGGGTTTACAACCTTATGAACTCATGCTGCAATTGCTTGCAAAAAGAGACGACCCTTTTTCAGGAGGCAGAACCTATTACTGTCATCCGAGCCTGAATCGTGATGATATGCCAAAAATCCCGCATCAAAGTTCAGCTACCGGAATGCAGGCCATACCCGCTACCGGCATTGCCATGGGAATACAATACCGTGAAAAGACCGGACTTGCCGAATATGGCGATAAAGAAAAACCGCTTGTCGTTTGCTCACTCGGTGACGGCTCGGTAACAGAAGGAGAAGTGGCGGAAGCCTTTCAAATGGCCGTGCTGAAGCAAATGCCTATTCTCTATTTCATTCAGGATAATGAATGGGACATCTCTGCCCATTCAAAGGAAATCCGTTCGATGGATGCCAATGAATACGCAAAAGGATTCAAGGGTATGGAGGTGCGCAGTATTGACGGTACCGATTTTTTCAGTTCATTCGAAACAATCAGAGAGGTTCTTCATCTGATACGCACAGAACGCAGACCTTTTATGATCCATGCCAAGGTACCCCTCCTGGGCCATCACACTTCCGGAGTACGAAGGGAATGGTATCGACACGATCTTGAAGAACATGAAAAGCGAGATCCGCTTCCGAAATTCTACAAGACATTACTCGACCTTGGATTTAAGGAAAATGAACTGGATCCGATTCGTGAAAGAGCAAAGCTTTTGGTACGATCGGATTTTGAGAAAGCAATGCAGGCTGAGGATCCCCGCCCCGAAGATCTTTTCACCCATGATTATGCTCCGACACCGGTTACTGAAGAGAAAGGCGAACGCGAACCTGCAGGTAAGGAAAAAACGGTTATGGTTGATTGCGCCTTATTCGCTGTTCAGGAATTAATGGCAAAACACAAGGAATGTCTCCTCTACGGCCAGGATGTGGGTGGCAGACTCGGAGGAGTCTTCAGGGAGGCGGCGACACTCGCCCAAAAATTCGGTGATGACCGCGTATTCAATACACCAATACAGGAAGCATTCATCGTTGGCAGCACTGTTGGCATGAGCGCAGCAGGTCTCAAACCCATTGTGGAAGTACAGTTCGCGGATTATATATGGCCGGGTCTTAATCAGTTATTTACTGAAGTGAGTCGTTCCTGTTACCTGAGTAACGGAAAGTGGCCGGTGAGTTGTATCATCCGTGTTCCTATCGGCGCTTATGGCAGCGGTGGTCCGTATCATTCTTCCAGTGTTGAAAGCGTATTGAGCAATATCCGGGGTATAAAGATCGCTTATCCAAGTACCGGCGCCGATCTGAAGGGTATGATTAAAGCCGCTTATTATGATCCGAACCCTGTAGTGATCCTTGAACACAAAGGCTTATACTGGTCAAAGATTAAAGGAACGGAAGACGCCAAAACCATTGAGCCGGATGAGAACTATATGATCCCATTGGGAAAGGCGCGTATGGTTCAGGAAGTACCTGCAGGCGATAAATCCACCATAAGCCTTATCACCTATGGTATGGGTGTTTACTGGGCTAAAAATGCGGCAAAGGATTTTCCCGGACGAGTAGAGATCATAGACTTGCGCAGCATCATGCCGCTTGACAAAGAGACGATCGTTAAGAGTGTTAAGAAACATGGTAGGGGGCTGATTGTTACTGAAGAACCTACAGGCAATTCATTCACCCAGGCCATTGCGGGCATGCTTTCCGGGGAATGTTTTGAATACCTGGATGCTCCGATCGCTGTGATCGGTTCCGAAGACCTCCCTGCCATCCCTCTGAATTCTACACTGGAATTCGCAATGATTCCGAACCCGGAAAAAGTGAAGCAGGCTTTGGAAAGACTCCTGGCTTACTGATAAAGGATCGCTATCACCTCTTTCCTGATCCCATTCCTTCCAGCCTGATCTCCGTTTTGATCCTTGCCTCCGTCTCAGGCTCGAGTCTTTCTCCCACCGGCTCGATCAGTTCCCTTCCATTCATCCTGGGATTTTTGATTGCCGGAGAAACCGGATAGGCATTCATCTCTTCAGAAGGATAGGATTGAAGAAGATCCGTGATCTCATTAAGATGCTCCGCATGAAGCCATTTCCTTTCATCTCTTTCATGCAATACTACAGGAGAACGGTGATGAGGGATCTTTTGCAGCAGTTCATTAGGCGTTGTTGTAATGATAGCGAAAGAGTGATACTCTTCACCACTGTCGTGATCTTTCCAGTGATCAAAAATCCCTGCCATGGCGAAGGGTCTGCGACGTTTCAGGTAAACCACATAGGGTCTGTCAAGCCCTTCAAGGGTCGATCCTTCAATGAAAGCATCAGCGATGACGAGGCATCGCTGTGAACGGATAGGTTTTCTGAATGAAGGCTTGCTGATGATCCCCTTTCCTCCGGTATAATGCGGATCATTCTCCTTGTTTCCATCACCTTCCGCTCGCGCATTAAATAGATACATTTTTTTCTTAGCCCAGGAAGGCGTCATTCCAAAATGAAAAAACTGTAACTCCTTTGGTTTATCGGAAGTGATCACCGGAGCCAGGGCGCCCGGACCAAGATTATAATTCGGAATAATTCCAAGAGGCAATTCAGGCGCTGTGACCTGGAACCTTTTTTCGATCACTTCTACCGTGGAAACGATGACATATCTGCCGCACATATATAATTCAGATTAATTAATCAGGATAACCATCAACCCTTCCAATTTCTGTACTTCAGCGGCATTGGCTCCCTTCCTTCCGGGATCTCTCTCAGAGGCTGACACTCTCTGAGAGTAGCCTGCAATTCTGCCGGCAAGGCTTTATAAAGTTCTGTGCCCTTGCTTTTCCAATTGATAATATCATCACCAGCGTCCTTTATAATCTTTGCAGGATTACCAACAACAATTTTTCGTTCAGGTATCTGCATACCCTCGGGAACGAAGGTCAGGGCACCGATAATACAATGATCACCTATCCTCACCTTATCCATCACTACGGAGTTCATCCCTACCAACACATTTTTCCCGATGTGTGAGCCATGGATAATGGCGCCGTGTCCGATATGTGCATCTTCCTCAAGTATTACCGTAATGCCGGGGAACATATGAATCGTGCAATTCTCCTGTACATTACAACCGTCCTTTATCACGATCCCGCCCCAGTCTCCCCTGATGGCAGCGCCAGGCCCTATATAAACATTTTTCCCAATGATAACGTTCCCGGTTACCGCCGCTTTAGGATGAACGAAGGAGGATTCATGAATTACAGGTATATAGTCCTGGAAAGAGTAAAACATACTATTATGTAATTTAATTCCTCGACAAAGTTAACTAAATGGAATGCTAAGTGTACATTGTCCTTCAGTATTTATTAAATTTGATCATGAAATTCTTACAATGAAATTTCTTTCATTCCTGTTTTCAGCAATTTTAATTTCCATTTTTTGTAATGGGCAAAGTGCCGTGGTTTTTGACAGTCTTCAACCCGGGTTTACCGTAATGACAGAAAATGACATTTATATTAATTCAGACAAACTTGTTAAATCTGATTATGAGGGAAGAATTAAGTGGAGTAAAAGCGGTAACTACCAGCATTACAGAATGAGAGTTGAAGAAAATGGTATCTACCTTTTCAAAGACTCCTGTCTGATAAAACTGGATACCGCAGGATCACTTCTGTGGTCGAAAGATTTCATCAGTGGTCCCTGTACCACCCTAAGTCCGGCAATCAACATTTCGGATGTCGTAGTCAATGGGGACAAGATATACATATTGTCAGGACAGGGTACTTCCAATCATTCACTTTGGTATCCGGCTTTATTCACCTTAGATACAGGAGGAACCATGCTTGACGCCTGGTGCGACCAATATAACAGTGATACCTATTTTATTTATGGCATTAAAAACCCGTATGGCGGAGCATTTACTCTAGGGCATGATGGTGGAAATAATGTGGCAGCACTCTCATTCAAACTGGATGTGAATGGTAATCTGGATATGAATGGTGATTACAACGTTTTTCAATACCCCGGAGCGCAATTCAATTTTATAAAAACTGTTTTCCTTTTGAACAATCTTACACATGTCTGTGTCTTCAACAGTTTCGCACCAGGATATCCGGCATTCCCTTATATAATTTGGGAAACAGTCCATGGTGGCATTTCCAATGTGCGTGAATATTCAACACCTCAAATTCCCTGGGGCTTAAACTTCATCAATGCCACATCCGATCAACAAAATAATCTATACATTTTAGCCATGACATTAAATGCGGATGTCGTCCTGATAAAAACAGATCCGGCTGGAAGCATTTTGAATGTAAAAAGCTGGTCCCCTTCAGCGCTTCAGGCATATCAGCTGACAATATCTGATCACGGTGAAATTGCAAAACTGATATTCAGAAATGATTCATTGTTCCTGATGACCGCCATTGATGGCAAACCTGCAATACTTTCATTTGACTCCGCGTTGAATACCCTTTGTTTCTCCCCAGACTCAACCATTCAAATAGTTTCCGGATATAACGTTGTAAGCCATCCTTCTTACAATACAATCGTAGATCATTCAACTCCCGGCCTTATTCCCGGAACAGTTCAACACGCTAACACAACAAATCCTTCTTCATGGAGTTTATGTTGGCAAGTTGGTCTTCAGTCAGACCTATCAGAATCTGAAGCGATTTTCTATCCTAATCCGGCAGATGATGTAATGTATATTGATGGAATTGAATCATACTCTAAGATTGGTCTTTACAATATTCTTGGACAAAACATTCCAGTGAAACAAACCAGGATGCCGGGTAAAACACTATTAGAGACCTCTATGCTCCGGGACGGTGTTTATTCAATTTCTGTCAGCGGTCCCAATAATAGAATCAATAAAGTAATACTGATCAAACACTGAAAATTTTCAAAAAATCTGCGAACTGTTCAAGGAAACTTAAAGAATTAAATTCAAGCTGCGGGTTTAATCAACTCTTTCTATAACTACAGCAAATCCCTGTCCTACACCGACACACATAGTTACCAGTCCATAGCGCTTATCCCGTTCATTCAGTTCCAGGGCTGCGGAGCCAAGAATGCGGGAACCGCTCATACCGAGTGGATGGCCCAGCGCTATCGCACCACCGTTGGGATTTATTCTTGCATCATCATCTTTCAATCCCCAGGAACGGATACATGCCAGGGACTGTGCCGCAAAGGCTTCATTTAGTTCTATGACATCAATGTCTTTCATCGTAATACCGGCCTTCTTCAAAGCCTGATTACCCGCTTCGACCGGTCCGATACCCATGATGGCAGGTTCAACACCCACGGCGGCAGAAGAGATAATTTTTGCCAGCGGTTTCAGTGAATATTTTTTTATGGAATCTTCAGATGCCAGCAGGAGGCAAGCTGCTCCATCATTCAATCCGGAAGAGTTCCCTGCCGTTACAGTACCGTCCTTCTTAAATGCCGGTTTCAAAGCAGACAGGACATTCAAGGTAGTATCCGGACGGATAAACTCATCCTTGTCAAACAATTTAGCTTCTCCTTTTTTCTGAGCAATGCTGAGGGGAGCTATTTCCTTTTGTAATCGGCCATTCTCCTGTGCCTTTTTTGCCTTCAACTGGCTGTGAAAAGCGAATGCATCCTGGTCTTCTCTCGAAATATTCAGTTTCACCGCCAGGTTCTCTGCCGTTTCACCCATAGCATCCGTACCATACAGTTCTTTCATTCGCGGATGGACAAAGCGCCAGCCAAAGCTGGAATCAAACATCTGCGCATCACGTCCATACGGAGTGGAAGTTTTGGAAATAACCCATGGGCCACGGGTCATATTCTCCACCCCACCTGAGATCACTAAACCGGCGTCACCACATTGTATCATCCGGGCACCAGATGCGGCAGCTGACAAACCGGAAGCACATAAACGGTTTACGGTCTCACCAGGAACTGACATTGGAAGACCTGCCAACAGCAAAGCCATCCTGGCAACATTTCTGTTATCCTCACCGGCCTGGTTAGCACATCCTAAAATCACATCTCCGATCATGGAGAGATCGATGGAAGGATTTCTCTGGATCAGGTTACGAAGTACATGAACAGCCAGGTCATCTGTCCTGACAGACGCCAGCGAACCACCGAAACTTCCTATAGGGGTACGTATAGTATCAATTATATAAGCGTGTCGCATAGATCTATCGAATCAGATTTTTAAACAAAATTATATGCCCTGCCTTTTGAAAGACAAGATCCTTCAAACTTCCCATTCACGACTGGTCCTGTATACGGTGCCTTTGAATAAGGCCACAGTCTTCCCGCTGTGATTTCGGATAGTAATATAATAAACAGCTATCTTATCGCTGAGCGATATCTCCTCTGCCGTTGCTGTAATCTCCTCCCCTTCCCGGAGTGCCACTGTATGAGAAATCGACGTTTCGACCGAGACGCTTTTTCTCCCATGAGAATTCGATGCGAAGGCAAGTGCGCTGTCCGCCAGAGAATAGGTAATTCCGCCATGCGCTATCGCGAACCCATTGAGCATTTCCTTTCGCACCTTCATCCGCAAAATGCATTTACCAGGCTCCACGAGTACCCGTTCCATACCCATCCACTGACTGAATGCATCATGATCATACATTTGGTCAACAACCTTCTCGGCACGTGATCTGTCTGACATAAGAATGATCTGATAAGTAAGATGTAAATTAATTTATCTCCTTGTTCGAATTGACTTTCCAAAGATGGCTCCCAGGAGACCCCGGGTAAGTTCTCTTGCCACGCTCCTGAAAACCGGATTCTTTGTTACAGCACCAATTGTTTCCCCTATTCCCTTAGTCTGCGGCTCTTTCCCGGCAGGCTCTTTTGGACGCTCCTCCTTCACTTCATTCCCTTCGAGTTTCTTCTTCAGCATTTCATACGCACTCTCACGGTCAACAACGGCATTGTACTCTTTTGCTATGCTGGAAGCTGCAAGTATTTTGTCAAGCTCCGAAGAACTGAGTATATCCATTCGGGTACGCGGAGCACAAATCATTGTATGAGCCAACGGTGTAGGTGCGCCTTTTTCATTGAGGACAGTGACGATCGCTTCGCCTATCCCAAGTTCCGTAAGCAAAGATTCTGTATTGTAAAATTCAGTTGATGGGTAATTCTGCGCAACCAGTTTTATATCTTTTCTGTCTTTGGCGGTAAAGGCTCTCATGGAGTGCTGGAATTTCGCACCGAGTTGACTCAAAATGGAATCAGGAATGTCCGATGGAACCTGAGTACAGAAAAATATACCCACACCCTTTGAACGGATCAGTTTGATGACCATTTCAAGCTGATCCATCAGTGCTTTGGTGGCATCTTTAAAGATCAGGTGGGCCTCGTCTATGACAATCACAAGTTTTGGCGCTGCCTTGTCTCCGAGTTCAGGAAATCCGGCATACACCTCTGCAAGAAGGCACAACATGAATGTGCTGAAAAGCTTGGGTTTATCCTGCATATCCGCCAGTCTGAGAACACTGATAAAGCCAAACCCTTTTTCATCCTTACGTACAAGATCATTCACATCGAATGACTTTTCGCCGAAAAAAACATCTGCACCCTGACTTTCAAGTTCCAGCAGTTTCCTCATGATCACACCTACAGAAGCTGAACTGATGTGTCCGTACTCCTTCATCTCATCCTTGCCATCATTGGCAATGTAATTGAGCGCGGAACGGAAATCTTTTATATCCAGTAAAGCCATTCCATGATCGTCACAATACTTAAAGACGATGTTCACTACGCCCTGCTGATTGTCATTCAGTTCAAGGATCTTGGAAAATAAAAGAGGGCCAAACTCTGAAATGGTGGCACGCAACCTCACACCCGGTTCATTCGAAATCGATAACATTTCAACCGGAAAATGGCCGGGTGACCACGGCACTCCGATTTGCTCATGTCTTGCAGTTATCTTTTCATTCTCCGATCCTGGAACGGCAATTCCGCTCAGGTCGCCTTTAATATCCATCAACAGGACACTCACCCCCTGCTCAGAAAAACTTTCTGACAGCCTTTGAACCGTTTTGGTCTTTCCGGTTCCGGTGGCACCTGCGATAAGTCCATGCCGGTTGGCTGTATTCAATGGCATCTTGACATGAAGTCCGGGGATGCATTTGTTTTCAAACATGGCGCCGCCGATGATGATCTCAACTCCTTTGAACGAGTAGCCCGACTTAATGGATTGTGTAAATGAATCAACTGCCGCCATAGTTTTCAATTATTTTATTCAGGAAAAAATTTTTTTATTGCCTGCTGCAAGTTGTTTCAGAAGCACAGCCGGACGATAACGATCTTCTTCATATTGAAATCTGAGTGAGTTCATGGTTTCCAGGACGCGGCCGGCACCCAGATCATCGCACCATTGCAAAAGCCCTTTCGGATAATTTACACCCTTGGTCATAGCCAGATCAATGTCTTGAGCCGACGCGATTCTTAAATAAAGCGCATCGACCGCTTCATTAATGAGCATGGCCAGTACCCTGTCAGCGATCTTTCCGGCCATTATTCTGTCCTTCACCGGCTCGGGTTTTTTTGCACCCGGACTGTAATCATAATAGCCCGTTCCGCTTTTTCTTCCCAGTCTACCTGCCTCAACCAATCTCTTTTGTGTGAGTGAAGGTCTGTACCGTGGTTCATTATAAAACTGGTTCCAGACAGTTTCCGTCACTTTATAATTGATGTCATTTCCAATCAGGTCCATCAACTCAAAGGGTCCCATTTTAAATCCCAACACTTCTTTCAATGCCCAGTCAATACTTGCGAATCCTTCAGCACCTTCCGGCAGGCCATAACAACCTTCCTCATAAATACGAATCGATTCACCATAGAAGGGCCGTGCTACGCGGTTGACTATAAAACCCGGAGTATCCCTGGCGATAACCACAGTTTTCTTCCACTGTCGTATGAGTTCAGTGGTGGCTGAAAGAGTGTTGGCACCGGTTGACAGGCCGGGAACTATTTCCACCAGAGGCATCAAAGGAGCCGGGTTAAAGAAATGGACTCCCAGCACCCTATCCGGCTTTCTACAGGCAGCAGCAATGGATGTAATCGAAAGAGAAGAGGTATTCGATGCAAGAATCGCGGTCTCACCGCATATATTTTCAAGTTCAGAAAAAACTTTTTGTTTTATGTCCAGCTGTTCTACTATGGCTTCTATCACCAGATCACATCCGGCGAATTCATTAAGGCTGTTACTATACTTTATCCTGCCCGTTGCAGCCCTTGCATCTTCCAGGCTGAGTTTCCCTTTCTCTACCAGCGATTCGAAAGTTTTACGGAGATTTGATGCCGTTCTTTTCAACACCTCCGGATTAGCATCATAGATGATGGTCTTGTGACCCGCCATCGCCGCAACCTGAACTATTCCGGTACCCATTGTACCTGAACCGATGACACCGATTTGTCCTGTGGCGGAATACGTTGAATCTGGCATAATTGATAAAAGGCAAAAATAACAATATTTCGATGGTTTTCTGTCCGGACGCAATGAACCCTCCGGTCCAGACAGTACTGATCGGAATGGAAAATTGTATTTCAAACTAAAATACCGGGAATCTTGCTGGCTTATTTGAATTTCATTTTATATATTTGCCATCCGAAAAATCAAAAAAAAGGGCTTTTTCCTCAAAATCGAAGGAAAAACAAGGCAAAAGAAATAAGCATATCATGGCAAATCACAAATCCTCCCTTAAGCGTATCCGCAACAGCGAAGCAAAACGCGAGAGAAACCGCTATCAGGCTAAAACAGTTCGTAATGCAATAAAGGCCTTCATGTCGATTCAGGATAAGAAAGAAGCAAGCAAGCAGCTTCCTAAACTAACCTCCATGCTCGACCGTATTGCCAAGACACATATTATTCATAAGAACAAAGCCTCCAATTTAAAAAGCGAACTGGCCGTTCATATCAATCACATGAAATAAGCTCAGAATTTTTTTTTGCCTCCCAATTCCGGGGGGCTTTTTTTTTGATTTGATCTTTCGAATCAGCACACACATGGGTTGAGTTCCAGTTTGAGTGCGAGTTTCAGTGCGAGAACGAGAATAGTTTGAGTTCGAGTTCCAGTTTGAGAACGATGATAGTTTGAGTTCGAGTTCCAGTTTGAGAACGATGATAGCTTGAATTCAAGTTTGAGTTTCATTGCAAGAACGAAGAAAGCTTTGCTTAAACCCGAAAGTTTTTTCGTTCTCAAACTCCGCACTCGAACTGATTTGCGTTCCCGAACTCCGCACTCGAACTGATTTGCGTTCTCGAACTCCGCACTCGAACTGTTTCACTTACCCGGACTGCTTTTAGTTTGGATCCATTTTCCAAGAAACAGCATATACTGGATGTATATAAAGAACTGAATTTGCACCTTGCTTCATTAAAAGCCCTATGAAAATATGGAACATAAACCCGGAATCAAATCCTGGGCGGAAGAAGACCGGCCGCGGGAAAAACTTATTCTTAAAGGTAAACACAGTCTGAGTGATGCAGAACTGATTGCCATCCTGATTGGCAGCGGAAATGCCGGAGAAACAGCAGTTGAATTATCCAGAAGAATTCTTCAGGAATGCAGTAATGATCTGCTTAGCCTGGCTAAAATGAATGTAGCTGAGCTGATGAAATTCAAAGGGATTGGTGAAGCGAAAGCTGTATCCATCACAGCTGCCATGGAACTTGCCAGAAGAAAAAGCATGTCGAAACCGGAAGTCTTTGTAAAAGTTTCTTCAAGTAAGGATGTGGTTTCAGTATTTCAACCAATTCTCGGTGATCTTCAGCATGAAGAGTTCTGGGTATTATTTCTGAACAGGGCTAACAGAGTGATAGGCAAGGAACAGATAAGCAAGGGGGGAATGAGCGGAACCATAGCCGACTCGAGAATGATCTTCAAATCCGCACTCGATAAAAAGGCACTTTCCATCATTCTTTGTCACAATCACCCTTCAGGAAATCATCTGCCCAGTGAAGCGGATAAAGCGCTTACAAGAAGTCTGCATGCTGCAGGCAAAATTCTGGAAATAGCGGTACTCGACCATATTATTATCACGCAGAACAGCTTTTACAGCTTCGCCGATGAAGGAGCGATCTGAATAAATAGCTACGGAGTCAGAATGATTTATTATTTTCACCCGGAACAATTCCTCTTGTTCCTCCACTGGGAATATGCTTCTGATCTATTCTTCCACTGTTTCAAACCGGCTTAGCTATACTCTGGACACCATCATCCGGAATTTTCTGGGACTGGAATACAGGCTTTGTACCAATGCAGACGAATTCGTTTTTCATCCCGGTCCGAAGCTCAATTACAGTGAAAAAGCATTTGGCACCGAACCCTTCATCTTTGCCACAAGGCTTCTTTTCGAAAAAGGGATCCGGGATCAGCAGATCTCTGTCTTCGACTGGCAAAATACCAAGGCATTTTTTGCCACACATCCAAAATACCTTATGCCCTTCGACCTTTTCGCTGCCGCTTTTTATCTGCTGACGCGCTATGAAGAATACCTGCCGCACAGAAGAGATAACCATGGAAGGTTTGATGCAAGAGACAGTCTGGCTTTTCAAAAAGGATTTCTTCATAAACCTGTAGTTGACCTCTACGCACAGCATCTGAAGAAAATTTTACAGAGCAACTTTCCCGACTTGAAGTTTACGGAAAAAAAGTATGAATTTCTGTCAACCATCGACATTGACAATGCATGGGCCTACAGGGAGAAAGGTCTTATACGGACTACAGGAGCTTTGTTGAGGTCTTTATTCTCACTTGAGTTCCGTGAATTTCTTGAGAGAATTCTTGTTCTGGCCGGAATCCGGAAAGATCCGTTTGACACCTATGAGACACTCTTTTCCATTCAGCAGCGTTACGGCTTTAAGAGTATTTTCTTTTTCCTGCTTGGAGATTATGGGGAGAATGATAAAAATGTTTCCGCTTCCAGAAGAAAATTCCAATCACTCATTAACGCTGTTGCTGATTATTATGATGTTGGCATACACCCCTCCTATGCATCCAACACTCTTGGATCTAGAATAAAACTTGAACAAAACCGTTTACAAAAGGTCATAAAAAGACCTGTCACCAAAAGCCGTCAGCATTTTTTAAAACTTGAATTCCCGGCAACTTACCGAAACCTTATTGAATGCGACATTACGGATGATTACACAATGGGCTATGCATCTGAGCCGGGATTCAGGGCCGGCACCTGTCACAGCTATCGCTTTTTCGATCTGGAGTATGACTGTATAGCCCCTTTGAATGTTCATCCCTTTGTTGTGATGGATGCCACCCTGAATTTTTACAGAAAGTTCAGGCCTGAAGAAGTCATGAGTTATGTTGGTCCGCTCATCCGTGAAGTGAAAAATGTAAATGGCAAATTTACCCTGCTCTGGCACAATGAAACTCTGAGCGGTAAAAAGCCCTGGGAAGGTTGGAAAGACGTATATGAAGAGATAATTAAAGTCGCCGTCGAAGGATATGATCAGGATAATTGAACATGACCAGATAGACAAAGAGCGATGGGATGCTTGTATCAACAGCAGCGTCGAAGCAAGTATCTGTGCCGGTTCATGGTACCTTGACATTGCCTGCCCGGGGTGGAAAGCAATGATTGCAGATGACTATTCCTCGGTTTTTCCTCTATGCCAGAAAAAAAAATTCGGCATCAGCTACCTCTTCCAGCCTCCATTCATCCAGCAACTGGGCCTATTCAACGCAAGGCTTGAAGCAAAACACAGCCTGGAAGATTTTCTGAACCTGATCATTGAACACTACAGGTTTGCAGAGATCCAGTTGAATTACCGGAATACCCGAATGGAAATACCACCGGTTTTCAGCAAATACGAAAAGATAAGCCACCTGCTTGACTTGAATTCCCCTTATGCCGAGCTTGAAAAAAAATTTTCTGAGAATACAAGACGGAATATCCGCCGTTTTCAGAGATCAGGAATGAAAATAATTTCCGGTGTTGATCCCGATTCCGTTATCAGCCTGTTCCGTGAAAATAAGGGCGCGGAACTCGGGAAAAACAATAATGAGGAATATACCATCCTCCGCGCCATAGGTGATGAAGCCGGGCGGAGAAAACTGCTGATCTGTGACGGAGTAGTTAACCATGATAACATTCTTATTGCCGGTGCCATGTTCCTGAAAAGTCATAATGGCTACATTCTGCTGTTCACCGGCCTGGGTCCGGAAGGAAGGGAAGCGGGGGCAATGAGTGCATTGCTCGCCAACTTTATCAGGGAGCATTGCGCGGTGAAAGGAAGTCTTGATTTTGAAGGTTCCATGGATCCGGGTGTCGCCCGATTTTATAAGAGTTTTGGTTCACATGAAATCGTATATTTACAAATCCGCCTGAACCGGCTTCCACTCGCAATTCGTTGGTTAAAAAAATAACTCTTGTCAATCATGGTGCATAACTTAGGACTTTCTAATTCAATTGTCAATCATTTTATTTCTGAAGTCAGGGATACCGGTATTCAGCAGGACAGAATGAGATTCCGGCGAAACCTCGAAAGGCTTGGCGAGATATTCGCTTACGAGATCAGCAAATTACTTGAGTACAAACACAGTGAAGTAACCACCCCGCTTGGAAGCGCTTCGGTTCCCATACTTGCTGAACAACCGGTTGTCGCGACCATTCTCAGAGCCGGACTTCCTCTGCACCAGGGCATGCTTAATTATTTCGATTCGGCTGACAATGGATTCATCAGCGCTTACAGGAAGCATCACAAAGACGGAAGTTTTGAAATAAAACTTGAGTATGTTTCATGTCCTTCCCTGCAAGACAGGATTCTCATTCTGTGCGACCCTATGCTGGCAACCGGCGCCAGCATGGTAAGCACCTTTCATGCCATGCTTGAGTTAGGCGTTCCAAAGCATACCCATGTGGTGAGTGTGCTTGCAAGCATTCAGGGTATTGAACATGTTAAGGCAAAACTCCCGATGGATAAAATCACCATATGGGCTGCAGCCGTTGATGAGGAACTTACAGCACAATCCTATATTGTTCCGGGACTGGGTGATGCGGGTGACCTTGCCTATGGTCAGAAACTTTAAGAACTGGAAAACTTTCCTGCACAATTAATCATACATGGATGAGTTTTTGAAAATACTTACCCTCATCATGATCAGCAGTGTCAAATTCTCAGTCGGATTGCCTCTGGTTTATCTCAATGAGCGGTATGACTTCACCTGGTTTGAAACAAATGTTTACGCCATCATCGGAGGTATGATAGGTGTGGTAGTCTTTATGCATGTCAGTGAATGGCTAATCGACCTTTGGGACAGAATACGCCTGTATTTTTTCAGAAAAAAGGAAAAGCTGAATTCACTCTATTCCAGGCCTGTAGCTGATGTGGAAGCTGAACTCGACATTCGCTACGATTATGTGGAACAAAGGCATCCACCAAAACGGAAATTATTCACCCGACGGAACCGGAGAATGGTTCATATCTGGAGAAAGTACGGACTGATAGGACTCGCCGCTCTTACCCCCATCTTATTCTCGATACCAATAGGTACTTTCTTTATGACACGGTTTGCCAAAAACCGAAAGAAGAAGATCATCGCATATATGTTCATCTCCGTTTCTTCCTGGTCCATCCTTCTCACCACTATATTTGAGATCCTGCATGTCGGATCACTGAAGGAGATCATTCCATGAGCAGGTACCGGCACGTGTTTTTTGATCTTGATAACACGCTTTGGGATTTCGAAAAGAATTCCAGGGCCGCATTGACGCATTTATATCACAAGCATGACCTTCCGGGCCTGGGTGTTAAGGATCTTGATTTGTTTATCCATAAATACCAGGAAAGGAATGAAATGATGTGGGAAGCCTATCGTCTGGGTAAGATCGACAAGCCGACACTTAGAAATAAAAGGTTTGAACTTACCTTTTGGGATATGGGTCTTGATGCCGGTCTCGCTCCGCCTGCACTTGCCGATGATTACCTTCATATCAGTCCGCGGATGACTGCCCTTTTTCCCGGCGCACATGAAACGCTTCAATACCTGAGCGAAAAATATACGCTGCACATCATCACCAACGGGTTTGAGGAAGCGCAGTATATCAAAATGCGGGAAGCTTCTCTGGAACACTATTTCCGGGAAGTGATCATCAGCGAACATACCGGTTTCCGTAAACCGGATCAGCGGATCTTTGAATATGCCCAGGAGTTAACAGGTGCAAAAAATGACGACTCGATCATGATCGGCGATGGACTGGAAGTAGATGTTATCGGAGCAAGAAATGCCGGTTGGGATACAGTCTATTTCAATCCGGGTAAAAAAGTACACCTCGAATCCGTGACCTATGAGATCACTGAGCTGACTGAACTCAAAAATATCCTTTGATACGCAGGGAGCCTGTACAAGATTCCGAACCGGGTATTTTAAAAAAAGAGCAAAAAAAAAGAGCTCCCCGGAACAAGGGAACTCTTTTCATTTTATAATGATAATCAGTCTTTGTTAAGAGCATCCGCCTCTTTTTTACTAACGGCAGCTTCAGATTTACTTCCATGACTGCAGGAAGCTTTCGCTTTTGAAGAATGACTGCATTCGGCTTTCTCTTCTGCACTGCAGGATTTTGCCGACTTGCTGCTGCAGCAGGATTTCTTTGAAGATTTGGATGAAACTTCAGCTTCCGGCGCTGCTGCATCGGCTTTGCTCACTTCCGTTTGTTGTTTGGCTGATGCCTTGGTGTCGGTATCCTGGGCCTGAACCATAAATGTTACGAAGCAGAGGACCGCGGCAATAGATAAGATCTTTTTCATGTTTGGATTTTTTTCTGGCAGGTTTAGAACAAATATAGAAAAAAATTATGTCCATTTCCACTCTATCTACCGGCTTTCCTTCAATTTCATGAAATAATCATATTCAGATTAACTTTTTCCGGGAGAATGGCTTAACCCAGCTTATGCAATAAAAAGTGTAAGAAGCTTTCAGAGGCCACTTTACGGGGAATTTCCTGAATGAGACAAAGCATTGCCATGGTGAAAGTGCGAAACACAGCGATGCGCCCCTGGCAAAGGGATTTGAATGCGTATTCGGGGTTTAACAATACTGATTTCCCGATCAAAACTCTGGTTCTGCAAGGCACAGTCTTTATTCCATCTGCCGAATGATTACCTGAAAAGACAGCTTTACCAACAACCGGAGCATGATTTTTCTACAGATAACATTTTACCTTATTAGCTCCGGAGATCAAAGTTGAATTAGCTTTTTTTATACATTCACATCCTCCGCAATGGGAATTCCTGAAAACCTGAAGATCGCTTTTCAAAGCGTTAAGAGCCAGCTGCTGCGAACCATACTCACCGCGCTCATCATAGCCATTGGTATCATGGCACTGGTCGGTATCCTTACTTCTATTGATGCCATCAAGGGTTCGATCAATGAAAATTTTGCGGCCATGGGCGCCAACTCTTTCTCCATCCAGAACCGGGGCATGATGATCCGAATTGGTCATTCAGGAAAACGGCCTAAGCCTTATGAGATCATCGACTACAAGCAGGCTGAACGATTCGCCAGGGAGTTCAGCTTTCCGGCAACTGTCTCCATTTCAGCTATGGCTTCCAGGGTTTCTACCTTGAAATACAAGGATAAAAAATCAAACCCTAATGTCTTCATCATGGGTGGAAATGAACACTACCTGAGTACTTCCGGATATGCCATAGATAAGGGAAGGAATATTTCCCCGCACGAAGTTCAGCATGGTGCGAATGTCATCATTATAGGGAAAGACATAGAAGAGAAATTGTTTCCTTCGGAAGATCCCATTGATAAACTCATTTCAGTAGGTAGTACAAAATACCGGGTAATCGGAACACTTGAAGAAAAAGGTTCCGCCATGGGATTCGGTGGAGACAAGGTATGTATACTTCCTCTGTTTAATGTAAGACAGAATTTCGGAAGCAAACGTACTTCTTACGCGATCAATGTAAGTGTGAACGATGTTAAAATGCTCAATGCCGCCATCGGAGAAGCGACAGGCCTGTTCAGGATTATAAGAAAAGTTCCTGTCGGTGGAGAAAACAATTTTGAGATCACCAAGAGTGACAGCATCGCCACCGTACTCGTATCACAGTTAAGTACCGTGACCATTGCTGCGACTCTTATCGGACTGATTACCCTCTTAGGCGCTGCCATCGGTCTGATGAACATCATGCTTGTATCGGTTACCGAAAGAACACGAGAGATCGGTATCCGCAAAGCTCTGGGCGCAACCCCTTCACGGATACGAACCCAGTTTCTGGTCGAGGCAATTTTGATCTGTCAGATGGGTGGAATCCTTGGGATTATTTTGGGTATCGCTGTCGGTAATGTCATGTCACTCTTACTTGAAAGCGGATTCATCATTCCCTGGTTATGGATCATCTCCGGCCTGATCCTTTGTTTCATAGTCGGGGTGATTTCAGGATACTATCCCGCCTCCAAAGCGGCTAAGCTGGATCCAATCGAAGCGCTTCGCTATGAATGACAGCCTTTGTTCAAATAGCACCAAATACCTTCCTGCTCGATTTACTGAAGAAATCAGAAGCGGTTGATCAGCCTGTCGTAAACAGACATTAAAAAAAAGCCAATCCTTGCAGACTGGCTTCAGGAAATTTCAAGGCAATCAATGTTGAATGATCAGTCTCTTTGTAGCGTTACCTGAACGGACAAAGTATAAACCATTTGCAATCCGGGAAGTGTTAATCAGGGCTGAAGCTTTGAAGGGTTCAGCATATATAATCCGGCCTGTACCATCATAAATCTCCAGCAAACTGGTTTCAGTCGAGGAACTATAAATACGGATCTGCTCATTAGCCGGATTCGGCGCGATAGAGATTTCTGTATTTGATGGATTTAAGGAAAGAACAGATGTACTGAGATCATTACTGTATCCGAAAGTAGGATTCTGTATCACAAAATTTCCTGTTCCGTTTGGCACCCTTGCATAACCCTGATCGGTCACCTGTTGTCCAAACTGAACTTCATCCACAATCTCACGATTCGGATTCAGCAGGATCACTCTTTCGCCGGAAGATGACAACTTGAAATTGCAATGAAGTCCTGCCTGGCTTTGATCTTCATCGGCCCAAACGATCAGGTAATCATGAGGAGGAATGATGGTGCCTGAGGGAAAACTCCACTTGATATAATTATTATCTGTATCAGTGAGGTAATATCCTGAAATATCCGCAGGGTTGCCCGAATTATTATATAACTCGATCCAGTCATCATATTGTCCGGATGAATCCGTGGCTGTTGTAGTATTGGAAGCCATCACTTCATTGATCGCAACAGAGCTATCGCTGGCCAAACCGGGCTGGATAAGATAGACGAAGACATTATGTTCCGCACCCGCAGGAAGGTAGGTAACAGTTTTAGCAGTATTGGAGGCAGCCGCTTCTATATAATATCGAACCCAGTTACCACCCGGCAATCCCGGGATCGTCGCTCCGTAAATCCCGTCAGCAGCGGCGCTGTCCCCGTTCAAACCATCGTCAGACATCTGCATTTTTTGAAAGTTACCAACTACACCCGTGGCATAGTACAAATCAACATGATCAATTCCGGATGCGGAACTAACTCTTGCAATCACATTTACGGGTTCCATCACTACCGGCTGCTGCCACTGAACACCTTGTGAGATATAGGATACATCAGTAATCTGCGGTCCGGTTTCATTTACTTCCGTGTTACCCAAAAGATTATTTTTCCTGTTCAGTATCCAGGTCTTAAGGGTTTGTACTCCTGTCTGGAATTGTGCATAGGAATACAACTTTTTCGGATCATTCTGCACCATGGTATCTATGAGTGTATAATAAGTATCCAGGACGGCATAGGCGGAAGCAGTATCGAAACTTTCTTCGATCAGTGTACGCATATGGGCAAGATATCGCTGACGCAGTGATGGGACGGCAAGTAATCGGTTCAGCAGTGGATAGTTTGCATTGTTGGCATTATAGAAAGGGCTCCAGTTAACGGCCGAACTTCCCATCACGCTGTTACCATCATATTCAATAGGTGTCAGGCGGCCTGTCTCCGCTTCGTAATACACATAATAATCCATCTTACCCTTGAATACATAACTGTCATCATCGGAGAACATGATCTCACTTGCCAGATGCCAGAGGGTTCTGTCAATGTCCAGGTAATTGGCAAGTACACTTTCCAAGTTGGCCAGGCTGCTTGTGTCCAGTACACGGCAGGCAGTCACAAGGTCATCCCATGGATTGGTTTTGTGTGATTTTTTCAGCGTGTAATAATTCTGGTAGAGGCTTGTATCCGATCCAAGGTAGTTCAAGGCCGCAGTTCCGTCTCCCCAGCCGCCTCCGCCTCCGCCACCGCTTCCCGGTGGCCTGTCTGCTCTCCAGTTGGTACCGTTATTGGTCAGGAACCATTCCTTGTAAAAGTCGCCGTCGATCTGCTGAATGCAGGGATAGACTCCCCAGTTGCTGCCATTGATATACAATTTAACGTAGTTTGATTTCACGGCAGGAATATGCTTCCGGATCTGATGCTGATAAAACACTTCCCGCATGAAGGAATGATCCTGGTAGCAATTATTGAGATTGAGAATATTGTATCCATAAACATCCTGGCCGTCTATAAATTCATCTAGTGTGATGTTGAACGACTTCTTCTGAGAACTGCCCGCACCCTGATAAGAAGTCTGACCTTTAAAACGAACGCCTACACTGTCCCAGGTGAAACCATCAATGGTCAGCGAAGCCGGAATGTCGGTTTTCGAATTGTAATTTGACTGGAGTAATGACCAATAATTAGGCTGACTGAAATTGAGGTTGATGTCTCTGACAAAAGACTGATCGAAGAAACCTGAATTCAGCGGCTGACCGGTCATGAGCATGCGCCTGTCGGGGCTGAGGTACATTTCATCAGGCAAGGATTGCGAAAAGGAATTTAACTGCGCCAGACAGAACAAGGCGATAAGAATTTTTTTCATCAGTGATTGAATAAGTGTGATTACAATTTTTTTCCGCTTTCTGAGGATCAAGAGCGGATATCGCATTTTGACACAGGATGCGGTAAAAGGTTTATTGAGACAGCCGAGCTTTTTCGCAGCCCTGGTGTCAAGGACCCATTACTAAGCTAAGGAACTAATTTAAAGCAATATAGAAAGAAATTAACAGAGAAATGAGAGATCATTTAAAATTTCAGCCAGGCCGGATGGGTAAAAAAAAAGAGCAACTAAATATAGTGTTGCTCTTTTGTTTTGAGTTTCAGGGATAAATCATTCAGCTACCACTTCGAACGTGACCTTGGCCTTCACATCCTTATGCAGGTTAACGGTAGCCGTATAGGTTCCCAGCGCTTTGATATGATCCTCATCAATATGAATCTTCTTGCGGTCAACGATAAGGTCATGTTTAGCCAGGGCATCGGCAAGCTGTAAGGCCGTAACAGAACCGTAGATTTTACCGCTCTCACCCACCTTGGCTCCAACTTTAATCACCATGGCTTCAAGTTGTTTAACCATGGACTCGGCATCCCCTTTGATTTTCTGCGCTTTGTGGGCTCTTTGTTTCTGGGTTTCGGCGATTACTTTCCGGTTCTCTTCATTGGCAATAATAGCCAGTCCGCGGGGGAACAGAAAATTACGCGCATAACCTGATTTCACCTTGACAATCTCATCGGCATAGCCGAGGTTGTCCATATCTTGTTTCAGAATAACTTCCATAGTAAGGCCTCCTTATTTTAATAAATCAGATACATAAGGCATTAACGCCAGGTGGCGTGCCCTCTTGATTGCTTGTCCGACCTGACGCTGAAATTTCAGCGAGGTACCGGTGAGACGGCGGGGAAGGATCTTACCCTGCTCATTGACCAGCTTCACCAGGAAGTTGGCGTCTTTGTAATCGATGTACTTGATACCGTTCTTTCTGAAACGGCAGTACTTTTTCTTGCTGGTATCAACCGTTGGAGGGTTGAGATAGCGGACTTCGTTAGATGTTGCCATGATGTCAGTTTTTTAAGATACGGTTTTTTCTTCTTCTTTTTTCAGAGCGGCATTTCTGCGTTTCTTTTCATTGTAGGCGATCGCATGTTTGTCAAGACGCACCGTGAGGAAACGCATGATGCGTTCATCCCTCTTGAATTCGGTCTCGAGTTTTCCGATCATTTCACCCGGAGCTTTGAACTCGATCAGGTAATAGAACCCGGTATTTTTTTTCTGGATCGGGTAAGCCAGTTTGCGCAATCCCCAGTTGTTTTCATAAACAATTTCGGATCCGCCGTCGGCGGAGAGGATTTTCTTGAATTTGGCGACTGTATCCAGCATCTGTTCCTCCGAAAGAACAGGTGTCATGATGAATACCACCTCATACTGATTAGACATGTTTGTTTTGTTTGATTTTACGGAGATTTTTAATGGGACGCAAAGGTAAACAATTCGGTTTAATTTGCAAGACTCCTATGACACTTAAAAGGCTCAAACCCGGATTTTTTCAGCACTCCGGAAGGCCTTGTCCGCCTGAGTCAGTTATATAAAACAAGCCTTGAATTTTCGTCAAAAATGGCTTATCAACAGGGGGTGAAAAAAAATTTTCATCCGGAAAGCCTCTACAGACAAGGCCTTCAGCTTGAGGCTGGTGTATTCTTCCATTCATTGTTAATAAACCTTGACTTGCAGCTATTATGGACTATCTTTGCAAGGCTATTCTCCTCATAAAATCCTGTAATAATCCAGCTCCGGAGCCTTAATCCGGGCCAGTTTCATTGTCCTGAACCCGTAAAAGGGTCTGAAGCCAATTCATACGCGTTAAATGCCAACCCAACTTAAAAGTTATGTCCAGGGACAATGGATCGCCGGAGACGGCGAAGGTGTTCCCTTGTACCATGCGGTCAGCGGGGAAAAGCTGTTTGAGGCAAGTTCAAACGGTCTGGATTTTAAAGCGCTGCTGGAATATGCGCGCGAAACAGGTGGCCCGGCGCTACGACACATGACATTTCACGAAAGAGCCCGGATGTTAAAAGCCCTTGCTCTTTATCTCAATGACAGAAAAAAAGATCTTTACGCTTTGTCGGCGGCAACCGGTGCGACCAAGGCGGATTCCTGGATTGATATTGACGGGGGCATCGGAAATCTTTTTGTTTATGCCAGCAAAGGCCGCAGAGAACTCCCTGATGAGACATTTTACGTTGACGGCAACCCGGAAAAAATCTCCAGGAACGGAACCTTCACCGGACATCATATCTGCGTACCCCTTGAAGGGGCGGCAATCCATATCAACGCTTTCAATTTTCCTGTATGGGGAATGTTGGAAAAGATAGCGGTGAATCTGCTGGCCGGTGTACCGGCGATCGTGAAACCCGCCACCTCCACCTCTTTCCTGACCGAACTTGCCGTACGCGAGATCGTCAAGTCCGGAATCCTGCCAGAAGGTTCTCTTCAACTGATTTGCGGAAGTACAGGCGACCTTTTTGATCACCTCAGTTGTCAGGATGTGGTGACCTTCACCGGATCGGCCGAAACAGGAAAGATGTTAAAACGTCATCCTGCAGTGATTGACAATTCGGTAAGATTCAATATGGAAGCTGATTCGCTTAACTGCTCCATTTTGGGTCCTGACGCAACACCAGGAACCGAAGAATTCAATCTCTTCATCAAGGAAGTCAGCCGTGAAATGACCATAAAAGCCGGGCAGAAATGCACAGCCATACGCCGCTGTATCGTTCCTGAAAAACTGATCGATCCCGTTCTTGAAGCGGTTCAAAAAAGACTTAGCACTAATGTTATAGGAGATCCGGCTGTGGAGGGTGTGCGGATGGGCCCTCTGGCCAGTCAACACCAGGTAAAGGATGTCAAAGAAAAAGTAAGGCAACTGATGGAGTCTTGCCAGCTTGTTCATGGCAACATAGATCATGTCGAAGTCATGGGCGCTGACAGTAAAAAAGGCGCTTTCATGTCTTCCATGCTGCTCTATTGCGACAGTCCTTTCCGGTCAAACGAAGTTCATTCTGTTGAAGCCTTTGGGCCGGTCTGTACGGTAATGCCTTATAAAACCACCGCTGATGCCGTCGAACTGGCAAGGCGTGGCAAAGGTAGTTTGGTTGGCTCCGTAATTACATCGGATGACAGGTTCGCGCGGGAAGTAGTTCTTGGCTCGGCTTCCATGCATGGAAGAATGATCATCATCAACAAACATTGCGCTGCCGAATCAACCGGACATGGTTCTCCGCTGGCTCACCTTGTTCACGGTGGACCGGGACGCGCAGGAGGCGGGGAAGAAATGGGAGGAATCAGAGGGGTATATCATTATATGCAGCGTACCGCTCTGCAAGGCTCTCCGACCACACTTACCAGAATCCTGAATACCTATTTGCCCGGAGCCGAAACGGTTGAAGATGTCATTCACCCTTTCAGAAAATATTTTGAAGAAATACATATTGGCGATACCCTGAATACACATGCACGCACAGTGACGGAAGCAGACATTGTAAACTTTGCGGGTATCAGCGGCGATTATTTCTACGCGCACACCGATGAAACCGCATTGGAAGGATCCGTTTTTGAAAAACGGGTTGCACACGGTTATTTCATCATTTCTGCAGCTGCAGGATTGTTTGTGGATCCGAAGAAAGGACCGGTACTGGCCAATTACGGACTGGACAACCTTCGCTTCACGCAGCCCGTATATGTAGGCGACACCATTAAAGTACAGCTTACCTGTCAGCGAAAGACCGTAAAGGAAGACCGTGAAGGACAAATTCCACAGGGTGTCGTTGAATGGTATGTAACCGTCAGCAACCAGCGAAATGAGATAGTGGCGGTAGAAACCGTACTCACCCTTGTAGCCAGAAAACCAACAAGCAATAATAAAACGGATATCAGTATCGAACAGGATATTGTAACTGAAAAAAAATTAGTCTAACCACAAAAACCAAGAGCCATGTTATTGTATGACACACTTGATCGCTTCGAGAAAAAGTATGCGCATCTGAAAAAAAAGGGGCTACGCATCAACGGTCTCAAGATGATAGACCCTAAGCGCAAGAAACATGTGATTAATGTCAGCCGTCCCCTGATCTTTGATAACCGGATGCTTCCGAAAACATTTGAAGGACTGGATGTGAAAGCGGTGATCCATGGTGATTTACCGAATGAATTCAAGGTTGACAGATCAAAACCCGACTGGCAAAAGAAAGAATATATCTGGGCGCCTGAGCGCTTTGAACATTTTGTGGACCGCTGCAGCGTTGAGATCAAAAAACAACTGGGCAATCCTGCCATGAGCCGTGAAGACCTGTTGAGCGCTCTTTGTTTCGGCGATTTCGAAGCACATAAACACAAAACGCAGACTATGGTGAAAGAAGGAAAGTTGCCGGCCTATGCTTCCTGAACCTTAGTTCACCGTGAAAATAAAAAAGGTTGTCCACGGACAACCTTTTTTATTTTCACAACCTTAGGTTTGCCGCGCTGTTGAGGAGATCAGTTCACTTTGATCAGGCGCCTGAAACTCGTCCCGGTTCCTTCTCTCATCCTTACAATATACAGTCCGCCTCTGATTGCCGAGATGTCCAACATTTGCCCCTCACCCTCTTTTATTGTTTCTGTCAGAACCAGTCTTCCATCCGTTGAAAAAATCTCAACAACAAATTCATTCCGGACATTCGCAAAGAAGATTGAATTAGCCGCAGGGTTCGGATAGATAAAATTTCGGGTGAAATTATTTTCATCCATACCTGTAGCTGAACACCAGTCGATGACAGCGCCTGTATCTCCGAATAATTCATTCATGAGAAAAGTATAATCGCTGAAATCGTTTATCCCGCTTTGAGAAATACTATCCTGGTATTCCTGCAGATAATTTCCAAGGTGAGCGAAAAAGTTGACGATATTGTCCGGGTTACCGATCGTATCTCCGGCCGGGGAGATAATCTGCACTGAGGGGTAATTCATGTGCGCGAAATTACCATTGAATACTCTCACATTGATAAGGTTCGGGAAACCCGGTTCATACCAAACACTGTCAACACACACGAAGGAATAATCCACCGGGAGGCTAAACACGGGACTTTCAAACTTCAAGAGTCCTGCATTGCTGATACTGTCTTCCAGAAGATAAATACCCGAAACTGCCACAGTAAGACTCACCGCGTATTCTTGCTGGGTGTTCGAATTATAGATGCCTTGCCAGTTCCGGTTTCCGAACATATCATATATGGCGATCTTCACATCGCTTCCCTGTGGAGTCTGGATAGTTCCCGCGACAGCAATAAAGTTGGAAAAAACTATTTCCGCATCAAGCCGGTATGAGTCCAATCCATCCATAGACTTTTTCCATCGCTGAAGTCCATCCTTTCTGAACTTATACATCGTGTCGGAAAGACCGATCAGGATCACATCATCGTAAAGATCCACCAGCATTTCAAAACCAATATCACCAAAACTTAAATTGAGAGGGAAATCATATTCCGCCCACAGGAAGACGCCGTTACTGTCGTACTTCATCAGTTCATAAGCCGGCTGCTGGGCGAATACATAAATATTATTCTCCGAATCGCACGCGATCCTTTCGGCATAAGTGGTCGGGGCTGAAAGATCAGGAGTACCATTCAAATCATACCTGAAGATTGTGTTTGGACCAGAAGTATAGGCAACGACAAGCATCCTTCCGGCGCGATCTGTTGTCATACATGAACCTGAGACTGGAAGGGACCACTGCTCGGTTCCGCTTGTGTCGAACAAAGCTATACCGTACTCATGTCTCAGGTACAACATGCCGCTTTGGTACAGCACCTGGAGGTTTGAACCTGAATTGAATGAGGCGCTTGAATCCTTGTACCAGACTTCTGTTCCGCTTTGGTCCACTTTCAATAAGAGTGGTTTGAGGGTCGGGACGTTGGAAAATGCCCCTGCTATGTAACAATTACCCATATCATCCAAAGCCATGTCATAGGCAAGTGCCGGAGTTGTACCGCCATTATCAAAGTACATATTCCACAGAAGTATTCCGTCAGGGTTATATTTACTCAGGAAAATTTTATTTACCGGAGCCTGCGGAATACGGTAATCGGTATAGTTGCACAGAACGAGGATGTCAGCATTGGCATCCAGCAAAGTTTTCACCGGAAACAAATCTGCCGTATCCGGCAGAGCAGTAAGGTTTCGGGTCCAGAGCGGGCTTTGCTGCGCTTTTGTGCTGATGGAAAGCAGAATCAGAAAACAATAAATCAGGAGAGCAGGATTTCTTTTCATGGCTAGTATTTTTACGGTACAAGATCCTCTGCCTGTGCTTTCAAATCAAGGTCAATTTGCCGGCACTAAAGGTATTTTTCACGGATTCTATGCCGGAACTGTTCCGGTGTCTCACCGGTATACTTTCTGAAATACTTTGAGAAATAGGATGGGTCCGGATAATTCAATTCCGCTGCGATCTCTTTAACACTCTCTTGTGAATGAAAGAGCAGCCGTTTGGATTCGAGAATAATCCGCTGATGTATCCACTCGCCGGCCGTTCTGCCGGTATCTTTTTGAACGGTTTCGCTCAGATGGCCCGGAGTAAGAGCCAGCGCATCCGCAAACTCATTTACCTTTTTGAAAACACGGAACTCATTTTCGAGCAGCGCCTTGAACTTTTGAGTTATTTCTGATTCATATACGTTTCCATTTCTCTTGCCAGTGTACCTGGTATAAAGCCTGTTACAGGTGATAAGCAATAACTTTAACCAGGACTGTATAGCTGCCAGTCTGCCTTCATTTTCGGAGTCAAACTCCTTCTGCAGGCTAAGCACCAACTGCATACATTGATCAAACTCACTTTTCATGGCAGGTTTCAGGCAAGGTTCAGCATTCAGAGTATGAAAGAGTAAGTGATGAGGGGCTGCGGATTCAGAAACAGCGGGATTAAGAAAAAAGTCTTCGGTGAAGGAGATGACAAATCCCTTTACCTGCTTTTCTCTTTGCAGAAGATGAACCTGTCCGGGAGCGAGAAAGTGTATACAACCCTCTTCAACCGGATAGACAGTAAAATCAATTTCGTGTAATCCTCCGCTTTGCTCAAAAAGGATCATTTCATAATATTCATGCCGGTGAGGAGAAGCCGCATTATAGCCTGTATAACTTTCCTCCAGCAGGCTGAATGCGAAGCCTTGTTTATTGCCCAGGCCTTTGGTAAAGTTGAAAGTCGGGATGAGTTTGCTCATTTGACTTGATAAAAAAACCGAATGACAAAGTAAAAGAGAAAGGTTCTATACCAAGCGTGTTATTGTCACTGACTTGTAATATAATGTACCCCATTCTTAGGGCAAGAAGTTAAGTAATTAATCCAATTCTGCTTCCTGTCTAAAATATTTTAGAAATAACGTGTAGAATAAATCAGTTCTGCCTCCAATCATTCCCTGTCATTATCCTTCGCATGAATTCATCAAACAGTGGAACCGTAAAAGCAGTTTCACCATGATTAGGACTATAGATCATTCCTTTCTCAATTAATTTGGAGCGCACAGGAGCCAGCTGATTAACACTTTTTGACAGAATATCTGCAACATCACCTGATCGATGCGGACCTTCGCCCAGTTCCGGGAGAATATGGGTTGTTTAGCGGGTCCATTTATAACAATATTAGCGATGTTATCAAAATTTGATAACATCGCTAACTTCCTTGTAAATAATTTTAGATATAAAAAAAGCCTATAAATTTTTAAAATTTATAGGCTTTTAAGCGGTCCGGACGGGACCAATACCTACTGGATATACAAAGATTTACGGGCATTTAGGGCTAATGAAATTTCGCTTCGGGCTAATTTTTTTTGGATATTTTGGGTAATTCAGGTAAACCGCATTCTTAAACATTTCATTTTTTTCCAGATCAGTAATAGCTCACGCGCGAATTGAAGTTTCGTTTATACATAAATCATTTCGTTTCATGTTATACATCAGCAAGTATCCTCTTTTGTTTGGTTCACTTAAAAATGAACGACTCACAAGTGTTTCCATTAATGGCTGCTTTTGTAAAAATGGATCCAACAATTTTTCAATCCTTCTTTCAGCAATTCCTATTCTTCTTGCAAATTCTGTGAAATCATTTTTAGAAGGGTGACTGCTTTTTTTATATTCGTCACTCTTGAAGTCATCAGCAAATAATCCTTTGTTCAGTGCAAAATCTGAATCGTCGACATGCAGCCTGGTATTCACCAGGTCATAAGCCGGACTCAGCAAATAATCACCTTTGGACGATTCAAGCAAAGAGAAATTTTTCAGGTGTGCATCACCGTTTGAAAACAAGAAGTTGAACACCACCAATGAAAAATATTTTTCGATTTCCACTTTCCATGCCGGAACAAATTTTTTGATCAGGGCTCCAATTTCTTCATAGCTGTATTCATATTTGAAATTGGGCCCGGCATTGTCTTTTGTTTTGCCAGCTAATGTTGCAAAGTCTTCCTTGCCCCATTTGCCACCTTCGTCTTTTACATCAAATCGTTTCGTGATGTAAGCAGGAGAACCATCTTTAAAAAATATCATCGCGCATTCGGCAGTGTTCAGACCATATACTTGTTTTGCTATTTGCATGGTGAGATGTTCGTTTGCGGGAACCTGCTCAACCTTCTTCAAATCTCTAGGTGTCGGCTTTAATATGTAGGTACCCCGTTCTCCCTCTTTCGTCAAACGCAGCAGGTTCTTTTCAAGAAGTAAACTTAATTTTTCCTGCACGCCCGATATAGATATGCGTTTGCGGTTCTCCATAAACAGCTCTGTAACTTCTTCGCTTACCTGAGGTGGATCATAGGGCAAAACATGATTTACTTTTTTACCATTAAATAGATTTCGCAAACAACTTGGGCTATAAGTAGTAAATCCGTCGGCTAAAGTTCCCGGGCAATATTTCAAATCATCTAAACTCATTTTGTGGTAATGGGTTTTATGGTTACTGCTCCTACGGTATCATACTGCGCTGTTGCCATCAGCAAACCAAAACTGTCATTCTCATCAATCCTCAACTGTGTGCTTTGCAGTTTTCTGTTTACGCCTTCACTTAACATGTTAAAGAAAAATGGAAATAAAAAATTGCTTTGGTACTCCTTCTGAGTTTTAGGAAGCGTTAAACTGATCGCCGGTTTATTTGCATCATTAAAATAATTGTCATTATATCTGAACACAAAATGCTGATGATTTTGTTCTGTCAGCGTTCCGGCCAAATCTCCGTTCCGGTATACTTCCATTGCTCTCATTTATTCAATGTTTCTCCGGCTTACCGGTCGGTAGGTTTTTCACTTCAAGGGTCAGTTCCATTCCCAAAACGTCCGCTAATTTGTTCAGCACTTCCAGAGAAGGGTTGCCTTGTCCCCGTTCCAGTTTATACAAGGTATTGGTGCTCACTTGGGCTATTTCAGCCAAATGCGGTTGGGTTATACTCAATTCTTTTCTTCTGTTCCTTATGACTTCACCAAGATGCTTGACCAACATTATAATGTGATTTTACATACAAAAATAATTTAAGTTTCTCAATTATGCAATTAAAATCACAATATAATGTGATTTACGAGAGATTAACTCAGAAATAAGAATCAAAATAAGGTCAAATCACATTTTAGTGTGATTATTATCTTGCCGATAACCGATTGCCAGTAGAACCTGTGCAGTCAGGCAGTAATTTGCTGAGTGGAGTTCGGAAATAATTTTTCGGTTTCTGTAAATGCCGGAAGTTGGAGAAGGTGGTCAGGATCTTTGAAAAGTTATCCGAATTTGGTTCTTCGCCATGGTCATGTGCAATACTTTCCGGATTGTGTATGCTAAATTGTTGAGATAAGCACGGTGTGAACAAGATGCTGAATTTCGAATCCGGCCGATATCAACCTAATAATTAGTAAATGAGCAGAACAAAATATGAGTAATTGAAATCGCATTACTCCAAGACCCTGTTAAACAAGCAGACAGCATTCGTTATTGGAGCTGATAAATAAAAAAATTGTCGGCGCTGCATTGTTTTTTCACAGGATTAGCTAAATTTGCAATCCTTTTCAGGAAAGTATCAGGTTCGGTTTTCAACTGGTTAGAATATCCCGCTTTGGCGGGAGGGTCGCTGAAGTATGGTAAAATGAATTGAGAAGAATTAATTGCGAGTGCAATAATATACTGTTGTGAAACGGTTCGGTAGTTCAGCTGGTTAGAATACATGCCTGTCACGCATGGGGTCGCGGGTTCGAGTCCCGTCCGGACCGCTTAAAAGGGGAGCAAAATGCTCCCCTTTTTCATTCCTAGTTGTTTGCCTTTGAGGTATTTAAGTAATTTTCGAGCACTTTGTTTCACATTTTATATTAGCCCGAATATTGGTATTTATTAGCCTGAAAGGGTCCTATTGTAGCCAAAATGAGTAGTTTTTCGGGCTAATTACGGCTAACCTGCTTGTTTTTCCGGCTATTTCTGGTTAATATTGACACTAGTATTTTCAGTAAATTATCAGACCATGAAATCCTTTAAAGTCAACTTTAAGCTCCAGCATGTATCTAGTGCTACAAAGCCCATACAGGTGATTATAAGCCTTGGTACAAAGCATAAGGGCAAATACCTCACCGTAGAAAAATCAACCGGCCTGAGCCTTCATGAAAGCGAATGGGACGCATCGAGAAGACTCCCTAAAAATCCTGCCCTGGCCACAAAGTTTATCCGGTTGGAGGAATCAATGAACGACTGGTTATATGAATTTGCTCTGGAACAGGAAGAGGAAGAATTAACTGATGAACAGTTCGGGTTCCGCATCGCAGGTCTCCATGAGCGGAGGTACTTCCACATCATGTTGGAAGATAAAATCAAAAGATTTATTGAAGGGAAAATAACCGAGCAGAATCTGTTGCTAAAGCAGGTCAAGGATTATTATGCTCGTCCGTCTAGGGATATTTACGATGACGTTATGATCAGGCTGAGGAATAATAACTACTCCATCGTTGATGCAACTGGTAAGGTCGTAGACATAGAGAAGTTCTTTTCTAATTTAAACTACACGCCGGAGGAGTTAACCGCGGCATCGCAAAAGCCAATCACTATACGCCAACCTTTAGCGCAGAATGAGCTGATCCGCCAGGATGAACGGTATTGGGTTCCATTCTACCAGTACATCAACGATGTTGCGGATAAGAAAGTGAAGCGACAATTGCTAAAGAAGGAGGGAGCTAGTGACTACAAACAAAAATTATCGGCACAGTTTAAAGCATGGGATGAAAAAATTACCATCGGAGATATGACCGATGATATCTCTGCCGAATTCTTCTATTGGTTGATGGATACCAATGATTTCTCAGCAAACTATTATGCCAATTTTAAAAAGTGGATGAAAGCCGTCTTGCGTTGGGCTAAGATCGAAGATAAGTTGAAATTGCCCGGTGTGGAGACGGAAAGTCTGGTGTATCAGCAGAACAAAGAAAAAGTCAGCTTCCCCTACCTGACTGAGGAAATGCTGAACATCCTCATTAATATGCAATTCGGTTCCGGGGAGCAACACCTGGAATATACCAGAGACCTATTTTACCTGGCCAGCTATACAGGTGGACTGACTTTCGGCGACCTTTCACAGGCTTTCCATGTCCAAACCAGAACCGTTGACGGGCATAAAATCAATTACATCTCAATAACCCGGAATAAGACCGGTGTAAAGGCCGAAATTCCCCTCATGGATTCCGTCTATGAAATTTTAAAGAAGTATAATTTTAAGTTTAAGGAAATCACCAACCAGCAGTACAACCGGAACATCCAGCGCGTTTGCGAAATGGCCGGATTTACTGATAACTTCATTCAGACCAGAATGAACATCAGAACTAAAGCCCAGGATCCAGTTGCTACACCCTTTTACCAATTGATAGGTTCACATACTGCACGACGTAACTTCTGTTCCAATTTTTACTACCACCGCAAGATGGATGCACACCTCATAATGCAGTTTTCTCAACACACTAAACTGGAGTCGTTTTTAAATTATGTGAAGGCTTCTGCCAATGTGAAGTTTGATGAGTTTGCGAAGAGGGTGGTGATTGGGGATAGAAAGGGATAGGAATTTACATTTGGGCAGGATTGGTTCTTTAGATGTGTAGCGCAACGAAACAGGTAATGTGACAGAAGCATGGAGAACAAAGCAAAAAAAGTATGACTGTTAAAAATGAATGTAATACCGCAGGTAGCATGGAAGGGCTGGCTTGATAGGTTAGCAACAGCATGAGTCCTAGCGGTGTGTTGAAAGGAGGGGCGATAGACCTTTGAGGAACGAACACCGCTTCTTTTTCTATTTATTTCATTTCAGAATATTGTTCCAAATTTTATAAAGGAGTATATCATTAAACCAAGAATAAGAAATACTACTAGGAAAACCAGTAACATTCTACCTGTTACCCTGATTGAATGCATAAGAACTTCTGCTGTTCCGGTGAAGTAGAAATAGATAACAAGAAGCAGAAGGATGAATAAGATTGCTGCTATCATGTTTGATTGTTATAAGGTGAATGAACCAATGTAATCTGGTCATTTAATTGGTTGGATGATTTTTGTTTCTGTAAATTTTCCGAGCAGGAAAATTTATCTCTGAATTGTTTTCTGAATGATGGATCGAATGGAATCACCTTTTGTATTGAATGAATAGCGGTGAATGAATGCTTTTGATGTTTTAAATAGTCATTCACCTGCTGTAAGCTGACCGATTCTTTTAATTGCAAAGAGAAATTGAAATATGTTGATTGTTCCGGTGAGGTAATATGTGGAGTTGATTCAATCAATTTTTCAGTTTGAAGTTGCGTAAGCAACTGAAAACATTTTTCCTGATATTTTTTCAATGCAGTTAATGATGATTCAAAAGTTTCATTTAAAAGAATCGCTGACAACGGATTAATTTTTCCATTCAAGGGTGCATATTCATTGTAACTGCTGATCCCAAAAACAGTTTTTTGTTTTGACGGATGCTGTGAATACCATATCAGTTTTTCAAACAAGTTTTCATCATCAGTAATTACTGCCCCACCTTCTCCTGCAAAAAAGGATTTACCGGGTGAGAAACTCAATACAATTGTATCTGCAAAAAAGCCTGCGGGTTTTTTGTTTCGGCATGCTCCTAAACTCTGCGCACTGTCAGAAATGTATTTCAGTCCGTGAGATTCACAAAAATTCTTTATTGTTTTTGAATCGGTGGGTGTTCCGTTGTAGTCAACGGATAACACCGCTTTTGTTTTGTGAGTGATTGCCGAAGGCAGATCACTCAACGAAAGATTCAGCGAAGCTGAATCCACTGAAGCAAAGCGAAGTTTGTTTCTGTGTAATAAGAATGGGGCTATCGAACCGCCCCAATTTATTGGGGTGGTGAGAATTTCAGTGTCCTGCAATTCCATTGCAAGGCAAACGGCTTGTAAAGCCATTGTTGCGCTGCTGAATGTTACAGCAAACTTTTTGCTGTAATAGTTGCGCAGCTTTTCTTCGAGATGAAAGGTTGCACCTGCACCTGCCAAATGTGTGTGCTGTAATGAAGGCTGCGAATAGCAACCTTCAATGTATTCAGCCAATGATGCTATTGCATTTTTTATTTCCATCATTAGACATTTGCGAACGGTTGTAGCTCACGGATTTTATTATTCAGTTTTACAAAATCAATATTCAGATCATCATCCAAAATCTCTTTGATGTAATCAGGATAAGGGTAGGCTGGGTCAGGTCGTTTGGTGTTATCGTCATACCAGGGAAGGAATGATAAATTCCGGGTGTGAAGCAATGCACAGTAATCGCTGTAGTAATAAGAGAGCCGGTTTACATTAGGGATTACCTTGTAGCTTGCATCTTCAATATGATTGATGCTAAGCGGACCATCCATTAAGGCACAAGATGAAATAAGCGCCTCCCTGATCTCTCTGGGTGTTGAACCACCATCGTAAAACCTTTTAGCAGCATCAATCAATTGCTGATCTTTAATGTCCAACTCAATCTCGTTATTCAATGTCCGTGCAATGCTTTCAAGTATTGCCGAGAAATCGGTGGATATTGGTATCAGCACGGGAACCACAAGCCAACGGGTAAGCATTGCACTGCTTATATCGGATGGACGGTTAGTAGTGCCTACGATGGCGCACTTACCGGAAATGGACGGATCTGAAAGGAAATTTTGAAGCTGGGCTGTGTAGAATGAGGTCACTCCGCTATCTCCATTAAAGTTGTCTTTGTTCATCGGCATCAAACATTCAATTTCATCGGCTAAACCGATACCTCCATTCTGTTTAAATATATCGAGGCACAATTTTATTCTTCTCTCACTCTCACCTACATATTGTGATTTCGGTGTGACGAAGTTGAATGACGGCACTCCTGCTTTCGCTGCTGCATAATTTGCCAACATGGTTTTCCCTGTTGCCGGTGCGCCTGCCAGCAAAATATTTCTCAGGGTGTTTGGATCATTTCTTTTCAGCCCGTCAGAAATTTTGAAAAGAATTTTTAATGCCTTCTGAATGGTGATGCCTACGAGGTTCAGATTTTTAACCCTGTCCAATTGTATCGGTTCAAGTGTATGTTCGCTTATGGAAATGATGTCCTCCTGCTTCCTGGAAAAAACTTCCTTTGTATTTATTTTCGCTCCGGTATTTTCTGATTTTACATAGATGCTTTCCAAACTCCTGTTGGGGGTGCTGCCTGAAAGGACAGAAAGAATGTTGTCGTCCAACCCTTCTTCCAATTTTGCATTTGGGTAGCGGCTCTTTAATGCCGAGATGAAAGGAAGTTTCTGTTCTGATCCGGGCTGGCAAAGATTTACAACAGGAACATTCTGATAAAGCAATGCTTCCAGTGTGCCGGGGCGGGCTTCTGAAAAAATAATGTAGTTCCTGTATTTGCGCACTGCTAAACTTTTTGACAGGCGCAATGCGGTCTCAATGCAGAGCAACTGTTCCTCTGAATGGCTGCCGGTTTGAAGAGCCGGTGTAAGATGCTCCGTGTAGTGAAACAGCACTAAGAATTTCAAAGGCACACCGTCACGCAAAAAAACTTTGCTGTCTGACTGCGATAATTTCAGCAGTCCACGGATGATGCGGGTAAATTCCGGTTCATCAGTATTGGTGCGGCTGGTAGTTTTGGTGCAAAGTCCCAAATCGTTTAAACATTTGGTGACATTATTTTTCTCCTCACTGTTCAACATTCGCAGGTCATAAGTGATGCCGCTGCTCTTGCTGTATTCAATTAAAACAAGCTGATGTGTTTTAAATGTATCTTCTCTCAGTATTTCTATCAGTGGGGTTAGCTGCTGCTTGTCATTCACCTCTAAATCATAAAGGTCTCTGCCCCGGAGGATGATCGCAGTCCTGCCTTCTTTGTAGGGCTGCATGATGGCTTGGGTATCGTTCATTGTTTTCATTTTTTCAGTTTTTGATTTTGATTTGTTTGTTAAGCTGACGGGTGCGGTCTAATTCCTTCTTCGCCTTTTTTTGTTTTGATTCATTCTGAACCTGCTGTGCCGAAGGCATCCAGCAGTTGCCGCCTGTCCATTTGCGATTGGCATTGGAAAATTTAACACCATATTTTTTCAGGGCTTCCCCGAAGTTGTTCATTGCCTCATTGCATTCCCCCTGATAGAAGTCCGTTGTTTCGCTGACAAGATCAAGCACCTTTGTTTTATGGTTGGTGCGGATTTCAGATACAATACCCTGCCCGTTTTCATTCAATGCTGTGATGACCGGAACGGCATTTTTAATTTTCACCGTTACATTTCTAAACCCGGCTTCAGCGGATGCCTGCATAACAATTTGCTGCAACTGATTTGAAAAGACCTGGCAATGCTGGGACTGAATTTCATTCATCAGGTTCTCCACGGATGATTTAATTGTTTTAGCATCCGCATTAATAACCTGCTGCAATTTTTCCTGCACAACCTTTTTTTCCTCAATGATGTAATTCATTTCAGTAACAGTTTTCATCACTGCTGCTTTTTGCTGGGCAAGAGATGATATGCTGTCAATAGAAAATATATTGAGATTGGCGGTGCAGGTTTTCAGAAAATCTGAGCGAAGCGAATTAGGTGAATGCAGTTCCATTTTCGCATTCAGTTTGTTCAATGTGGTGTGTTTCATATCTACACTACCGGTGATCAGCTCACGAATAGCTGTATCCGTTATCCGGGAAATAGAATTGAACATCAGAGATGCTGCTGATACAGTTGCGGAAACTGTGCGAAAAGGCACGGTCTGGATTTCGGAAATGTTTTCTCTTGTAATTACCTGTGACATAGTTGTATGATTTTATAGTTAAACAATGATTTCATTTGCATTCAATACTTCGCCAAAGTCTCCGGCTGCCTCGTTTGCGCTGCCTGTGCTGTTACCGTTCGCATTATCTGCTCCGGCATTCTGATTTTCCTGTGTGCCATTATTATGCTGCCGGGTATGGTTACCTGTGTTCTGTGCCTCATTAATTTCTGTTTCCTCAACCTGCTGATCCAATTCCTGCCGCAACTGTCCGTTGTTAGTTTGCTTCACAGGCGGAATATCTATGCTGGTCGCTGCGATCCAGATATTACTGAGTTCCGCAAGCTCCCCGGTGGGCTTGGTCAGGCGGATTTGATTTATTGGAAATACATCCCTATGGTATATCTGATCATTCAGGAACATCTGCTTATCAATCGAAAGAGCCAGTTCCGGTTTCGGGTTCAGTGCGATATATTCCCTTTGCAGGTCAAAAGCACTTACAATGATTTGGTCAGCCACACCATTTACCCTTTCTTTCAACCCTATAACTGCGGATTCGAGGGTGTCCCTTTCATTGGTAAGGCGCTTCATTACGGATAAAGATTTTTCAGTGTCCTTCATCAGCTTGTATTGACGGTAATGGCTGGCGGTGGATAGATTAAGAAGCAAGGCAAGCACAAGAAATGCTGTCAGCAGGATGTTTACCGGATTACCCGGGTTTGTGAAAACCACAAACAGGTTTGCTGCCGGGAGAAATAAAAGCGGAATAATAAAAGCGAACCTGCCGATGAGATTTTGTGCATTAGTGGCTTCCTCACCTGTGGCATCAATCCGATCCTCAATTGCATAAATAAGTAACCAGTAGGCAATGACACCCCCGATCAGCATAGCGGGAACCCACGCAATAGAAACATTCAGCAATACTTTCAGCATAACTGTGATCGCCATAAAGCCCAGAATAGCATCAGCAAAGGCGGTAGCCCGGATCCTGTTTTTGATCCGTTTCCTTGCATTCATATTTTCCACGGAGAGGTCCTCAACCGGCAGGTTGCTGTTTATCCTGAGAAAATCATCAAGTTTCGCCTGTGCTCTTGTCAGCAATTTCTGAGCATCTAGTAATTTAATGCCCTCGGCACGCAGTTTTAATATCAGGATCAGCATAGATTTTTGCATGGAATCTATTGTTGCACCTCCCGGAGCTGGACCGAACAGCTTTGAGAAGCTGCGACTGAAAAAATCTTTTATCTGTGTAAGTATTTTTTTCATTGGTTATGGTTTTGAGTTAAATTTTTAATTCTTTCCAATACTTCAGAGGGAACCTGCACTTCCGGCACTTCACCCAATATTTTTTTTGTGCTGCCCGGAACCGGATTTACGACAATGACAGAAATATCATTCGGCGTGGGCTTCAGCTTCCCGCCAACATTATTTTCCAGATCGCTGAATGCAATTAGAAATTTATGCAGGGTGTCTGTTGCAATGCTCATGCTGTTGAAGCTGGCATTTAAGCTGCCGACTGCATCCGTCCTGCGATGAGTGGGTGAGCCAATGACATATACGGTCTGATTTAAAAAAGAATAGCATTCGTTCAGGAACTGGCGCTTGTCCTGAAAGAACTTCAGTGCCTGCCCGGTTGAATCGGCAATAAATTTTTGCAGGTATTTTTCATAGGCGGTTTTCAGGTTGTAATATTCATAACTGATCTCGCCTTCTTTCTGCACCGGTGCAGGATCACGATGTGCAGGGGCTGGAACAGGGAAATATTTTACATCATTGTCCTTTGAATAATTGTCAATGTAGGTGAGGGAGTATTTACCACCGCCATGCTGATACTGCCAGTCTATCATCTGGCTGATGTGAGTGGTGTCTATTCTGGGTATCGCAAACTGCTTATCCTCTATGTCTGTTGCATCTACTATTTCATAGAACCAGGAAGGTGATACCGGCTTTTCTGAAGCGGTTACTTCCGGTGTTGTTTTCTTGCCCAGCACATATTCATTTACCAGATTGTCTGTGCCTGCTTTTACCTTGTCGTTAGTTGCGTAGAAGTAGCCGACTGCGCCCAGCAGAAGGACTACTATTGTTGCGATGATGATTCGTGTCTTGCTCATACTTACTGGTTTTTAATTTCTCTGTAAAAATGTTTTGATGTCTGTTTTCCTTCGTTTTCCATTTATCTTCTCCTGCCTCTTGATGGTTTAAAAAATCCTCTCAGCATTATGTAAAATCCAAAACAAACAATGGCAAGAGTCAATATTGATTGAAGCAATGCGGATTCGCCTTGCGGGCGGCCTCCGTAAACTTTAAGAAATAGAACTAAAGAAGCAACGGCAGCTCCTATAATGTAGATGGTTCTGTTCCCCAACAGAACTATTAAACCGCAAATGATTATGAATACAACTGTGCCTGGTGTGAGATTGCCAATTAGTGCAAGCTTGATGCTTGCGATAATGATGCTGATGATGGAGCAGATTCGTAAAAAGTTTTGCATAGTTGTTATTTTTAATTGATACACAAAATTGCGGTAACGGGTGTTTTGTGAAGTTTTCTGAAAAGAGAAGTCATGAAACAGCAAGCCGGAACGAGAACTGAAAATCTCCCTGCGTGTTTTTGACTAAAGACTGTATATAAATTGAAATGCCTCATCAAAATGTAATTGATGAGGCAAGTATATAGCAGGGTTAGTTAGCTATAGTTTCCCGGAGTTATTGACTACTTCATTCATAATCGTCTAATAAAGAAAAAGTATTTCCCAATTCATTTAGTTTGGCTTGCCCTTTTGCTGTTGTTGGGTCAATGTCTGTCTCTTCTTCTTCCAAAGTTTCATTTTTTGCTTTACTGTCAAAAGAATCATTTCCCTCATCAATTCTAATACCTTTTTTGAGCAACCAATTCTTTTCTTCAGGTAAAACACCTAAAGGTAATGTTGATGGCATGATGCAAAGTTTATTGAGTAAGTTTTTTGAATTTTGGATTAACTTATCTTCTACGTCTTCTTCAATAGATTTTTCAGTTTCTTTTCCATTGAACTTTTTTGTGCTTCTTGATTTAGCTTTTGATTTGGATACAGTTGAATGTTCTAATTTTACCAGATTATCGAAAAATGAATTTCTCAAAACACATAAAACTTTTAACTCAGCAGGTTCTTTACCATTAATACTAATATCCAGAAGTGTATTGTTATACCAAAGCGCCAACCACATCCTCCGAATAATTAGAACACTTTCCAAGATTGGCGAACCGGATTTTTCAAATTGAATTCCGAATTTTTTTCCAAAATCATCAAGCGACCTATCTTTTACCGGATCAAGGGCATTTTTGTAATAGTTCCATAGTATATCAGCTCCATCCGAAATTTGTTTTTCAAAAGCCCCCCATTCTCTTGCTCTCTTTACTAAATATTGGTCTCTTAGTGATGTAAAAGTTAGCGTAATTTCGCCCGTCTTGTTTCTTTCTTCTGATTTAGTCCAACCTTCACCCATGTTTTTATCAGAACTAATTACCTCACGTATGGCATCACACTTCTGTTTCACCGTATCCGCCATCATTTCCCATTGCACTTTGCTGTCGGCAGTTTCAAGGTGTTGCTTCTTGAACAAATGAATGTCCAATCCAAGCGTATTGCGAATGTTGTGAACATTTCTATCACTTAACGATGTAAGTGCGAATAATGCAATGAGCCGTTTTTTGGCAGCATAATCCAATACTTCATAGCCCTGTAATTGCCAATATGTTTTCTCTCTTGGGTCAGTATATAATCGCCAGTCCGAAATTATTCCTGTTATTTCATTTATTCCATCTTTTTTCAACAACTCAATAGCTTCTTCTGCACTTCCGGTAATTTTTAATTCTTTAAAATGTTTTTTCAAGTTTTCTTCTATCACCTTCTGAAAATCCCGGTCATCTTCCAATACTAAAATCTTATGTTCACTTTCCGATTTAGTTTCTGCGAGTATAGCATCGTTGATAAGTTCCCTTTCACACGTCTTAATTAACTCGTCAGCTTTCTTGTTGAACTTTGATGCATCTGAAATATTTTCCAAAAGTTGTGCAGAGAAATTCTCCCAATCAAGAGAATTAAGCTGGATGCTATTCAGGTATGCGGCTGCTCCATTTAAAACATCTTTAAGTTTTTCTTCATTATTGCCAACCTTAACGAATTGCAATTCATGTGTCAACTTGTCAATGATAACTCCTTTCTGATTAAGGAGCATTTCGTTCATGTCGGTAAGAACTGCATTAGTAAGCGGGAATTTGCAAAGAGATTCAACAGTTTTTCCTAAGGTTGTGCTTAACTGGCTAAAGGGTAAAAATCCGGTTCCTCTTCCGTAAAGTATGTTATATTTTATGTCTTTCTTTTTATGAGCAAGACTGGCAAAATGGGATTGTGGTAGGGCAGAAGTAATGATAATCGGGCATAATAGATTGTGCTTTCTTCTTAACTCTACAGCTATGTCAAAGCCATAAAAATGTTGTAGATATTTTCCTTGCCAGTCCAGTTCAGCAAGGATAACGATCGCTTTTAAATTGTTTTTATTGACTGTAATTTTGTGTAACTCGCTTTCCGACAAAATGATTTCATTACCATCTTTAGTTTGGAACAAGGATGCTGTTTCTTCATCGAGGATAAAGATTCGCTCAACCTTTTCAACTTCTTCTATTTTCTTTTTCCTATCCATAACTACAAACTAATTTTTCCGATAATCTTTGGTCCAACATAAAATTCTGGCTTATCATTTAAGTATTTCAGTAAATTTTCTACGAAACCTGTAGCAGAATTATTATTGATTGTCTTAGCGTCATTATAATGTGAGGAAAAGCCTCTTTCCTTTATCAATTCCCCCGCATCCTTATCGCCCCTTGTATTTTTGATGTATTCCGTTGTTGGTATTCCCGTTTGAGTTACCCCATGAATATGTTCAACGATTTTTGCAAGGTGTTGGATAATCAATGAAGGATACATCCACTGATTTAGTGCATTTCCAAAATCCGATTGGACAAGTTCCTTCCTTAAATAGTTTCTAAAAATCAGAAGTGTGTCGTCTAAAATATCGAATACCACTTCTTTTTTTATTTGAATAGTAGCTTTGTAGTGGTCTGTTGCATAGTTACACCATTTAGGATTTAGCCACCAATGGCTTTCCTTCATTTTCAACTTGCTGATTGCTGAGGCATACTTCGCGAGAAACATATAATCTTCCCCTGTCAGAATATTTACTAATTCCGCAAACCGGACATAATTCTTTACAGAATCTTTTTCCGTCATTCCGGTATCAATACCCTCCTTTGTCCAGAACCCATCGCATCCTATGCGTTGTAACTCCTCATAGCTCCACGATTTGTTTGAAGCAGTGGTCATCAACATAGGTATTCCCGGAAATTGTTTCCTGATTTCTTTCAGCAATATAGCTCCGGACAGATTTTCTACTTCTATTCTGATACCGCTTTCCTTGTTCAGGCGAAGGTCAAGAAGAATTAAATCAAGATTATGGCTAATTATTTCAGGACTAATTATATCAATAAAATATTGTGCATTTATTTTGTCTGTTTCCTTTGGCTGAATTACTTTAAAAAGCTCCTGTTTCTCCTGATTGTAAATAATGTGCTGAAATATATTACTCCAACCTTCATTCGCCTGGTCGTCTATGTAAAGGATTTTAAGAGACTTTTTTTGCAGTTTTTCCCTTAATGCAGGAATTGACAAGGAGATGATTTTGGACTGTAACTTTTGAATTTCATTATCCAAACCGGCTATGCCACTCTTTAATTCCGACAAATACTTTTCCTCCTCTTTACTTAATGCATTGTTTAGTTCGGTCAATTTATTTTCTCTATCAGAGATTGCGTAACCAATCTGGCGGGTTCGTTGTTTCTCTTCCGTTAATTCTTGTTCTAATTCACTTATTTCATTTAATAGGCTTATCAGCATTCTGATTTTAACTGCTCTTTTCTCTAAGAACAATTCTAAACGACCATTCAATCGGGGTAAAAACTTATTGATGAGGGAAATTTGCTGTTCCAGAGATTCTATTTGGGAGTTTTTTTCACTTTTCTTTGTCTCAATACTATTTTGATTCTCAACAAACAAGTTTCTTGCTGAAATATACCGTTGTAATATTTCACTCAGCTTATTTGCTTCTTCATTCAACTCAGCTAAGTTATTTACAATGAATTTTTCCCGATGTCCATATAGAAACAAAGCTTCCCTGTTTCTTAATGCTTTCAACTTGCTTTTTAGACCCTCTGGATATTCCTTCAAGTTCCATCGTTCAGTGAGACCGTATTTTTTTTGTTCCACTACCCGATGCACATTCCAAAGTCGGTCAATGCCCCACCAGTTTGCCCAGTTGTGCCGTTCATCTTCCGGCAGGCGAAACTCGGCAAGCATATAAGGTTTTAAATCCTGTTCATTAAAAGTATTATTTGCAAGGGTTTTAAGATATTCAATCGGCTTTTCTTTAATCTCATGCAGATATTTGAAAAGCGATATGCCTTTTGACGCAACAATAAAGTTAGTCGGATTTAGTTTAACCAATTCAAGCGGCTCAAATGGGGATATAAGCACAATATGATGCTTCATATCCATCATCCGCAAGAACTTGATGAGAGCTATGCCTGCACTGTGTTGGAGCCACTCAAAATCTTCATCAGCACAGGCAAGATACTGGTCAATGAAAATGATGCAGGGCTCACTTTCCGAGGCTTCTTTTTTTATATTGGCAGCAACATCGTATAAGTTTCGCTTTTTATCATTCTCAACTGTCAGCACATGGATTTCTTTCACTGCCGTGTCCGATGCAGTTATTTTTCCCGCTTGTTTTAGCTCAGTGTTGTCGTATATGAAAATGAGTTTCATTACTTGGATAGTTCAGGAATTTTTGAAGCAGTCCATTTCAATACCTCCTCAATTTTCTTATTGCCATTTTCTCTACCCAGGAGTTCAAATGCGAGTTTGTATTTGTCTTGCAGGTCAAGGTTTTCAATAGTAAGTTCTGAGTTGGAAATTTGCGAAATAGATAATGTTTTGTGTAGGCATATGAGGGACTCGAGATAAGGATCACCGGCTATAGCCAATTTAAACGATTCAAATACTTCATTCAAATCTGGATTGCCGTTAGCGTCAATTTTTTTAATCAATCCATAAGTATTGGCATCGGTATGAGCACCTAACTTCACATGAATATTTTCCTCCTTAATACCTTTGATTTTCAGCTTGGACTTTAAAAGTTCTAAAGTTTCCGCATTGGGACTTGTGTGATGTAAAATATATACATCGCCAACAGGTATCAATTCATTTATTCTTTCTAGATCAATGGTTGATCTGATATCGTCAATACTTCCATCAAAAGCAAGAGCTATCTTTTTGGTTTCATCAACAGTTTTTACAATAGGGGTTAATTGATTGGTAAGTTCAAAATCTCCTAAACCATAATCGGATAACTCTGTTTTATTGGTAAAAATTATGATGGTTTCCATAGTCTTATATTTTGTTGAATATTCTTGAAGATTGCAGGGCTTGGTTCAGAAAAGCTTTGAAAGGGGTTTCAATGGCATAATGCGACAATGCTGAATAGGTTAAAAAAGGAACTTCGTCCGGAAGATTATCCGGCTTTCCTCTGCCAGAAGTGATGACTACTCGGGTATCAAACTTTGATGTAAGATTACGGATGAAATCCAATACTTCCCGTTTCCCTTTTAGTTTATTAGCTGCCTCCAAAATTCTTTCTATCACTCCCAGATGAATAACAATCAAATCAATCCCCTTTTTTAAGCTGGAATGTGTTTGAATTGTCTCAACAGCTTTGTGAAGATTGCATTCATCATCAGGTTTAAAAGAAGATTGATTAAGGTCAATAGTATTGGAATCAGGAATGTGGATATTGCCTGCCTTCATGAGTATTTCTTTATTTTCAAATGGAGCAGCGTCTTTACTTACGTGATTTTCAAGTTTTATTTCTGGGTAATATTTCTCCTTATAAATAGCTTGAATCCGCTCGTCAATAATTACTAAATTGGTTACTATGCCATCCATGAGTTGAGAATTAGAGATTTTTTCTGACTTCGCCTTTTTCAAAAAATTATTTACTGCCGAAGGATTCGCTTCATAATGGTCAAAAAAACATTTATCATTAAATGCCTTATCAATATCACCACCGTGATGATCAATGCAAAAATTAAATACAGGTTTTTCAACCCCAGAATTGCCCAGAACTTGTTTATTAAATGTATCTGCAAATTTTATTTTAGGCATAAAACTATTTACCTCAGCAGAGCCGATGCTTGTAATATTCAAAAATGACATACGGTGTTGAAGCCAGATTTTCCAAATTTCTTCAACTATTCCATCAGAACCAATTATATCATTGTCATCATTGATTAAACTAAATTCTTCAATCCATGCAATCCAGCGATTATCTGGAAAGTCTATGGGCTTAGTGTCTTTAACTAATATCCTTGTTGGTAAATTTCCTTTATAAAGTTCATTCGATTTCAGATAAATAGTTTTATCAAAGTCCTTTTTGGGAATGACCAACATGAAAGGATGAGGATAAACTTTATTCTTATTAAATGCATCAGGGCTATTTGCGTCAGTGTTGATTACCCAAATTCCATTCTCTTTCAGTTGTTCTAATTTTGTCTTTGAATCAATTTTAGATTTAGTATTCAGTTCCTTATATAGGGTCCCCAATTCATCAACCACCAATAATTCCTTTGGTTTCATGATGTGAAATACATAACCCAGGCAACCTTCCTTGTTTACTGCCTTAATAATATTCGGTATTTTTTCTCCTTGATGTTCAGTACAGAATTTCGTGGTTTCTAATTGGTCGACTTGATATTTTGGCTCATCCACAGTTTCAACCTGTATCTTCCGAAGGTAAGCAGCCGCAACCTTCATTTCAATTATTCCCCATGCTCCATGCCGCAATTCATTGGTTTGAGGGTCGAGAATTTCTTTATTTATATTTTGGTTTTGCCGGGCGACAATTAAGTCTATTTTTTTGATGCTGTTCTTTACTTCGGCTCCTTTTATTTTATTTAATTCTTCCCTTTCCTCTTTTGTCAATCCGTCTTCCTTCTTACACGAATCATAAAACCAAACTTCATACAAGGTATTATCTTCTTTGCATGGTCTGATCTCAAGAGTAAAATCAACCGGCTGAACTGCCCTTCCGTGTTTTGCGGTGTTGCGTATTATATTCTCAATAATGACGTATAAAGCATGAAAACCCATTACATCGTTTGGCATGGATACCTGAATATCCTTGCTAATTTCATTTCCTATTGTAATTGGATCACATGGAGAAGCGCAATTCCTTGTTTCACAAATGCGGCAGTCGCGAATTTGAATTGCATATTTAAAAGCGCTAACGCCACTTATGTAATTCAATAAGATACGATTTCTATCCATACCAGAAATCACTTCTGACATTAATGCTTTGGATACTTCCATCAAAGGTGTAGAAGTAGAGAGATCAGCCAGAAAGTCCATACGGTCTCGTATGTAGGAGTTGAAATGGGCTACTACAGTGTTCTTATCAACCGTATTGGTAACTGAGTTTACTGAAGTTTTAAATGGAGTATATTTCTCATCATCCCAAGAAAAACCAGAACTCACAGAATCACTTGTAATCATTTTTGCCAAGACATGACTTCCTAAATTATGGCTTCCTGTTCTTGCAAACACCTGAGATATTGCTGCTTTGCGGGCTTGAACCTTTATTTCTTCCTCTTGCAACAACGCCTCAATAAGATTCAACTTGCCTTTTATTACCTCAGCAAAGTTGTTTTTTTCAGGAGGATCAGGAAGAGGATCCTCACCTGAAAAGGATAATAAAAGGTTGTTGTATATTTTGCTACTTTTAGGAGCGATACCATTCAAATAGGGCTTCAAGATGTTCAAATAATGAATTGGATTTCGAGCGATTAATTTCTTTAACTCAAAAACAAAACCCGTTTCATTTTCATTGATAATTTTAAAATGAACAATGTTTTTGTCTTCAGATTCCAGTTTTTCAAGCAATTCATGCGTTGGGTTTTCATATTGAACAGGCAGAATTGTTGAGGGTGATAAAAACTGCTTTAGATTTCTATTGGGTGTTTCAGTAGTTATGCACTGGTTTCTGTTTTTACAATCATCATCTCCATTTTTACACTTGACGGATAATTTAAGGTGAGGAGTAACTTTTCGAGCCATTGAAAAGGCGTAAATATCTTCATCATTCTTTAACGTGTTATCCAGGAGCATATAAACACGTTCATCACGATATTTATGAAAAGCAATCTCTTTTCCAAATTTGCTTTTCATTTTATTGAGGTCTGACATTAATGAGATAACGTCTAATTCTTTATGGTTATAGGTTGACTTGCAAACAAGCTTTATAGTATATTCAACGCTATCAAGAGTTACTGTTTGACTTATTAAATTCGCACCAAGAGAACTGAATACATCATAGTAATATCCTTTTAGAAAAGGATTGTCACATTTTAGCGTGTGCACTGTAAAGGAATCAAATTCTTTGAAGTGAAAACAATTCTTTTCGGTTGTCAAAGGACAAAAGCGATGTTCATGCTTTATAATGGAATGAATAAAGTCAAAATTCAGCGAGACTAATTCAGGCAACAAATTTCCATTTTTATGTTTAATAACCATTAATGGTGTCTTGCTGGAAACAGCAATTAAACGCTGAATATATAAAGTGGCATTATTTAGCTCATTCCTGAAATCCGGTTGTTTGGAAGCGATTTTTGTGTTTTCTTTTTGAAGGTCTATAAAATCCTCGAACTGGCGTATTTTATATGCATTAATGAAATCGGTGAGATAAGCAGATTGGGCATAATAGAATTTATTTTCAAAAAATAGTTTAATTTCTTCTTCACAATTATTTTTTAATTCACCTTCAAAAAAGAAATCCAATACCCCCAATATTTCCTGACCATTTTTGATGATTACAAAAGATGCGTGCTGTTGTCCAATTATAGTGTCGTAGTAACAAACAGTTCCTTTGGCATCATTGTATGTTTCTGGCAAAAATTTGGTATGGGTAGAGTTTTTATCTTTGAGCTCTGTAAATGAAAATCCCAAAGAACCGTAATCACAATCTAAGCGAGTGTCTTTTATTTCTTTAATTACTTCTATTGATAAAGTTGATATATTGACATGATTAAAGTATATACTTTGCAAGGCATTAGCCCCTTCCCAATAAGTAAAAGCCCAAAGACCTCTAAATTCTAATTCATTTGATTTACATAAAGCAATTAACTCCTCTTTGATCCTATCAAAGAGGGAGTTGAAAAGAGTTTCTGAGTATTTAATTTCTTTTATAACCGGATCAGACATTGTTTATAACTTCATTGAATACTTCTTTATAAAATTCGGGGTAATCGAAAAAAAATGAGTCCTTCCTTGCCAAACAGCCAAAGTTGAACGTATTCTGCTCAGCCAGTTTGTAGTTAGGGCTGTTTTTCCAGATTTCTTTCAATGGTGTATTAACCACATCATTGCTGATAAAGAATTTCTCGGTATCGTTACCTGGGCATATATAAGCGGTTCCATCCAGTTTAATATAAAAACCACCTGCCACTTGATTACATGGATGTCCACCGGGATATAGTGATACACCATGCCTAATAAAATCATCTTTTTTAAGCGCACCTGTTTTTAGTGCCCACTTGTATATGTCAATATAAGTTTGTTTTACTTGTTCGATATACGCTTTAAAATCTTTTCGTTCTTCCCTGCTTAGTTCTTTGTGCCCATTTCCGCTGCTCGTGGTTGGGCAAGCCGCAACATATATATTGCGTAGATTGCCCCATTTATAAATATCAAAAACGCCATCTACATTTTCAGGTTTAAAAGGAGCTACAACTAAAGAAAGACGAGTTGGAATATTCGCCTGAAATTTGCTAAACCCTCTTTCAGTCAGTAAAAACAATGCCCTGTCTCTTAATTCGACATAGTTACTTAGCTTGTGTCTACGCCCTACCCCTACAGATGTGTTTTGAATTTCCTCATCAAAAGAATTAAATCCTAATAAAATACTGGTTTTGAGTTTGTATAGCCGGTCAACCAATTCTTCAGATGTGTAAATTCCCCTTTCTCCAAAATACTGTTTTACAAGTTCATCAGAGCCTATTACATGCCCTTTGGTGAATATTGCCGTATGAATATCCCTTTTATCCAGCTCAATGAGAAAATCTAAAAACTTGGTGTTTTCAAAAGGTTCGCCTGCACCTAATATTTTTACATACTTTAAACCAAGGTCTTTGGCTTGGTCAATAATTTTAATCGTTTCCTCCCAACTTAATTGTTTTTTGAATTTATATGGGAGCTGGTTGCTTTGAAAACAATGCGGGCAACCGAGGGAACATTTTACTCCAAAATCTATATCAATTGTAATCAGTCTGTAAGTGCCGTCCGGTAATTTTTCATGTAGTTCATCTTCAGCAACACCCCAGCCAATTACATTATTGATGTATGTTGATGGAAAAATGCCTTCCATGAATATTTCAGGTATGTCATTTATTGAACCGACTACCTGATTCTCGTTAATTAACTCTCTTATATTCTCCATTGTTATATTGAAAAATTGCGTAAGGAATATCCACATCACCAAACTTATCAAACATATAACTTCCTCCAATGCCGGAATAGCTTGTCGTAAGCAATTTGTTCTTGATATTATCACCTGTTACCTGTTCCATTTTCTCTCCCTTAATAGCATTAAAAACCATCATAACAGCATCATAAGAATAAACAGAGTAAACATCAGGTTCTTTACTATAATCTTTGAGAAAACGGGTCTTAAAATTAATATATTGAGAAGATGTTGTATCCAATACCGCAGGTAAAGTACAATAAAGACCATTTGCAGAATTTCCGGCAATTGTTTTTATTTCGTCACCATATCCACCATCACCAGTGATAACTGGACAAGTAATATTATACTGCCGAAGCTGTTTAACCAAAGTGGCTATTCCCCAGGTTGTTCCCTGGATAAAAATGGCGTCAAACTTTTTCTCTTTTATGGAGGATATAGAATTTCTAAAATCTGCCTGCTTAAATTCATAGGGCAAATTAAAAACTATAGTGCCACTAAATTTTCCCTGAAATATTTTGTTCATATTAATTCCATATTCATTGTTTTCATAAAACACCCCTACATTTTTTACCTTTAGCTGATTAGATAAAAAACTTGAAACTGAATTTGCCTGCAAGGAATTGGGAGAAATATTTCTAAAAAAATAATCGCCATCAGTACCTTTTAAGTCGTCAGAGGTGGATACCGAAGAAAACAAAACCACTTTTTTCTCATTAGCCACAGGAGTTAATGCTTTAGAAATACCTGAACCGGCTGGACCAAAGATTACAGGGACTTTTTTTATGTCAGCTAAATAATTCAATCCATTCAAACCCTCTTTTACATCAAACTTATCGTCCATGTATATTGCCACAATGGAATCCCCGTTAAATCCACCGTTTAAGTTGATTTGGTTTACGGCTATATCTATTCCATCTTTCATTGCCTCTCCATACCTTGAACCTTCTCCGGTGAGCGGGGCAATTACACCAATATTAAATACTTTTTTTTCCCCTCCAGAATTGTTGCAACCGGAAATCAAAAAACCGGAAATAATTACCAGAGCTAATGCTATTTGTTTTAAGTTTTTCATTTGTATTTGTTTTTTAATTGTAAACTATTTTATCTAAAAAATCTTTTTGCAAAAATTCGGGTTTGTCGAATTTTCGGGTAAGCGTAGCGTTCTTAGCAACGGCAATGTGAGATGCCAACTTAAAGGCGACCTCCATATTATGTTCCACCAGTAGCAAGGTAATGCCTTCATGATTCTTTTTCCGGAGAAAATCTGCTGTAAACTGCACCATATTAGGAGATAGTCCGGCAGTAGGTTCATCTAAAAGCCATGTTTGGGTTTCCTGCATCAGTAATATGCCAAATGAAAGCATTTGCCTTTCGCCTCCACTCAAATTACCTGCTCTTTGTTTTTGCATTTCTTTCAATCTTGGAAATTCTGCAAAGGTATTGTCTGAGGTAGTTTTCTGTAGTTTTCTGCCAGTTCGCATGGCAGCCAGTTCAAGATGTTCCTGCACAGTAAGCGCAGGCATAATCAAACCTCCTTGCAAAAAATAGGAAATATTCTTTGCTGCAAGTTCATGAGGAGCAATGTTTGTTTCAGTCCGGTTATTCAGGTGAATGGAACCTGCCTTTTTAGGTAATAGTCCACTTATGGTTTTCAACAGCGTGGATTTTCCGCTGCCGTTCTGCCCGATAACCACTAAAACTTCCCCCCTTTCAAGTTCAAATGAAACATCGCTCAAAACGGTATGGCTGCCATACCCGGCAGCTAAGTTTTCTGTTTTTAATATTGAGTTGGGTTTAGGCATTTAGATTTTCTTTTTGTTCTATCACTCCTTTCACTAAAGTAAGGGTATTGTCGCTGATTAATTTTGCTTTTGTGCGGTTGTGTTCAATGATACATATTGTTTTCCCCTGTTTCTTTAAACCAAGCAATACCTCCGAAATATGGTCTATCATCAAAGCATTAACTCCGGCAAATGGCTCGTCCATCAAAAGCAGCTCACAATCATTCATCAATAACATTCCCACAGATAACAATTTTTGTTGTCCGAAAGATAGGGAGCCGCCAGTTTTCTGAAGTTTTCCGGCAAGTCCAATATCTTCTGCAACCATTGCTGCTCTACTTTTCCGACTTTTTTCTTCCATCCAAATCAGTCGGGGCTTGATAAGATAGTTGAATACCGTTTCACCGGGGTGGTTTTTAGAAGCCAGAACAAGGTTGTCCAACACAGACAGGTTTTTACATATTCGGGGTGTTTGCCACACTCTACCAACACCAAGGCGGGCAATTTCAACGGAGCTATTGCCATTCATGTCAACCTCTTTATACAAAACTTCACCGCTATTTGCCTTCATAAATCCTGAGGTAATATGGAAAAGGGTAGTTTTGCCTGAGCCATTTTCACCAAATAAGGAAGTAATTGTTCCCTGTTCCAATGAAAATGAAACATCTTCCAAAACTTTCAAACCGTTGAAGGATTTGCTGATATGTTTGAGTTCCAAAACCATTACCACCTTATTCAAATTTGTATTTACCAAAAAAACCATGAGGGCGAAACATTACCAATAAAACCAGTATCAAGGCATAAATCATCATGCGCAAATTGGCTGCAACTGCATCAGGAATATTCACGAAACGAAGGGCTTCGGGCAGCAATACATAAAACAAAGCACCCACCACAGAACCTTTCACACTTCCCAAACCGCCAATCAGCACCATCGAAATAATTAAAATGGATTCATTCAACGTGAATGAAGTAGGATCTATGTAACTAAAGTAAGTGGCGAACAAAGCGCCTGCAACAGCAGAAATACCGCTTGAAATCAATATCGCCAGTGCTTTGTAATAGCCGGGCTTCTTTCCGAAAGTCATCATGGCGAGTTGGTCGTCTCTTACTCCTTGAAACAATCGGGATAGAGGAGTGCGGTGTAATCCAATAAAGAAGATTAAAGTAAAACCAGTAATTACACCGCCTAATAATGCAAACTCGCTAAGCGAACCGAAGCGAAAACCAAACAATTCCGGTTTGGGTATCCCACTAATACCGAATGGTCCATTCGTTACCGAAATCCAATTATATAACAAGGAAAAAACTACGATTTGCCATGCAAGCGTGGAGAGTGCAAAAAACAAATCTCTTAACCGAATAGAAAACCAAATAACAGGAATACAAGCTATCAGATTAAATAAAATTGCTCCAAATAACGCTGCCGGAAAAGCTAACCCGGCTTTTGTCAACAGCAATGTCGTAATATATGCTCCTATGCCATAAAAACCTGCTTGAGTGAGCGAAAGCAGACCGGAATAACCTGCAAGGAGATTCATCGCTAATGCGAGAATGAGGTATATCTCACACATTATAATAATATGAAGCAGGTAATTCATTTTTCTTCCACTCGCATTTTAAATGAAACAATACCTTCAGTTCGCCAAAGGATTACAATAATCAAAAGCAGGAACGTCATCCCTTCTTTCCATTGGGCGGAAAGGAACCATTCTGTGATAGTTTGTAAAAAAGCAATGAGCAGGGATGCTATGATTGTGCCTCTGATAGACTTACCACCACCGATAATTACAGCAACTGCGGCACTTAGTGTAATTCCCATTCCTGCGTTAGGGTCAATGCCCGTATCATAAAGCCGCAAAATACCAGCTATGGCTGCTAATAAACTTCCAAATGTTATTATAAACAGGCGTATAGCACCTGCGTTAACACCCATTATCGAAGCGACAGTTTCATTGCTCATCATAGCTCTCACTTTCAGATATTTTTTTGTATTTGAAATCCATAAAACTGAAATGAGTAAAACAACTGACGTAAAAAATTGAACCGCCTGAATAGGAATTATGATGACATTCTGGAAAGAAATAGTGCCTCCCAGATTCGGGTTCAAAAATTTCGTTTCGTTTCCAAAATTCATTGCAATAAGGTTTACGAGGAAAATATACACCCCCATTGAAGAAATCAGAGTAATTGCCTGACCTGAATTTTTTCTTGCCAATGGGTAATAAACGAGCCATTCAATAAGACAAGACAGAAGGATAACTACTAAAAAGCAAAATAGCATTGAAATTATCCAAAAACTAATTGATTGTTCTTTTCCAAAATAATTCAAGAGCATCATAAAAATATATGAACCGGACACATATACAGCCCCGTGTGCAAGATGAAATACTTTCGTGGTATTAAATATCAGGTTGAACCCTACTGCTACGAGAGCAAGGAGTAATCCTGAGACTATGCTATTAAAGAGAAGTTGTATAAACATAAATTTTACGAAGCAAATTGATTATTGGTTTTCTCCAGTTTTCCCTCACAAGAACCAAAGCGTTTCCTTCCCGAAATCCGGCAACTTATCATGCTGAAAATGGGGGTAAATCACCGCCAGCATTTCAGGGTATTTAATTGTAACAGGCAAACTCTGCTGATTCGTGCTTTTCCAATAAATGCGACAGAACTATAAACCTGATCTATGAGCACCCGTATTACCTCTACACCTTCATACAACATATCCCAATATATAAGCACAATTCTCTTCTGTTTTTCGTCGTAATAGACAAAGCTGAAATTATCTATTACTGGTTTGTATGGGATAAGATTGAGTTGAATCTGCTGCATTGAAAGTGGTTGTTTCTATTTCATAAATGATTTATTTGCTAAAACATTTAATCAAACTCTACATTGCCAAAACCAAGGGTTCTTCCATTCTCTTTCAGTATTCTTTCGGTATCCTGATTAAAACCTTCATGATTTATGGCTTCAATGTGAATGGTGATTTTGACTTTGGTACCCGCAGCTAGATTGAGGTGTTTCAAAATCTCTTTCTCTATATCGTCTGTTGAACGGAAGAAACGAGTTGCATCCGTTTCAATATGGCTAACAAACCTTGTGCGTTTGGCTCTTTTGGGATCGGCTTCATTAAAGTCTGGTTTTTCAGTACTGCCGTCTGTACCTGCGTATGGCGATGTTGGGTTTGCAGCATTCGACGCTTTTTTGCCTTCTGCCTCTGTTTTTTCTTTTGAAAGCTGAATTTCTGCTACATCAGATTTTACCAATAACCCGTAGCCATCAAGAGAAACCAAAACTTGAGAACCTACCCTTAAGCCCCTGTATCTTGCATTTTCTTCATCAAAGGATTCTGCATAGGCGAATGAATCTTTTTGCCATGACACCAAACTTAAACCTGATTCAATGGCTTGTTGCAGCAAGTGGGCTGATGATAGCTTTGGCAAATAGAGATACTTGGCAAAGTCTTCCCGAAGCTGACGAACTGATACATTGTCTCCACGCCAAAGTGGGATTCTGTCTAAGTTGATGCGAAGCTCGGACGAAGCGAAGTCATTGTATAATTGGCTTTGAGATGTTAGCTTTTTCAGAACTCTGCTGAGGTATGCTTCTTGATTTGAACCATTCATCTTTGATTCATCCCATTGCACTTCAGAACTGCCCACTTCCTGATAAGGAGTAAGAATCCAAACAAAAGTTTCCGGCAAGCGAAGCTTGATGGTATCTAAACCCGATTTGCGTTTTCCTTCTGCCTGATTGGATTGGTAGGCATCTAAGTTCAACGCCACTTTATCATCCACAATAGATTTCCACGCTAAGAAGGCTTTTACCGCTGACTTCAATTCTTCCAAACGGGTTTTATCCGGTGTGAGGAAAATGAGTGTGTTGCGGTAAAGTCTTTGCGAAGCACCTTTGGTGCTGAGTATATCTTTTGCTTTTTGAAATGCTGGGCTGTTTCCATCTCTTGGTACATGCGGATGTTTAATACCCAACACAACCAATTTCATATCCAAATCATCAGGCACATCATTGGAGTTTTGAGGCATGAAGTGGATGCGTCTTATCTGGCTTCCCGATGGTTGGAGTTGTTGGGTGAGTAAGGCAAGAATTTCTTCTTCTACCTTATCTTCCTGAATGTGGGCAGCTCGTTCTTCAGCAGTACGGTTTACGTTGTTCTGTGTGCTGTACCAATAATTCTTGCTCTGATGATAAACGAAGGTGGCTTTATCGGTTAGATGCCGCAAGGCATCTGTGAATGTAGGAATGGTTTCACCTGGAAGGATAGCGCCTAATTTGATGCGTTGTTCATCAATGCCACGATTGGCAGCATTGAAAGTAGGGGCAGAACCAAAGAACAAGGTACGAGCTACTCTGCGAGTACCTGAGTACCGGCCAATATTCGGATAGTCGTTATCAATTTGCTTTGGCAATGAATTGTTGCCATCAACATCTTTTTGAATTACTGCTCTCCAAGGATCTTCCAAATAGCGCATCAACTCACCTTGAATTTCTGAATCATCCATAGGTACATTGGCAGGCAAAATCAACGGCCCTTGATCGTTGTTCTCCCATAGGAAATGAATAATCTTGGCCATGAGTCGAAGAATACCACGGGTCTTTTGGAACTGCGGAATACTTGCCCATCTTTCGGCTAAGGCATCAAATAATTCCGGGTGGATGGGATAAAAATCCCGTATGCGTTTTTCGTAACTGCTGTCCTGAGTTTCGTTTGGAAAGTCTGTTTTGTTATTTCTATAGAACTCTCCGAATGCTCTTGCAGATGCATCTCTTTCGGCAAACTGTTCTTTGGTTGCAATGGGTGAGAATAATCTTCGGGTAACAATCTCGAAAGATTCTTCGGTAGTGGCTGCTGACCAAGGAGATTCAATGCGGCCAATGATGTTACCTAACTCGGCAGCCGACTGGCGGCCTTTTTCGCCACCCATTTCAATATCTGAGGCAGGTAAACTGACTACCACCAAGGCATTGTTTACCGTCTTTGCTGCTTCGCACAATGCTTGGGCAAATGACATCTGTGTGCCATAGGTTCCGCCACTGTCGTTACCATCTTCTTTCAACTGGCGAGTGTAGGCTACCCATTCGTCAATGAGTACCACACATGGCGCAAACTTTTTCAATAAGGGTACTAATTGGTCTCCGGGGTTTGCCGCTTTTTCGTCTGCTTCCTGAAGCATGGCGTAGCCAGCTTTGCCACCTAATTGCCAAGCCAATTCACCCCAAAGGGTGTGCACTTTTGTGCCGTCAGGTTTTGTATGAGTTACACCCGGAGCAATTCTATTTCCTACCAATACCGCTTTATTCACCTTTGGCGGTGGCTGTAAATCACCCACTTCACGGAAGAAACTTTCTAAGTCTCTTACTGAACTGAAATTTGCACCGGAACACAAATGGTATATGGCCAATAAGGAGTGCGTTTTACCACCACCGAAATTGGTTTGCAGGTTGATTACAGGATCGCCACCATCACCGTTCAATCGCTTTAGGGTGTTGGTTAAAAGCTTTCTGATACCTTGGGTTAAATACGTTCTGTTGAAGAAGTCAACCGGCTTGCCATATTCACCAGCACTTTCTCCATCCTGATATACACGCCACAGGTCGGCAGCAAATTCAGCTTGCTGAAATTTGCCTGAGGCCACATCCGGGTGTGGGGTGATTACCTGACGCCAGGGCTTTAGCCCAACGGCAGTTGTACCCACCAATGATTTAGCTTCAATGGCTCTGGTTTTCTTTCGGGTGTTTTCTTCGTAGCGAACCCGAAGCAACTCATTCTTTTGGTTGTCGGCTTCTTCTGCTTCGGGTGCTGCAATGGCACTCAGTATTCGTTCTACATTGTCCAATGCACGGAAGGCATCATCTGTATCAAATACGTTATTTTTGTTTTGGTGGGCTGCACGTTTGCGGATTTCCATCAGCTCACTTACCCATGACCTTTCGGAATGTCCAAGCACTTTGCCGAATACCTTGTTCCATTGTTTGAACATGATGGCAAGCAATGCCGCCACATCCCATTCTTCGGGGCTGAGGTTGCGGGAATGATGCCCATCCGGGAAACATTCCTGTGCTTCCATTTCCCAATAGTTTTGGTACTCGGCTTTCATTTCCTTTTCTACATAAGGAAGTAAGCCTTTACGCAGTAGGTCAAGCCCTTTGTTTACTCTATCTAAATTACTCAGTGCCATAATTAAAATTCAAGTTTTCCTTGTGTGCCAATGGGGTCTTTAATGTTGTATGATTCGGCTACAATTTGATTCCATGAGAGGACCAAACTGTTGTATGCCTGGGCTTCTTGCGCCCATCCTTTCTTCTCGCAAATAGTGAACAGGTGGTAAGCCAGTTCTCTCGCAATGTCAGCAATTGGGCCAAGCTTTTTATACAGCTTTGCTGCTCCCATTTCGCCATGCTCTTGAAGCTGCTTAATGAGGTGTTGGGTAATTTCCCATACTACTACACGATTGTCAACGGTTGGGTCCCAAGTAGCTGATAACTCACTTCTCGGAATGAGTTGCACTTTACCTGCTCCTGATTTTACCACACCGGAATGCACCAAGGCATTTACCGCTGTGTTTTTAGCCAATGCCAATGCATTGGCATCACCAAATTCTCCGGCAGCAAATTCGTTTTGCTCAAACCAAGCCAAAGCCCACCGGGTCTCGGTATCAAAATCACCTTCCTGTTCGGCTAAAATTTCTCCTAATGCCTTGTTGATTAGCGATAGGGCAGTACGCACACTCATGGGTGTTCCATCTTGCTCCATGATTTTATCGAAGCGGGAATAAATACCCATACCTGGGCCAATAGTGGCTTGAGCCATATCCACAGGTGCAAGGTTACTTTTTTGCAAAACTTCAATAGCGTTGGGAAGCTCTCTTTTTAATATTTGAAGGTATTCACGTCTGGTTATTGAAGGTGCATTTTCGGGCCTTGGGCGACATGTAAGAACAATATAGCTTGCCAATGCATTTGTTCCCCTTGCTACCATACGAGATGCCTGAGAAGCTTTAATTGGCCAAGTAGCAGTAATTTGAAAGCCAGCTGAAATCAAGCCTTCTAACATGGTTTCCCATCCTGTAGTGAGAGTAATCGCATTTGTATCATCTTCATCTGACGAATCCGCATCTTCATCTTGCTTGAAAGCATAGTAAACAGTAAGTGGGAATCTTGGGTCGAGTCCCTTAACGAAACTTCCAAATGCATCCTTAAAACCACCTTCAAAATGGTCTTTGGCAGCTTCTTTGCTTCCATATCTAAAATCGGAAGCTACTAATTCTTCCATTTTCGGCACTAAAACAGTATTGAGCAGTTCAGGATATTGATTCTGCAAACCATGTCTTAGCCATACATAAAAGAAGTCTGATAAGTCTGAATAACCAATATTGTCATAATAAGGCGGATCTGTAGATATTATATATTTAGGACTCTTGAATTCATATTTTGCTGCATTGAATTGTACGGCACTTTGCTTTTTCGAGACAGTTGTTAAAGTTACTTCGCATGTAATAGCAATACGATTAATTGAATTAAGCCAACTAACTGCAACAGGCTCAAGAATATTTGCTTCTGGATAATCCCAAACAAAAGGAATAGCTTGTCTATTGAATAACTGTTTCTGTTCTTCACCTTTTGCAGCCCAACGTGTAAGTGTATTATTATAGTCAACTAACCGGTCTGAAGCAAAACATAATAATACAGCAAGTGCATCAGCGTATGATGTAGAACCACCATCAATAACTATTTTTTTCTTTGCTTCAGAAATTAACTCATGTATGGTATTTAGCCCAAGAATTTGTCTCTCAGTAAATGCCTGCCAATGATATAGCAGCCCATATAATGGGGTTCTGATGTCTCTTGTAGCATCAATTGGAAAACGTGTATCTGGTTTCCATATTGACTTTACAGATTTGGCGAGGCTCTCGTGTTCTTTGGTTGGACTTGTAAAGGTCTTGCCTTTAATTTGGTCAATGACCATACCGATTAAGACGGAATCTATTCTTCCATTTTTCCCTTCTTCACGTATAAAATCAAGTTTAACAGGTTCATTACACGCAACACAGACAGCACCACTTCGACTTACAGTTCCCTTTATATCCGGAATTCCTTGTAATACTTCGTAACCTGAAATACTATTACCATTTGTTGACCTTTCAATTATTGGGCGACTAAAAAAATTTGGTTTTTTCTTAGTACTTAAAGTAAACGACCTGATTAAAGGCATTTGGCAACCACATGCTGGATTGGGGCACTTAATTGTTCTTGCCCAAAGCCAAGTAACAACATTGTGTTCCTTGTTTCCAATCTTTACTTTCGGGTAATATTTCCCAATTTTCTTTTTGGCTTCTTCATTAATCCAATTGCCATAATAACGCAAATCTTCTGCAATCCCTTTACCTAATTTCCATTCTGTAAATGCTTCTTTTCCTTTTATCGAAGGATTGATAGGTATTTGATTAGCAAATTCTGGAAGTATTTCAAGTTGAGCTTTGTTAATAAGTACAGCAACCGGGTTCAAATCAGAAGCTTGTACAGGCAACCCTAAACGCATGCCTTCCAAAGGAATTGAACCACCACCAGCAAATGGGTCAAGTACGGTAGGCAAATCACCATTACAGTGTTTCAATATTTCGATATTGGCTTCTTCAAATATTTTTAAATGAGTATGTATTTTCGGCTGACATAATTTTCGGATGATTTCAAATAACCTATCCCGTTCTGCAACCTGAGCTTCTTCTGTTGTGAATTGATCAGGATGAGCCGATGGGTCATCAACCAAGGAAGCAAATAAGATGGCTCTTGCAGTAGGCAAGGGAAGCCTTGCCCACCAATGGTGAAAACCTTTTGGGTGATAAGCACCAGATTCAGGTCTTTTATCCTTCTCAGACGCAACATTTATGATATCAAGTGGTAGAGCCACTTCTACTAATTTCTTTCCCATGCTGTCTATTCAAGTGTAATGGTTCTGCGGTGAACCGTTTTGGTCAATAAGTCTTTCACATTAAAATTGATGGAGGTTACTCCAAAATCAGGTTCAAAGCGGAAGGCATTTTGTACATAATGCACTTCCACCCGCTTGCCATCTACAAAAGCCAAGGCCAGTATAAACTGCTCCGGCAAATTGAGTCCGTAAATGATTTCGTTTTTGGTGATAGTTACCGTAGTGGCATCTTTTCTTCTGCCCTTCACTTCAATGAAACGGAGGTTGCCTGTTTGACTGCAAAGGCTTTCAATGTCGTAGCCAATCTTCTCCTTGGTGCGGTCTTTGGCGGCATTGCTCAATTCCTTTTCCACGGCAAACACTGCTTGCATACCTGCTTTTTCCACTGCTGCCTTTTCTTCGGGTGAAGCAAAGCCCTGGCTTTTGTAATCTTCCTTTACCTGCGCATGGAGCATAGATGCAGGTATCACCAATACACCACCAATCACCACGGGTGGCTTGGATGAAATTTTACTTTCTTCATCCAGTTCTTGTATTCGCTTCTGCATCCGGGTTTGCAATTCATCTGCCCGCTTGCGGGCTTCATTTGAATTGAGTTTGGCATTGGGTCTTCCTGATTCTTCCTGCATACGCAGGTCACGGGCACGGTGGTCCCAATAGCGTATTTCGTTGGTCAATCTTTCCTGAACCGCTATTTTGGTTTTCTCTACCAAATACTGGCGGTTCTTTTTCACCCGTTCCAAATGGTCTTTGGCAATGGTGGTGATGGCGAAAGATTTGATTTTATCTTCCATGTTTTGCTTCAACCAAGGCATTGCATCTGCTTTGGTGAGCACTTCATTGATTTCTTCTTCGGTAGCTTGGCGATAATCCAAATAGGGAGCATAACCGGCTTGCATTACTTGCCCTTGTTCGTTCAGCTCCACAAAATGTACTTCCCTGCTGATGGTTCTGCGTCCACCAGTTTCCAATTGACGGGCATCCTGCACACTGTTTTCCAAATAGAAAAGCACTCGTGGTTCACTGTCAGGATTGAGTTCATCTATCAGCACAGAACCTTGTTTGAGCAAGCCCATTTGCGATTCAAGCAACAAATCAATGGTGGCATCCAACAAAGGATGGCCGGGGCAAACGAAGGCAGCCAAAGGCTTGCCTTGCACCGATACCAATTCTTTGTGGAAGGTGATACGCTCATAGCTTTTGAGGATGGGTTCTCTTGTACCTATGATGCGGTCACGGTTGCGAATGGCCGCAGGCACATGAAGCACCTGATACCTTCCTTTTTCTTTTTCGGTAACAGAACCACCCAATGCTTTGAAAGCGGTCAAAAAGAAATCAGCAATGAAGTGGGGTTGGAGTTTTCTGGCCGCAGCACGGTCCATTTCTTCCCTGATTTCCTGAACTCCTGACTTGGTCATGGTGATGGCATGAAGTGACCTTTCTTGCAATAGCTTTTCGAGCTTTGCATGGTCTAATGCTTCATCCAACACTCTGTCTAAAAATGCTTTTCGCTCAGGGTCGCTGCCATAGCGAATAGCTTCAATCAATAAATCTCTCAGACTTTTGTTTTCAAAAGTCATTTCACCCAAAACATCAAATACCTGACCGCCCAGGGCTTCCCTTTCTATTTCGAGTTTGTCAAACAGTCGCTGCCACACTTCACCTTCACGGGTTTGGTGTGCAATGATGTTCCAAAGGCGGCAAACTTCTGTTTGTCCGATACGGTGAATACGGCCAAACCTTTGTTCCAAACGGTTGGGGTTCCAGGGCAAATCATAGTTTACCATCAGGTGTGCCCGTTGCAGGTTGATACCTTCACCTGCTGCATCCGTAGCAATCAATACAGACACATTCACGTCTTGCGTGAATTGTTCCTGGGCTTTCTTGCGGTCTTCACGATTCATGCTACCCTGGATAGTCACTACTGCACTTTGACTGCCCAATAGTGTTCTTATTTTCAATGCGAGATAGTTCAATGTATCTCGATGTTCGGTGAAGATTACGAGCTTTCTTCTGTTACGGGCATCATCAAACATCCATTCGTTTTCTGTAAGGATGTTGGAGAGTTGTTCCCATTTTTTATCGGTGCCTGACCGTTTTACGGTCAAGGCAAGTTCTTCCAGTTGCTTTAGTGTATTGATTTCCGCTTCCAATTCCTGAATGGTTCGTGCCGTGGTTGCACGGTCCACAAATTCATTCTCAACTTGCTCTTGTTCTTCGGAAGACTGGTCATCCACATAATCTTCAATGTCTTCGTCATCATCAAAATCAGGAAGTTGCTCAGTGCGGATTTCAACCCGGTGAAACAGTTTCTCTTCTTCCAATCTTGCTTGTAGGCGTTCTTTTCTTCTTCGTAAGGATTGGTAAATCGCTTCGGGAGAAGATGCCAATCTTCGTTGCAGAATGGTTAATGCAAAACCTACTGAACCACGTCTTCCCGATTCTAAATTGTCGGCTCTGTTGAATTGCTCCCGCACATAGTTGGTTACTTCTACATACAGACGTTCTTCGTCCGGTGTAAGCTGGTATGGAACAGTAATAGCAATCCTTTCCGGGAAAAGTGGTTTACCATCAAATTTCACCAACTGCTCTTTCAACAACCTGCGCATGATGTCGGATACATCAACAGTGTGAACACCATCACGGAATCTACCTTCAAAACGGTCGCCATCAATCAATGCCAGGAACAATTGAAAATCTTCTTCTTTGCCATTATGTGGCGTTGCGGTCATTAGCAGGAAGTGCCTTGTTTGTCTTGACAAAAGCTGACCCAAGCGGTAACGTTTGGTAAACTTGACTTCACCGCCAAAAAATGAAGCAGACATTTTGTGTGCTTCATCCACAATGACCAAATCCCAATCGGTTACTCTAAGCTTTTCCTGTAAATCTTCATCCCGGCTCAACTTGTCAAGACGAGCAATCACAAAGTTTTCTTCATTAAACCAATTGCCTGTTTTGGAAGAATTGGTTTTATCGTTGGTCAGGATTTCAAACGGTAATTGGAACTTTTGAAAGAGTTCGTCCTGCCACTGTTCAGCCAATACACCCGGACAAACAATCAAGCATCTTTTTACATCACCACGAATGGCAAGTTCTTTTATAAGCAATCCTGCCATGATTGTTTTACCTGCACCAAGGTCATCTGCCAGTACATAGCGAAGCGGTTGGCGGGGCAACATGCTATCGTAAACGGCAGTAATCTGGTGGGGCAATGGCTCAATCATAGAAGTATGAATGGCCATCATGGGATCAAAAATGTAAGCCAATCGGATGCGGTATGATTCTGAAACAAGTTTGAACTTTTCGGAGGAAGCATTGAAGCTCCAGGGAGCTGAAGCGGTTACAATTTCAAGATTGGGTTCATTATCCCGATAAAGGATTTCATTATTAGGATTGCCAAGGCTATCCTTAAAAGTAATTTCAATCACATCAGTACCGTGCCACACGGCATCAATCACTTCAACCATTTGGTTGGGGATAACGCCATTGAGGTAGGTGCCTTTGGTGATATTTTCGAGTTTGGTCATTAATTTCTTTTACGCTTTTTTAACCTGATTTTTTCTTCTGTTACCTGAATTGGTTCATTTCCTGTGTTTTTATTGGTTTTTACCTGAAATACTCATAGCTAATCTACACGGGAAAATGGAAGAGAACGTACCCAAAGGGACATTCATTCCGAAATTTTATTGCTGAAAATCAACATTTTAATGAACATATGATTAAAAACATGAATAAACATAATGTTAATTCAAAACAATAATTTACTTTTGTTAGGTAAATAAGTAGACCCATTCAAATGTAATTATAAAAACCATAAAAAATGATCGAAAAAGTACACAAACCGCTGGTCTTTCAGCCGGAAAGATTAAAGAAGTTAGCAGGCTATCTGCAAACGCAAAAGAGAAACGAAAGCTTTAAAGTGCTCGAGGACGATAACTATATCTTCAGCTCAGAAGAGGGTGCAGTGAATATGTTCCCGGTTTTTGAATGCATTGTCAATGCATTGCCAAAAGCCTTTCCTGAATTATGGAGGGCTACTAAAAGGGGAATAGTTCATACGGGGTCGGACACGAGATTATGTCTGCTTTCGTCCATCATCCTGTACTTTGGTATTGACGGTGATCAATTCATGCACATATTCACTCCATACGCTCAGGAGCCGGAGACTTATGGTGGTGCATATCTGGAGCGGGATGCTACTCCAAAGGAAATTGCGCGTAATATTTCGGAAATGATCTGCTTCAATGAAATCGGAATGGACTTACATCCGGGCATTCCCATTTTCATCAGTAAAAACTGACCGGAATAAAGTCAAAACATAATCTTAAAATCAACCAAAGTGAATCAGGAAACCAGCAATATCAGGTGTCCCAAATGCGGCACCGATATTAATGTCAACAAGGTACTCTATCATCAACTACAGTCCGAGGTGGAGAAGGAGTTTGAACAGAAGAACGCCCAGATATCCAGAGAGCGGATGGAGCTTGAAACGCTTCGGACAAATCTTCAGCTGTCCATTGATAAGGGAGTGAGTGCTAAGCTGTCGTTGGAAAAGTTATCACTTGAAAAGAGACTGCGGGAACAGATTAACGAGGAGAAATCCGGTGAATTGGAGTCCTTACAGGAGCAGCTGAAGGAAAAAATTGGAGAGGCCAGGGAGCTTAACCGGATAAAGGCGGAATTTCTGAAACTAGCCAGAGAAAAGGATGAACTCCGGGAGAAAATTGAGATGGAGACGGAGGAGAAATTAAACAAGCAGTTAGAGGAAATCCGTCTTAAACTAGTGCAGGAAACGGAGGCCCGGTCAAATATGAAGATCGCCGAGAAGGAGAATATCATTCAGCAATTAAAGAAGCAGTTAACGGAAGCCCAGCAAAAAGCCAATCAGGGTTCCATGCAATTGCAGGGTGAAGTGGCGGAACTGGAGCTGGAGAAAGAACTCCGAGCAAAATATCAGGATGATGTCCTCATGGAAGTTGCCAAAGGTGCGAATGGTGCCGATTTACTGATGAGTGTCCGCACACCTTTGCAAAAGGATGTGGGTACGATTGCTATTGAAATAAAGCGCACCAAAAATTTCAGCAACAATTGGATTCCGAAACTAAAAGAGGATCAGCGGAATCATAAAGCCGATATAGCGGTAATGGTTACAGAAGCCATGCCTGCTGATATGCCTCATTTCGGTATGCGGGATGGAGTTTGGGTATGCAGCTTCCGGGAAGTGCAGCCATTGCTATATGTATTACGCGATTCACTGTTGCGTTTTCAGGAGCTAAAAACTGCCGGGGAAAACAAATCCGACAAAATGAGCATACTGTATGATTATCTCACAGGTCCGGAGTTTACACTGCAAATCCGCACAATCGTTGAGAGCTTTACCCGACTGAAATCGAATCTCGACCAGGAAAAGAGAGCTATGATGCGCCTCTGGAAAGAAAGGGAAAAAGCGATTGAGCTGGTCGGACAATGCACTTCTGAAATGTTCGGTTCATTTCGTGCCATTGCGGGATCCTCGGTTAAAGGGATTGATGCGCTAAACCTGCCTCTACTGCAGGAGGAGAATGCAAATGAAGACTAATGTGGAGCATAAGTACCGTAAACTTCTTTTCAGGGTTACTTATTTTCTACCTGAGTATTTCCCAATTCACGAGGAGTCAGGATCCGGTCCGGTCTTTCTGTTCATCAAGGACAGGATAGAGGAGCTGATAAAGCGAAGAGACGCGGTTTTGATTGACCGTTCAGAGTTTGAATCCCATCTGGATCGAAGTGATGATTTGTCTGAAGTGTATCTGGATATGTTTTCCTCTACAGCTCATTTTTACAAATTCCGATTTGAATATGATGGGATTCTGCTTGTTTATTATATCATGGTTGACAAACGAATCAGGTTGATCTACTACCGAAAAGTTGAATTGCAGAGGGAAGAATAATGTGAACCAAATCTGAAAAGCATAATAGCTAATTCCATGCAAAGCAGTAAAGAATATTTTAAAGGAGCAGTCTCCTTACTCACCTTCAAATTTTTCTTGTGCGCGTTTCTTCAGAAATTCATAACAGTCCCGCTTCGTTTCATCCATATCTCCGTTGGCATTCAGAATCGACTGCTCTATGTAGAATGTAAAGCTGACTTTTTTGTCGGCCACCGGTTTTCGTCCCGATCTGGCACGAGCACCTCCGTGAGATTTTACTTTTTTGGATGGTTTTACTTTCGACATATTATCTATGCTTGCGCGATATAAACTGGTTCACTATCGAGACGAAATTATAAATTATAAATTATAAAAACGAGAGAGTTCAAATAAAATTTACCGGAGTATGAGTGCAATCGAACGTAATAACGGAGTAATGAATGAAACGGCAGTGACTATCGAAATGCTGAAGTCGCTAAGCGGTTACACGAACTGCAGCGATGAGGGATTGTATAGGATTGAAGAGAGCATAAAGGAATTCTGCCTGCTATTGCATCAACTATCAAAGGACGGTGTTGATCATGGTCATGGATCCTGAAATTTTTCCAACTATTTATGATAAAAAGTCATGGATAATAAAAACAAAGAAGGCTGTTTCCCTGAATGGTTACAGAATTTTTCGATTAAACGCTCAGAAGACAGGGCAGTTGAAAACAATCAAGCTGTTATTTATAACCGATGTTCGACGGAACAACAAGATAGCCTGGATTGGCAGGATAATGTTTGCATGAATTTATGTAAGCAGAATAAATTCGACCTTATTAAGACTTTTAATGCAAAAGAATCTGCCACTACGGATGACCGTACTGTTTTCAATGAAATGCTTCAATTTTGCTATAAGAATCATATTGGAAACATTGTGGTTTATTCATATGACCGTTTCACACGGTCCGGAGATATTGGTCTTCTGAAATCATTGAGGAAAAAGGGTATTAAAGTTCATGCTGCCACACAAAGTGTAGATGACCAAACTCCTAGTGGACGTCTCTCGCAGAATTTGTATCTCATGTTTGCGGAGATGGAAAATGAACAGAGGAGGGACCGAATCATTGAAGGGCAAAAGAAGAAATTACGTAAAGGCGAATGGATTGGTCAACCAACCATTGGTTATATCAAGGATTACGTTTCAGGCAAAAAGCAGCATGACCATGATAAACCACAATGTATTATCGGTCCAATTGGTAAGCTAATCCAACAGGCATTCATGTGGAGATACAATGAAAACCTCACACATGAAGCCATCATACAACGATTGATCCCAATGGGATTAGCTCTGACTCCACCACATCTATCCAGAATATTCCGTAATCCATTTTATTGCGGATACATCACGCATGCTCTCTTGGATAATGGAGAAATCATCCGCGGGAAGCATGAGCCACTTATTACAGAGGAGGTTTTCCTTGCTGTGAATGGATTGCTGAGTGGAAACAAACAAGGATATAAGAAAGTTAGTCATGCAGATAAAATGCCATTTAAAGCCACCGTGAAATGTGGGAAATGCGACCGGCCACTTACGGCCTATGTTCAGAAAAAATACATCTATTATAAATGTCCCAATATGGGATGTTGCATCAACATTAGCGAGAAAAAGCTCCGGGAGCTTTTTGAATTGAAGCTGGGAGCATATTCAATCGATAGAGAGCTCTTACCAGTGATAAAAATGAAGTTGACAAGCACTTACAAAATGTTGCATGAGGCGGAAACAGTGAGGGAAAAACCCATGAAGGACGAACTGACCCGCCTGAAAAATGAATTGGAGAAAATGGAATTCAATCTTGCCACAGGTAATATCACTCCGGAATTGTTCCAGAAGGTTTCTTCCTCCCATGAGCAAAAAATCAGGAAGATTGAAGATGAACTCAAAAGCATGGGCAAGGACACTTCGAACTTTGAAAAACTCCTTGATTCTGTACTTGAATTATCGTGTAATCTCATGAAATTCTGGCATTTATCAGGTTTTAAAGAAAAGGTTAGACTTCAAAAATTAGTGTTTCCGGATGGTTTGGCGTACATACCGGAAAATCACACACTTCGAACTTTTTCAGTAAACCCGATTTTCCTTGAAATCGCTTCATTATCAAGCAATTTAAGTGATGAAAATGGGTGTGAAAAGGTCACCGATGATGAAAAATTGCCTCAGTTATACTTAAGGTTCCCCAGTTCGAACTTTTTCTGGGAAAATTTGGAGGAAACGGCCTGTTTACACCAGGAAATAGACCTGGAGCTTCGTTTAACTCTGAATTCGGCTTTTACAAACCAGATAGTTTTAATGACGGGTTCAACAACCATTGGGGCGTTCCGGTACACGTCCGGAACCACCGCGATTGGGATAGCGGTTCCGGAAATACCGCGATCCGTACATCAGGGCTGGGGTGGGTTTTCTGGGTTTACGGGTGGGTTATACTTAGCCGGCCTACCGAAGTGAATCACTAAAGTTCCAAGAGATGCAGTTCAAGACCCTGCCTTTTAGGGCAATCTTTCTGCAGTCTATGGGAAAGTCGTCATTAATCTGAAGGTTGTCCTTCAATTTGTGATAGATAAATTGAAAGCCTTATTTGAGTAAAACAATATTGCGTATGTTGCATTTTAGAACATGAAAAAATTCCTTGCCATACTTTGTTTTGTTTATTATTCTGTTCTCCCGTTTGTTTCTGCCAGAATTTTTTCGTCTGTAGATAATAAGGGATTATTAGTTACTACTGATTTTCAGAAATTAAAATTTGATTCATCTCTTCAGATCATAGCCAAGGCCCTGTCAAAATATGAAATAGCTAAAGACTATAAAAACTTTGTAATTCATTCGATCAAGTATTGTGAGATACAAAACACAAATGAGCGTTATTTACTCTCACTGGTGCATTTAGCAAAATGTAGAAATCTAATTTTGGTTTTTTTGCCAGAGGAAAAGGAATTGCTAGCACTGACTATTGATTTAACTGGTGATGCATACAAAGGCCTTAATGACATTGAAATCGCTTATGAAAACTACAAAGCTTCTCTGGAAATAAAAAAAAAGATGTTTGGAGAAAATGATTCAAGAACCGCAATCTCATACAGTAAAATTGCTTCTTGTTTCAGTTTTAAGATCCAGACAGATTCTGCTTACCTTTACTCGAAGCGGGCTTTTGAAATTTGCAAAAAACATCCCGAACACAATAAGGACATTGAATTGCATTTCATCTATTCGGAGTACGCGTACAATTACAAAATCTACAAACGAAGCAAAACAAATGACTGGCTTAGTGTTTATGACTCCGTAAGGGTAATTTACAATCAGGCTCTTGATATCATACGTGCAAGTTATGCTTATCCAAATTATCCGGAAGCCTCTGTACTTCATAGCATTGGAAATACATACACAGATTTGGTATTACATTATAGTGGAAAAAGGCAATCAATAGAATTGTATCGTTCTCAAGCATTGGAATATTATAAGCAAGACTTAAAAATTTACATATTATTATTCGGAGAGTTTCATTCCACCGTCAGTACAACCTATTATACATTAGGATTACTTTATTTGTATTCTAAGTCTGATGGCTATATTGATCAAACCAATAAATATTTTCAAATGGCCATCAATTCGCTTCTACCATTTTCTGCTAACGATGATATTTTGTCAATTCCTAATATTGATTCTTGTCTAAATTATTTTGATTTAAACGTACTATTTGCGAATAAAGTCATATCTCTTGATTTGATCCATAAAAAAACGAATGACATTCGTTATTTATATGCGAAAAATGAATTTAACAAATTAAGGATTAATATATGGGAAAAGATAATGCTTTCCTATAAATCAAAAGAAGTAAGCCAGCTTTTATCTCTATGGAATCATCAACCATTTGAAGAGGCTACTAAAACAGCATTTGAGTTATATTCACTGACGAAGGATGAAAAGTATTTTTCTGAAATATTCTCCTATTCAGAAAAGGCTAAAAATTCTGAATTACAAAAATCACTTTTAATTGCACTAAAGTCTAATTCGCGCATAGATTCGTTGACTACAACTCAGATTAATAGGCAGATGTATTCAACAATTAGTATCGCAAATATTCAATCTCAAATTTTAGACAGTTCAACAGCATTGATTGAATACTTTACAATGGAAAACCTTTTAGGTTGGCCCAATTTTATATTTGTTGTTGACAAATCCCAATTTATAGTTGTACCATTTTACGATCTTCATGAAATAGACAGTCTTATAACAAGCTTAAAGTCTGCAATGGCTGGAAATTCAGTCAAAGCATTTGAATCCACCTCCTTAAAACTTTATGACAGATTGCTTCAGCCTGTTATATCCAATTTAAATAGATCAACCAATAAATTGATAATTGTTGCCCATGGTGTCCTTAATGAAGTTCCGTTTGAAGCATTGATTCCAAGAGTGAATAAAGAGAAACAGAATGATTTTCGGAATTTAAATTACCTTGTGAAGAAGTATCAGGTTACACATGCATTGAGCGCAACAATACTGAATATCCAGTTACATCAACCCGCTTCGATATATAATTCATTAATAGGGTTTGCTCCTGACCATTCGAATCATTCTTCTTTGCCTTTTTCGACAAGTTTAGTTAGATCTATTGCCGGTAGGTATATAGGAAAAGCTTTTACAGATGAGAATGCTACAGTTTCAAACTTCATTGAGTTTGGACCAAATCATTCGGTTATATTTCTTGCAACACATGCATTAACTGATTTAGAAAATCCTGATCAGTCTAAGCTTTTTTTTTCGCCTGATACAACAAAAGATGAATATTTAAGCTTGGGTAAACTATATTCGATCAAAGTCAATACTGACTTAGCAGTTTTATCTGCTTGTGAAACATCCAAGGGAAAAGCAATGTATTCTGAAGGAATGAAAAGTTTCAGCCGAGCATTTGTATATGCCGGCAGTAAAAGCACAATTTCCATGTTATGGAAAGTGGACGACTGGGCAACATCTAAAATCCTGGACGATTTTTTTGAAAAAATGTTTACTGGCCATGAGAAATCAAAATCTTTGCAATTCGCTAAGTTAAATTATCTGAGTAGTTGTAATTCATCTGATTTAGCAAATCCATACTATTGGTCTGGAATTATCATTACCGGTGATGATAAACCTATTCAATTAAATAAATCACATTCATGTTTCTGGAATGTCCTTGTTTTGTTACTTATGATTGTTATTGGCATTACTATCATGCTGATTCACAAGCGATTAAATTTATAGAAACAAAAAAAGGTGCTGTGAAAATCACAACACCTTGGATTGGATCGGAGGGTGTATTATTTAAGGATTACCAATTTCTGCGATAAATTGGAATTGCCTGTTGAAATGTTTAAAAAATAAATTCCCGTTTTTCCAATCGTATTTGTTTTTAAGACGAATTGCTTTTTACCAACTGTTTCATTATTTATTTCGTAAGAATATACTAATGCTCCCATAAGATCGAACACAGATATTTTCACATCTGACAAGCAGTTCAGTTTATAGTCAATAAATAAAATGTCGCTTGTTGGATTGGGGTAAATATTTAATTCGGATACATTTGAATAGATTTCATTTGTTCCGGAAACAACTGATGAGTCTAAATCACAAAATTTAACAAGTAATGCACGTGAGTCAACTCTTCCAGAGCAAATAACATCTCCGTTAGGAAGCACCACTACTCCCTGAGCAAATTCATTGCTAAGTGAATTTCCAAATGTTGCATTATTTAAGGGAAGACCATTGTTATTAAAAATAGCTGCAATCAGGTCAGATGCTTGGCCGGAATTATTAGTTGATCCTGCACAAATGATATTGCCAAAATTATCCTCTGTAATTGAATAAAAATAGTTTTCGGTTTTCGTTTTAAACGTGGACTCCCAAATCAAACTCATGTTGTCATCAAATTTAGCCAGGAATGCATTCTTTTGATTTGATGTTGAATCGTATTGCCCAAACAAGAAGAAGCCACCGGAATTACATCTTTTTATAGACGCTCTTGAAGAAAATAAATTACCAAATTTATAATTGATCAATCCTGTCTGAGAACCGCTGTCATTCCACTTCCTGATTTCGACATTACCAGTTGAATTATTATTATACGCTGATATGTAATCGTCAGAGGAACTTAGTTTATCAAAACCTCCAATTAAATCTGGATTAAGCTGAATGCAATATGACCAGATCAAACCTCCAGAAGAGGATAATTTTGATATTCTTGTGGCATAACTACTGCATCCTGTATGGTGCTGGACATGACCAAAACAAACAAATTCTCCCAATGAATTTTCAACAGCAATTGAAGCATAATTATCACCAAAACTTTGCCCTGTCAGTGTTTGAGACCATTGTTCCATTCCTGAAGAATCAGTTTTTATGATGTAGCCTGCGGAAAAATTCCCCGCTGAGTTTGAATTACCAAATGCGCTATTAATTAGATAACCACCATCAGATGTTGTTATAACGCCACTGGCTACATCCATCCCGCCACCAGGATAAAATACTTTTGACCAAATTAAATTGAGATTACTATCGTATTTATTTAGTACAATATCTCCGTCTGACCAGTTATATACATGATTAATTGTACCAACAGTAACAAGATTACCATCAGTTGCCAAAGTGGATTTTCCGTACCAATTGTTGTTCGTATTTCCAAAATAAGCTGAATCACATGCAAGTGAATTTAAGGGGGTATTTCCATAAAGAATAGTAATTTGTGAATCAGATAGGGCACAATTATATATAAATAGGTCATCTATTTTTCCCTTGAAATATGAAAAACTTCCTCCTCCGTGCATTCGGCCAATTGACATCACATTATTAAAAGGAAAAGGAATATTAGCACCCCCATGGGTATTATTCAAAAAGGGTATTCCATTGATATAAAACTTAAAAGCATTGGATGTATATCCTGTTGTCGAATGCACTACCGCAACATGAACCCATTGATAAGAGGGCGGCGCTGCATTTTGAGCAGTAATGTCATTCGCACCACCGGTTTCAAATGTTAGGTTATTAGTATTTGGATAAAGACCAAAGGTTCCTTCATTTAATGTCCATGATCCAATGCATCCAAAAGATACAATTGGTACGCCAATATTTGTAGTATCTAGAAAAATCCATGCTGAAATAGAAAAAGGCTGATCATTTATAATGGGAGAGCTTCCAAATTGTATATAATCAGAGCTACCGTTGAACTGATATGCAGAATTTGGATTACCAAATCGGTCAGTGGATAATGTAGCTCCGATAACAGTTCCGTTATTACCTAAACCTGATTGATCCATTGCATTTCCTGAAAAGGTATAGGATCCTACCAGGCAATTTGAGGCCACTCCTGATCCATTGTATAAGGTTGTAACCTCCGTAGCCGTCAGGGCTCTGTTCCAGAGACCTACATCGTCCAGGATTCCGTTAAAGGGATTAGCATTTATATTTGACCAATTTGCTTTACCGAATAGCAATGGCATTGTATTAGGTCCGATCATAGCGGTATTTATGCCTGTTGAATTTATTGTTCCATCCAAATAAGAAGTAGCATTACCATTGTCATAAATTAAGACTACATGATGAAATGTATTATAATTGGAAGTATTGGAAGGAACACCCGCTATGCCCATATTGCCTCCTCCACTACTAACCTGTAAGTAAATTCCGGTTTGTGAGCCCTGATTTACGTTAAAACCGGACTGAGAAACGCCACTTCCTGATTGTTTGCTTATTATAATATCTCCGTAGTTCCCGGGAGGAAAGCTCTCCACTTTAATCCAAAATGAAATAGTCATCTGGTTGGAGATAGAGTTAAGAGAACTACTATTCGCGATTTCTATAAATTGTCCGTTTCCATCAAAATGATAGGCACTATTTGGGAGGCCTTGATGATCCGCAGTCAAAGTGGCACCATATACCAATCCATTGTTCCCATTAGAACTAGCATCGTTTGCATTACCATTGAAAGGATAATAAGCAAGCAATCCACTTGCTGGGACGTAAGAAGGCAATTGAGCAAGTAAAGCAGAGGAGATAAAAATAAGTACGGAGGTAAGATAGAAGTGTTTCATGATCTTTTTAATTAATAGTTTAATTGAGATTCATTGACAGTATTATTGCAGTTTGTTTTAATCCTGCTGGCTTGTCATTGAATATATGATTTATATTCATCATTGCCATATGCTGGATTTCAATTATTGCAGCTTATCCTATTGTCTGATTAATTTATTCTTGAATGATTTTCTTTAGCTTGATTTTGTTCAGTTATTTATTGACCTGTTCCTTTTGCAATAGAATCCGGCTCGGCTAATTAATACTGCTCATGCTGATTTTCGTATAAAAGGCATTTTATGAGGGTAGAAATTCAGAATTGATGTCAGCGTGTATAGAAGCGATAAAGCGGGGAATGCAATGAGGTTGTTTATAAAGATAAGCTCATTCTCTTCTAATAAAGAATTAATTATACTTTGCTTAATTTCATTACTAGATATATTGCTTATAAAACCTCTGAGTGTTACTAAGAATTGATAAAAAAATAATGCGGACACTAATATACATAGTATTCCACATAAGATAGCCCATCTATTTGACCTCAAAGCGATGACGAAAGATACAATCGCTATATTTATCTGCAAAAAATTGTAATTGTTTATTTCATTGAGTTGCAAATATTCAGTTTTGATACCTGATATTCCTATTAGTCCTGAAAACATCATCAAGCATGCTATCAAGGAACTAATTACGTTTACTGGTCCATTGCCAAAATTATCAAGAAATATATTTTCTTCAATATTTCTAATTAAAGAATTGGATTGTTTCATAAAGATGGATATTAATATTTCTCAACGTCTTTATAAAGAACCCATCCTGATACAAAGCTTCCATCTAATTTCGTTGTTTTGCAAAAGAGAAACTCATTCTGTTTGGCCATAATCGAAATTCTATCATTTAATAATAAAGCAGTCTCCCGATCAGAGTTTATATCTGGCTCTTTATAAATGAAGGTCCTGTTTACAATTACAGATGCAACATAAGGAAAGCTTTCAGCTTGATTTCTTTCCTGCGCATGCTCTGCATTCCATATAGAATCATTTCTGTAAGCTATTTCCATATCGATGGTGTTTTGTACTTGTTCCAAAGAGTCTCTCTCTCGCTTTAGCTGTTGAATCGTGGCTCTTAGGCTTTCTCTCATTGCTTCATATTTTTCGAGATACTCTCGGTTGTTATCCAAGTTCCAGGTTATTGAATTTAAGCATGTCAATGCCAAATCAAATTGTTGATTAGATACAGCTTCATTTACCTCTGTAATGACATGCTCAATCCTTTGTTTTTCTTCATTCTCCTTCTGCACTCTTTCCTTCTGTATTTCTTTTGATGAAGAATCCGCCCACATAAATAAGATGGCATAAGCACAAAAGATTACACCAAAAATGATTAGCCCTTTATGTAGGCGTGATAACTTGCCTCTTGTTTCTCTTGGCAAGGAAGCTTGTGGGCTGCTTGAATCGGATGAAGTATGAGATTCTTTCTTATTGTATACAGGCTTAATGGGCGTAGGATTTAAAACGGGCTTATTAGCCTCAGGCTCTGACACTTGATCTGGGACTATTTTGTCCAGTACAGATTCTTTTGTGATGGCTGGAATTCTCCTTTTATTCCTGAATAGCCAGACCGATAAAATATATGCTATACAGCTGAATAAGAGCAAATAGACACCAATACCAATGCGACTGTAAGCTTGCCCATAGGTTGAATTTGCCGTGAAGCTCCCGATCCCGGTAAAGGGACTAAAAGCAAAGAATATGTTTACAATGCCCGGTATGATCATGTACCGGCTTCTAATAAAAACAAATATTAAACAAATAACTCCCAGCAATAAAGGAATTACACCCATTCCTGTTTGTATGCCGGATGCAGATTGTCTGTAAGAGGCGGTATATCCCATTAGAGAAGCATCAGATCTTATTTCCATCCAGGGAAGGAAACATGATACAACCATCAGGAACGCACAAATAGTCGCTACAACATTTAAAGGAGAAGAAGTTTTGTTCATAACAAATCAATATTGAATTTTCTTCATTATTTCCATCATTCTTTTAACTTCTGAGACTGACATTAAGCTCTGATTTTCCTGGCATTTTTGCGATACTTCCACCATTTCCTGGGAAATAGAAATAACCTCCTGTGCCGCACTCATGTCTCCTGTGTTAATCCTACGCTGTAAAGCTTTGTTGCGTTCCACCAAATCCTCATATCTGTCCAGCCATTGGGTCCATTCAGTTTTCTCTTCCGTTTTAGACGTGGATTCGTTAGTCTGGACTTTGTTTTGCGAATTTGGTTCAGGTTCAGAGTTGAGGCACGATAGCATGATTACCGGGATAAAAAGTAATAGCGCAGGTACAAGAGGACGATTTTTCATAGTTTATTCTTTGCCGTTTAGTGATCTTATTCATCTTTATGATTAATATACATGGAAGCAAAAAGGTAACCTTGTATTCATAATATTTTTCTATTTTTACGATGAAACTGAAAAAAACCAAATTTTACACCTTTTTGTGGCAACAGATATTATCCAGGAAGTTAAGGCGGGTAATGAAACCTTGTTTTACAGTCTTTACAAACAACATCGTACTGAATTCATTCGTTGGGCCTGTTTTCAACATTCCATTCACGAAGAGGATGCTAAAGACATTTGTCAGGAAGTATTTATTATTTTTTACCGAAATATCCATAGCGGAAAACTCACCAATCTGACTAGTGATGTAAAAACATATCTTTTTGGAATCGGGCGACATTTAATTCTGAATCATTTAAAAAAAAGTAACCGCACGGTTACTCTAAGTAATATTGAATTGATAAATGGGTATGAAAACCCAATTGAAATGATTCATCAAAGAGAGCATAACAAGAAAGTTGTTGAAGATAATATGAATAGACTTCCGGAAAAAGATCAGGTAATACTAAGACTTTATTATATGGAGGGCTTAGATATGAAAACCATCGCAAAGCGAATGGGTTACAAGAACTCAGATGTAGCTAAAAAAAGGAAATACGAAGTGTTTAAAAAACTTTCCAATTTAGTAAAGGCCAACATGAAATCATTCATTTACTAAGAATAGTATTTAATGCCAGAAGAGTTTAAATATTTAGAGCTGATTGAGCAATACTGCGAAGGAAACCTGAACGCAGAAGACAGTCGTGCTTTCGAGAATCAACTTCTTGTTGACGAGAAACTGAAGGATGAATTTGATCTTTATAAAAACATCGTTCAATCCATGAATTCTATTAAAGTGGATTCAATCAGAGCGAAGTTAAAAGAAATAGATGAGGAACCGATAGATTCCGAAAGGATCAGAAAGAGCAGGTTTATACCCTTCAGCAATAGAAGGTTTTTTGCAATAGCGGCTAGTATAATCGTAGTTCTTGGACTAGCCTATTTGGTGTTTTTTAGCTGGTCAAATGACCGAATGATCGCTTCTTATGAGCTTGAAGAGCCCGGATTACCTGTTCTGATGGGGGATGAAACAGCTACTTCATTTGATGAAGCCATGAATGCATATAAACTGAACGATCTTGATAAGTCTTTGTCAATACTGTACAGAATAGAAGCCAAGAAACCGGATAATGATACAGCAATTTACTTTATAGGAGTAATTCTGGCCAGACAGAACAAAATAAATGCGGCCCTTCCATATCTAATAAATGTTTCAAATAATCCACGTACACGATTCAAACAAAAAGCAATGTATCACTTAGGGATTTCCTATTGGAAGGAGAACGAATTGGAAAGTGCCAGGGATTTGTTTATGCAACTTTCTAACGATAAGGATTCGCCATATTCAGAAAATGCAAAAAGGATTTTAAGGCAGTTATAATTTTTCATGATCGCCCAAAAAGCATCAACAATTTGTTAATTTACCTATTAACCTGAATCAACCCGAATCTATTAAAAAATTAGCCTGAAGCAAAATTCCATTAACCATAATTGCTTGTAATCTAGTGTATATCAAATATATACTAGTCCCGTCCGGACCGCTTAACACCCTGTAAATCAATCATTTACAGGGTGTTTGCTTTTCGTTACGGTCCTTAATTAGCCGGAATTCGGAGTAGCATTAGCCTGAATCGGGGTCGCGGAATGACTTAATTAGCGGTTCATTTTTTAATTCTTATTCCATTTCGCCAATATTCAAATTGTTTTTCTAAAAACCTCAAGTGATTATTCCGGCGATACTGACCCGTCTATTCCGGCCATGTTGACCCACCCCCT
>CAZJDX010000010.1:0-1576 GCA_964544885.1 uncultured Flavobacteriales bacterium
TATGAATGGTTCATAGAGAAACTGGAGATATTCCCGAGTCATCAGTATGAATTCGCACGACTCAACCTGAATTATACGGTTATGAGCAAGCGTAAACTCCTGCAGTTAGTCAATGAAAAGCATGTGAGCGGATGGGACGATCCCCGTATGCCAACCATCAGTGGTTTGAGGAGGAGGGGTTATACTCCGCTGAGCATCCGTAATTTTTGTGACCGCATTGGAGTGGCGCGGCGCGAAAATGTCATTGACGTTGGTCTGCTCGAGTTCTGCGTCAGGGAAGATCTCAATAAGATCGCGAACAGGGTGATGGTGGTGATGGATCCGGTTAAGCTGGTCATCAGCAATTATCCGGAAGGAAGTTCTGAAATGCTGAAGGGAGAAAATAATCCTGAAGCGGAGGATAAGGGCGGAGAACGCGAGATCCCATTTGGAAGAGAGTTGTGGATAGAACGGGATGACTTCATGGAAAATCCCGGTAAAAAATATTTCCGCCTCGGTCCGGGATTAAAAGTTAGGCTGAAGCACGCCTATATCATAGAATGCGAATCGTATGAAAAGGATGAGCAGGGTAAGATCACTCTGATCAGATGCAGGTATATACCGGAGAGTAAGAGCGGGCATGATACCAGTGGTCTTGTGGTAAAAGGGACTATCCATTGGGTTAGTGTAAAGGATGCGATACCTTGTGAGCTCCGTTTGTATGACCGTCTCTTTCGTGTGGAGGATCCGGCAACAGCCGAAGGAGATTTTAAGGATCATCTCAATCCTGACAGTCTTCATATCATCAAAACCGCTATGGCTGAACCTTCACTGAAGGAAGCCCAACCGGGAGATAAATATCAGTTTATACGCAAGGGTTATTTTTGTCCGGACAAAGACTCATCGAAAAACCGCTTGATCTTTAATCGGACGGTGTCATTAAAAGATTCGTGGGTGAAGGCGGGCGCCTGACCGTTCATTTTCAAAGGCTTCCTTTAAATTCCGTTTACAGGAAGATGAAATTCACTCAAGACGACAACACGATAAACGCCTGATTTAGCGGATCACTTGGGCTTTTAATTTGAGAGCTGCCCTAAAATTTAAAGCCGGGTTAGAAGCTTCAGTTTTTGTGGTTTAAATGATCCTTGATCTTCCGGTTACCGCTGAGTGTAACAGAGACCATCTCTATATCACCATTGACAGGGGGAGCGATTTTTGAAACCCTTACTTTAACAGCATTGATCCGCCTGAGTTCATGAAGCAGGGAGTTTACGATTCTTTGCGCCACGTTTTCAAGAAGTTTCGAAGGTATTGCCATCTCGCGTCTGACGATATCATATACCTGGCAGTAATCAACCGTCCTGTTCAGGTCATCTTTATGGGCGGCATCGGCGAAATCAGTTTTGATCCTGACATCAACCTGGTAATTTCCACCGATGATGGTTTCTTCCGGGAGGCAACCGTGGAATGCCTTTAGCCGTATGTTATGCAAAGAAATTGTCGACATCCGGCAAAGTTCGGAATTAATTTTAAGCCGTATAAGAGGCCGGAAAGCGACAATTACTTTTATTTTCGTCCGGAAATCAGTATCATTGCA
>CAZJDX010000010.1:1676-106062 GCA_964544885.1 uncultured Flavobacteriales bacterium
GAGGCCGGAAAGCGACAATTACTTTTATTTTCGTCCGGAAATCAGTATCATTGCATCCTCCAAAAAGGTCCTGTGGCCGAGTGGTTAGGCAGAGGTCTGCAAAACCTTGTACAGCGGTTCAAATCCGCTCGGGACCTCAAAGAATGAAATCCTTTCCTGCATAGCAGGAGGGGATTTTTTATTTTAAAGAGCCTAAGCCGCAGGCTTAAAGGCTCGAAAAAATAAAAAAGACCAAAGCGCTGTAAGCGCGAGGATTTCATTTAGACTTTAGTCTTGAAGGATTCAGCGCAGGTAAATCCGCTCGGGACCTCACTTTTAGACTCATTAGGGCTCGTTAGGCTTCTTTTCGCCAAAACGGGCCCTTCTGCTTTTCATCAGGAGACGTTAGGGCTCGTTAGGAGACGCGGGTGATTCGCTGTGGTGTCGCTGGAGGGCTTGGGAATGATTCGCTGGACAGACCTGTCTGCGGATAAAGAAGGTTGTTAATAATTCGGACTCAGAAAATATTTATTTTAAAACAAAAGAAACAAATATTTCTTAAATTACTCTTCGGTTACAATAAGCTTCAATTGTGTATGAAGTCAACCACATTTTTTATTCTACTTATTCTTGTAACAAATAGTTATTTATGTGGCCAGATAATAAATGACTTGAATTTGGACCATTCCTTTGGATCCAATATATTCTATTTAAATCTACCTCCATATATAAATTCAGAAGATGTTAGAAACCCAAGTCCAGCACAGAGAAAAATCCTTTTAGAATATACAAAAAGCCAAATAGATGCTCGATATGAAATTGTAGATTCGCCAAATGCCGATTTAATTATAGTTTTTATAGATGAAAACAATCAGCCTATACTACCAGATTTAATGGCAGCTAAAGGTAATAGTCCCGAATCAGTCAATGAGCTAACATTCATTTTTGATTCTTCCATTTTGCCGTGGGACTCAGCCAGGATCGTTGCATGCACCACTCAATTAAATGATTTTTATCCAGTCGCCAAGGCAATTTATGGGAATCCTGCTTTCAATAGTAACGTACACATACTTTTAGATACTTCTATTAATTATATTGGAATGTATAATCTATCAACAAATGAAATAACGCTTTATGACACTTCTGATCATGTTCTGTGCCATGAAATGATTCATGCTTTTCATGATGATAATATTATATATTTTAGCACATATGAGGAAGGAATGACACGAGCAGCTGAAGTAGAAGTGTTTAATCAGTTGAGTAATTACCTACATCCGCAAGAGCACCACTCATATTCTTATGATATTTTTTATGAAGCCTTAAATCGTCCAAATATAGCATGTCGAAACGGAAATCTATATTCCTATTCCGCCTTCCAACTTCTTAGGTATCAAATATCATCTATGATTTGGTCAAAAATGTATATTGAGGATAAAAATTATTTTAAAATATTTAATGACACTTTATACACACGCATATTAATTGACCCAACCATAATTAATTCTGATAGTTCTTTACGAGATCTGGTGTTTCAAAGCATACAGAATGTAGAAAACACGCCTATATCTGTGTGGTATGAAAAACAGCACCTTCTAAATTATCAACCAGATTCGGGATATTTTCTGTATCAACGAATTAATCAATTTACAATCGACTATTTTTACAGGGATCAATTTGGTGCTGAATATCCACAAGGCAATTCAAATATTCATTGGGATATTTTTGATCATGATGATATTTTAATTGATTCTGGAAGCGCTATTTCAACATCTTATGGCTGGACTACAATACTCAACCCTCATTTTCCCGGCTATTTAGGACGATTAAAAGTCGTTGCTTCCGTGCTCACACCACATGGACCTATCTCAGATACGGTATATCGAAATGGTGAATTATCAGATGGAATTTTTGGAACAGTAGAAGATGCTAACTCAGGAGTTATTAGGATTACGCCAATAGATTCAGTTTTTAATTCTGAGAGTGCTTTACTTACAAATGGCTCATTTTCATTTCCGAATTTTGAGCATGTACGTGGTCGTTTTCTCATTGATTATACATATCCTGACTGCAGACATATTCAACGCACTATTACCAAAGATGCAAGTCATTACTATGTTCGATTGGCTTTCGACAGTTCCTTAGTAATTTCTAATTGGACTTCCATCCAGGCGCTTGACTCAACAACTTTCTGTGCAGGTGATTCAACATTGTTAACTGCTAATCTGATTGGCGGTTATTCGTATCAATGGTTGATGAATGACACTGTTATTTTAGGTGAAGATGACTCTTTGTTCGCGGCAAAATCATCAGGAATATTTTCCGTGATTATTTCCGATGGAGTTTGCGTGGACACATCAAATTCAATCCTAGTACAAGCTAATTCATTACCATCCGTCAATTTAGGGAATGACACCATCCTGTCGCCAGGATTTTCAATAACATTGGATGCGGGTTTTGGCTTTTACAGTTATTTATGGTCTACAGGCGAGATCACTCAAACAATACAAGTGAATCATTCTGATACGCTTTATGTTACAGTTAGCGATTCGAATAATTGTATTAACAGTGACTCTATAGCTGTTAATATTACGACGAACAGTGATACGGAGAATATCATTCGGAATATTCAGATATTCCCAAATCCGTCAAGAGGAGAAGTGACAATTTCTTGTCAAAACGAAATAAAAGGAGAGATTACCCTAGAAATAATTGACTGTTTAGGTAAAGTTGCCTATCAAGAGAAGCTGTCAAATAATGACCTAAGATTTCAGCATCAAATAAATGTAAGCTTTAATGAAGGGGTTTATTATATGTTGATAAAGAACGGGGAAAAAATTTCTATTCACAAAATTATATTTTGAGCTTGTAAATTTTATACTGAAAATTGAATCACGGTCCAACCTCGTTCTCTTCTCTCAAGAATCGAATGTCCTTTTATTTTTACTCTTTGACCTTTCTTATAGTTTTTAGGTTCTCCAGCCAAGAATGAATCCCATCCACGTGGTTCAGATTTAAGCACTGAAAAATTGTGAAACCATCCCTCAATTGAATTTCCTGGCTTCCAAATTTCTTCATTGATAATTATTATACCTGTGAAATAAAGCTGATACGTGTTTGAGTTTATTTCTTTACCATCAATCTTATCAAAGCTTTCAAGGCTAATTGCTCCATTAGATTGATTCTGTATCATGGTCGCTAGATAATTTTTTGAGTTTACAAATTTAGAATCTCTGACCTCAAGAGTTTCTGAAGTTTTATAGAGAATAAAACTTGGGGTTAAGATACGATTGTTTGCAGAATCAAAAATAAAAGTGGAGGAAAAGTAACTACCTTTGTAAGTACCCCCTTTTTCCTACAGAGCTAAATTAGACAGATTTCTTTTAGTTTTCGTATTCATAAATTCAGTTCAGAATAAATCGTGTGTGAACATCTATGACAGCGAACAGGTATAAAAATCCCCGTCGCATCGGAACGTAAGTAATGTCTATCGCCCATACCTGGTTCGGCCTTTCGATCAGCATATCCTTAAGCAAATATGGATAAACAGGATGCTGCTTGTTCCGCTGAGTGGTCCGGGGTCTGCGGTAAATCGTCTGCCAGTTCATCAGTTTCATCAAGCGGTTTAACCGTTTTTTATTGACCCGGATATTGTGGGCCTTCTTCAGCAAGTTCCGCAGGCGTCGTTCACCGTAAAATGGCGTTTTAAAATACTGCTCATCAAGCATACGCAGCAGTGTCAGATTCTGTTCACTTTCCGGAACCGGAGCGTAATACAATCCGCTGCGATGAATACTAAGCAATTCACATTGCCGATTCAAACTGATCCGGTGTGCCTTCTCAATGAGAGACCTGCGTTCAGATAACCGTTTCATAGCAACTTTTTTTTAACCAGTCGATTTCAACCTTCTGCTGCCCGATTTGAGCGTAGAGTTTTTGTGTCTCCTCGTCCCGATGTTTATCCTGTTCAGAACGAGTTTCCGGGTCTTCAAAAACAATTGAGGCTTTCTCCAAAAAGGCTTTTTTCCAAGTAGTAATCTGGTTGGGATGAAGCTCGTACTTCCGGGCTAATTCTTCAATCGTACTACGCTCTTTGAGCGCTTCAATGACTACTTTCGCTTTGAAAGCAGCCGTAAAGGTTCTTCTTGTTCGTTTTTCCATGGCTCAGGTAAGTTAGGGTTTTCCACCTTAACTTCCTGTCCTAATATTGGGGGACATTATAGATCAAAGATTATGTGATGAATTCTTGTGTCGCCAAACGATGGAGGAATATCCATTCACAAACCGTAACATTTTTCAGGGTTTCGATGAAATAAGAGAGTATCTTAGGGGTCTAACATAATAGCGATGGAGAAAAACAAATTCGATAAAATTTCCGAAAGGTATAGCCGTAAGGCGAGCTGGGCGTTATGGACTGATGGCGATATTCAGGATATATCATTAATTGAGAAGAGTCTTGAGCTATTACATACAAAGTTTATTGTTGTCGGACTGAACGCTTCGAAAGAATTGGTTTATCCTGCTGTGACGGATTTGTTTTCCCTTTTAAAAAAAGATTAGCGCTGCTTCGCTGCTTCAACGGACATTCGTCCGTTGTTTTTGAGCTGTGGATATTTATCCACCGTTAAAAGTTCATCGTCTTTCAAATTAGATACAAGATTGTTAAAAAGCATTCATATATTAAAGAAATTTCTGCTGGACACAGTTGTAACGGGAGGTGTCAGGCAATCCACTTCCAGAACATTTGGCAATTCGTAATAATTCCGAGCAGAGCTAATAATAGTCCGGCCAGTGCACAGGAAATTAAAAATGCGTATATTTAAAGTTTACGGAAGAATTGCTGTAAGTCACGATTGGTTGTAACATTCAAAATAATATTATCCTTTGATCATGAAAAATTTCACTTCGTTAATCCGGTCTTGTACCATTTTACTGATTTCTGCTACTTCATTTGCACAACCCTACAGCGGAACAATTTTTATTGATCCCGGCATTATTACTTCTGCGGATCAGTCCACCTTGTTTAGTACGACCTACACGGGTCAGGGAATGCGAACCGTTTATGACAGAAGAATACCGGGCTGGACATCAATCAATGCCTACCTGTTCGACATAGTATGGGATGATGGCCTGACTTGCGAGGCTCAGATAAATCCGGAGTTCGGCTCCGTAGCTGCTGCCACGATTGAGGCTGAAAAGTATGCCCTTGTTGTAGGAAGACTTCCAACATGTTTACGGGAGGACGTGGATGCTTTGTGGATACACCTTGGCGTCGAACCTTTTGGAGGAGGGAACAATTCCATTCTGATTCATACCGGTCAAAGTGCCTCCTACGAGTCGCAGGGAATTCTTGAAGAAACCTTGGTTCATGAAGCATCCCATACTTCCCTGGATGCAGGTCATGCTTCTTCTCCCGGTTGGTTGGCAGCACAGAGCGCCGATCCCAATTTTATCTCCACCTACGCCGCTGCAAATCCAACTACTGAAGATGTGGCCGAAAGTTTTCTGACCTGGCTGGCAATCAGACAATGCAGTATCAGGATTTCGCAACAGAACCAGGACAGTATCAGCCTTACCATTCCAAACCGGATCAGTTATTTTGACAGCCAGAATTTTAGTATGTATCCTTTATGTATGGTCACAGGAATGGAAGAATCTACAATGAGAGTGGTGGCGTTATATCCCAATCCGGCCGGGCAGCATCTTCATATCCAGTCGCCGGATATTATTAGCAGAGTAGAGATCTTTACGATTGACGGCAAACGGGCAATTCTGTTGTCAGACATCAACGAACAAAAAATTACTGTCGGAAATTTACAACCCGGACTTTACTTTATTTCAATAGAGAACAATAAAGGAATCAAAAAGAATATAAGATGGATCAAGAATTGATGCTGTCCTGCTTTATGGAACACTATAGCCTATATAGGAATGTACTGGATATTGACGGTATAGAAAATAGTTTTTTCGTTGTGAGTAACATAATTCTTTGAGATTATGATGAGAGGCCTGCATGTTTTCCTCTGGCTGCTTTTCGTTATTCTGACCAGAACATCCGGTTCGCAACCTGTGATCATTGATTCAGTGGTAATCAGTCGTTGTGAGAGTACCCCCGGAAATAGTCTCTATAAGTCGATTGATTCAATTGATGTAAGGGGTTTGATTGTCAGCCGGCATGAATTCATGGCAGACACCAATGGGATGCCCGATTATCAGACCTCTTATACTTATTCCGCAACAAAGAAGCCCCTAAGCATTATTCGTAATTCTTATGCACAATCCACATGGACAGTTCTAAAAGAAGAACATTGGTTGTATGATACGTATGATAGTCTTGTCTCGTATAATTCAGACGATTATAACTCAGGTCTTCTAAGCAGTTCCGTTCGTGACTTGTTCGGTTATGATCTGTTGAACAGAACAACTACTCATACACATCAAACATACTCGGTTGTTTCCGGTTTGTGGGAAAATGAATACCGGTGGCTAGTCAATTATGATTCATCTGGAAAAGCATCAGAGAAAGTACTTGAATTCTGGATCAACGGGAGCTTATTTGTACCCGGCCGGAAAGAATGGATTTTTTATCTCCCCAACGATTCAATAGAGTACATATCCTCCAGAGATTATTCAGAATCAGACTCTGTTGTTTTTTACCATACTTATAATTCGCAAGGCTTTCTTGAGAATATTCTGGAGGAAGTGTGGACACCTTCAGGGCTTTCTTACCAGATTCGAAGCTCCACTAATTATTATGATTCAAGTCAAAGAATTTTCGCTGCCGGCACTTTATGGAATGTTGTGTATTGGGAACCCTGCGATACAACTTCCTATGTTTATGACACAGATGATCGATTAATTTTTTATTCTTATTCAGGATTGGGAACCTGTGGAAGAGGCGGTAATAGCGTCAGATACGTTTTCGATGTTTCTGGCAGTCTGGATTCAACAACAAAATGCAACTGGACTCAGGGGAGCTCGCAATGTTTTTCTTGTGCGCACGAATTCCATTCCTTAACCGCTGATCAGGCAGAGCTTATAAGGCCTGTTTTGAAGATATGGCCAAATCCCGTGCGTGATGTTGCAGTAGTGGAGCTTAAAGAGTTTCTGGGCAACTGGACATGGACATTGTATAATGTGCTTGGACAAAGGTTTCAACACCATTCGGAAATTGAGGATAAACAATTGAAAGTTGATATGAATCAACTCGAGACGGGAGTGTACTTCTATCAGATTACAATCGGAGAGCGATTTTCAGCAATCGGTAAATTGATTGTTAATTGATATTTCTTGTTTAAGTTTTATTTACTCGGGAGAGTTAATTTTCTGCTTTTGTACACATTATAGAATTCCGGACGTGATTTCTTTCTTGGTTTAATGCAATTTGATCAGCCGGAAATTTGCCTGTAGTGAATTATTCCGATCACGAACTTCAAGAAAATAAATTCCTTCGGATAAGTCTGTCGCGTTTATGTGTTCTGTTTGATTTTCACAGTTGTGTTTTAACAGTACATTCCCCAGTGGTCCTCTGAGTGTAAGAAAGAGTCTTTCTGTAGAACGAATGACTGTCCGGTCTATGCTGATTAAATCAGTGAAGGGGTTTGGCCAGACTTTTATTTCGCCTGATTGCATTTCTTCTATATTAACGTCAAACCCTATAACCAGCGAATCGCATTCTTGACATTGATTTACATCGGTGATGCAGAAAACATAGGTTCCGGGTAATTTACCGCTAATGGAAAGGTTTGTATCACCGTCTGACCATAAGAGACTGTATGGCGGGGACCCTCCGGAAATACTCACCTGTGCTGAACCGTCATTGCATGAAACGCAACTTGCATGTTGGACATTAGTTTGTATATTGATTCGGGCCGGCTGTGATACATACTGTGATTTATTTACAGTACAACCGTTGGTGTCAGTAACTGACAGCTGGTACGTTCCAGAGCAAATATTGTTCAGATCAGATCCGGTAGAACCATCAGACCAGGTATATACATAAGGAGATGTTCCCCCTGTAACTAAACTCTGTAATGCCCCGTCACAGGATTGAAAGCACAGTGGCTTGTGAATATTAAACAGGATTTGCATAGCTTGTGGTGAATACACCGATATTGAATCTGATGCAATGCAACCACTTGCATCAGTCATCATTACAAAATAGATTGAGGAGCATAAGCTTGTTTTTTGAGAAAGGGTGTCGCCGTTTGGCCAAAGAAATGAAAAGGGACCTGTACCCTGTGCAGTGAGAAAGATGCCTCCATCGCATGCCTGATAGCAACTTGTGGCGGTGGAGGAACTATTGATTGTGCAGGAAATTAAAATAGAGTCAGGTATTACTTCACATGAATAATTGCCAGAAGGAATCGCTTTATACCAACCGGGGGCTATTGGATGAATATAATTCTTATCGGCACCATGAATCAGACTGTCGTTCAAATACCATTGCCATGAACTAACGAGTATATCAGTGTGTGCGCGAATATCGTTCGAATCATATACCAGCCTTATGTTCATTGGGCCTGGGCCAAAGGAAAGATATACGGAGTCTTTTCCGTGACAACCAAATCCGTTATCAGTCAACATCCTGTAGAGTCCGGATTCATGTGCCGGGTAGTTCCATTGTGAACCGGAAAGAAGATTCTCATAATTATACCATCTGTAGTTCCATCCCTGGTAAGGAGTTGCCGCAAGCATAACCGTATCACCACTGCAGGCATTCACCAGGCCGTTCAGATTGAGTTCAACGGATACGGATGTATCTGGCGTGAATGTGCCCAGGTTAATTTCTCCAAACTGCCTGCATCCGTTTGAGTCTGTGACTGTCAAATAGTAATAGCCGGTATGAAATACGGTAACCGTATCTTCTGAACCGGTAAAATATTCTAAGCTTGTTCCGTTACGCCACTGGTAAGTATAGTCTTCCGGTTGAGGCAAGGAAGCAAAAAGCTGTATTGAATCTATATCACATCTGTTTGCCGGAATTGAAACAGGTTGTATTTGCGGAACAGGAATCTGCTGAAAAGTACCGATAGTTACTGTGTCGGAAGTGTTCTGACAGCCATCAATGTAGTTTACCCAATATTGTCCAGGTTCATGAATATAACGAATGGTAGGGGAGCCTGCACCATTATATGGATATCCATTATTGTACCAGTAAAAAGTACCGGATCCGGCATTGGTCACTGTAAGCGTGTCAAAATATTCATTACCGTTTGCCGACGCGCAGACCTTATCACTGCTGGAGGTCAGCTGTAGTTGCACGGGTGATTTCACCAGTATGTGAATCGTGTCAGACCTCACAGCACCGGTCGAATCTATGATGGTAAGTATATAGTTTGTACTGACCTGTGGTGTAAGTACCGGTGCAGCAATAAAAGGATCACTAAGACCTGTTGAAGGGGACCAATGATACTGTAATGCGCTGGCAGTTCCTGAAATTTTATAATAATTTATTAAATAGTTATATGGCTGGCCCACGCATAATTTTAACGTGTCCTGTGTGAACACAATCCTGAAGGTGGAATAATTATAAAACTTTTCAACGGAAAATACCTGACAGGTCCCATTGCTGTATGAGTAACTGTAAAAACCGCTTTGATTTATTGAAAGTTTATTGTTGGTTGCGCCACTAATGCTGTCTCCATTCAAATACCATTGAAAGGATCCATTGTATAAGCCTACACTTTGTAATATCGTATCCTGACTTTGATATATGTCCGGGTTTACATATAATGGATTAATGGAAGCAGTCACATTTACGTTAAAGCGGCTTACACAACCAAAACTGTCCGTAGCTTCAACCCACTTATTGAAATGTCCGTAATAACTCTTGGCTGTTGGAGTGCTTTCACCCAGATTCCATTGATAAGAAACGTACCCGGAACTTGCTGTTTGAATAAGGGTGTCATCAGGACAAATTACTGTATTCCCTTCAGGAACAATCCTTACAGGTGGCTGAGAGAATTGAAGATGGGTTGTTGACGATGTGTCAATTCCACATTGATTGCTCACTACCAAATTATACAAACCATTAATTTGCTGATGATGACTCCTGTTCGCGAATTGCAAAGTTGGACTGTTGGCGCCTTGCATAAGCGTATCATTACGGAACCACTGATAAGAGTACAAAGGAATGTCCAGACTCTTTAGTTCAAACAGACCGGCGGTACAGACAAAAAAACTTGAATCAGCAGAATTAGATATTGAGGGGATGAATGATTGTTGAACAACTTTTGGTTCAGACTGGAAGTAGTGTCCAAATTGATTTACAATATTGCAATAGTAGGTTCCTGCGGTACTGATTTGTTTTACCTGTGTATTCCCGCCGTTTGTCCAGGAGTAGGTGTTCATCCCGGGAGCGATCCACAATGAGTCAAAACCTGACGGACATATTTCATCATTCCCATATGTCAGGTAGTAATAGTATGGCTTGTTTCCATAGTGGTAAAAGCCATGTTGAGATATGGAAGAAAAGTGTTCATGCATCAGATGACCGTCCGGGTCAAATGTTAAAATTTTGTCGTATTCGCCGGAACCAAATCTATTCTCAAAATGTGCAGTCATGGCGGTTGAGTCAAATGTACACTTGTTAATTTCTGAACCGTACCATGTGCTACCATCGAATACTTCATTAATAGAGCTGTAGAAATTGTATTCGTTAGAACCTTGAAAATTGACATTACGAAACAGGCTTGAAGCCCCGCTTTGAGAATAATTCCTGAAATAGGTAAATGTTGTATCGTTCAGATATACCAGCGAATCTAATCTGGAAAGATAAGTGAATGTACTGTCGAATGTGTATGTCTTTCTTTCAAACAAGGAATCGTTCGGGTAGTAGGAATAACTTGTAGAGTCTATAGCAAGCCATTGACCGGGTAGAGGTGAGCTGTAATTAAGCGAATAGCTTGGTTTGTTCTGAGCATTGTATACCGTTCGTAGTTTTGACCAATCTGTCCATGTGCCAGTGAGGTTAATCTGCATCAGTACAAGGGTGTCAAGTCCGTTAGCATCCGGATAATGGTAATAGCGATATCCATCTTCCAGAAAAACAAGAAAATTATTTACATCGTATTCATAGTAAGTATGACTGTTGTTGATCCAGCCTGAGAGTTGCCACGTCTGATAAAATGACGAGTCCGGAAGATTGCTGGCATTATAGTAGTTAATTTCTCTGTAATAATTTACCCAATTCTCTGAAAAGTAATCCTGAAATAGTTTTTCTGACAATAAACCGGATGCAGTGTATGTGTACAAAGTCCTTCCCTCTGGTTCGAATTTATAACCAGTCCAGAGTTCTGTAAGTACGGAAGTTATATTTCCGGCAGAATCAAAATGAGTTTCGTTTCTGTTTCGCAGTCCGTATGGATCAAGTTCCCAATCCGAATAAGAATAAGTATGATAGACCTGTACTGAATCAAATTGACAAAAACCAGTAAAAGGAACTATAAATAAAATGAATAATAAAGGATAAAGCCGGTTTTGATTTTTCAGCATATGCTAAGTTAGAAAAATTCACTTAACACGTATCAATTTTAACATATTGATCGGGACTTGTTATCAAGATCCGCATTTCTGTTAGGTCACATTTAATTAGTGAAAAACGAATCATATGTCTGTTTTAACATAAAATGAGATCCTCTGAAATGAATGTTCAATTGACCCAAATACCAATTAATTGCAATTAAACACCGGTTTATCTAATTCCGGTGGTAAAACTTCGTTTCTTCTGCAACTAATTTGATAATTTAGACCAAGTTCCATCACTTCTGATCTTCCTGAATATATCAGTAAGACAAGTCCAAAATTCAACAACAGTTTAATTGTTAAGCATAATGGAAAAACGATACAGGTATAGTACAAATAATTTTCTATTAATAGGAACCGGATTTCCGCTTGTGTTTATGTTGCTGCTTTTTATCTCCCATTTTTCTTGTGCTTCTCCGGCCTCAGAGGAGCAGGGTGTCGGGAAATCTGATTCCATCGCGCCTCCGGTCGAGAACCGGAAAGCTAACGCCAGATATAAACCCTATTTTACCGGTCAGACCAGAATTTCAGGGGTAAAAACCAGTACTCCTTATAAGATTAAACTGCTGACGGAATCACTGAACAGGCCCTGGGGAATTGCTGTTCTTCCGGATGGAAGACTGCTGATCACGGAGAAATCAGGCAATATGCGAATTGCCACAACTGATGGTAAGTTAAGCGGAAAGATCACAGGTTTACCGGCCGTGAATCCAAATGGCCAGGGAGGATTGCTTGGACTTGCCCTCGATCCTGCTTTCACAGAGAATAGGATGGTTTATTGGGTATTTTCAGAAAACTCTCCGGCCGGAAATCTGACAGCCGTTGCCAAAGGAAGATTATCGGCTGATGAACAGAAAGTCGAAGGAGCAGTGGTAATCTACAGAGCCACTCCTGCCTATAACGGTACCCTGCATTACGGCGGCAGGATCGTTTTTGACGGGAGGGGAAATTTGTTTGTCAGTACAGGCGAGCGATCCGACAGGGAAGTTAGAGAGCAGGCACAATCGCTGAACTCCGCTCTCGGGAAAATACTTCGTATAACAAAAGATGGGAAAGCTGCTTCCGGTAATCCATTCATGGAGAGAAGCGATGCAAGGAAGGAGATCTATTCTTATGGACACAGAAATGTTCAGGGACTCGCATTGCATCCGCAGACTGGCGAGCTTTGGTCTGGTGAATTCGGACCGAGAGGCGGTGATGAACTGAACAGGATCATTCCAGGAAAGAATTATGGATGGCCTGTTATTACCTATGGCGAAGAATACAGCGGTGCACAGGTGGGTCAGGGTAAAACAAGGCAGGAAGGCATGGAGCAACCAGTTTATTATTGGGACCCGGTTCTATCGCCGAGCGGAATGACATTTTATAACGGAAACAGTATGACTGAGTGGAAAAATAATCTTTTCATATGCGGCCTGAACAGCAATCATGTCGCAAGGCTCGTGATATCGGATAACAAAGTCATAGGGGAGGAGCGCTTACTGAGTGACGAAGGACAACGATACCGGGATATCTGTCAGGGAAAAGACGGAGCTTTATATGTTATAACAGATGAAGGAAGACTGTACTGGGTTGGAAAGCGGTAGACATGGATTGCTCATCCGGTTTTCTGACTTCAAACCCCTTGATTCATTTTTTTCTTCCTGGTGATAGACCTTAGATTTTTTTATTGATGATTAGTGTAAAGAAATTTTGGTTCTGTAAAACTGTTCTCTGTCAAAGAAACTAATGATGTAAATTCCATCGCTGAGAGTGTTCAGATCAATCCCGGCATTCCCGGAAATAAGCTTTGCAGAGATTGTTTCTCTGCCATTCATGTCAAAAATTTGAAAATGCATGAAAGAGTCCTTGCCGGCAAGCTCATGAATATAAAGTACACGGTCGTAAATATGGTATGTAAAACCGATATCACCCTGAATTCCATGAATACCAACATTCAGCACGAGGATGGGGTCGGATGTGGCAATACAACCAAAGCCGGAGGTAGTTGTGACAGAATAGTAACCGTTCACAAGTGGAGTAATGGAAACTCCTGTCTCACCCGGAACAGGAATGCCGTTCAGATTCCATTGATTACCTGTAATCGCGCTGCTCACAATGCTTGATCCCAGGTTAAATATCAGAGGCTTGGGGACACCATTTGTGAATGGCACGTTTGCATTTCTTATTGCGCCCATGATGTTACCTGTATTGTTTGCACTTCCTTTGTCAAAGACCTGCGAGCCACTTCCTTCATTGAATTGCCAGTAACCAACCAGATCGCTCACTTGCGAAGTGTCCAGATGATGATCCTTGTTAGCGGTGAAATCACTTTGATACAATACCCGTTTCCAGATTCGCACCTCATCGATCAGTCCCGTCCATGTTCTTCCGCTGAATGCATTTTCATCCGCGATCCTTCCGATTTTTAAGGCATAGTCCGGTGAGGGATCAATGGTTCCGGTAAAGCGTCTGTCATTCACAAAAGTTCCGTCTATATACAGTCTGAGTCTGGAACCGTTGTAGGTTGCCGCAACATGATGCCAGGTGTTTAGTTGCAATGCGTTCGGATCACTCAGTACCTCTTTCCATCCTTGAGGATCACCATCATCATCAATACCGGCAATGTTGAATGAAAGTTGTCCGTCACCTCCCGCACGCAGTACATAACCTTTCTCACCTGCAGTCCACCCATGCTTGCAAACGATAGTTCCCATTTCATAGGAGGAGGCCCATGATGTGGCATATATCCAGGCTTCGATGGTAATATCATCGGTGATGTCAAATGCAGAATCCGGAGCAAATGAAACATAGGATGATCCGTCGAATTGAAGACTGTGAATGTTTGGATCACATAATTGACCTGTGACACTTGCAGAGAAGGCCAGGAATATCAGCGTAAAGAATTTTTTCATGATCACAGCAATGACTCCTTTTCTGGTGAAGATCCTAATGGTTCTGTCCAGATGAGCTTTTTATATAATTTATTTTCCAGAATACAATTTACCGAATAAGCCCTTGCAAAGCAAGAGTGGAGAGGATTTCCGGGAAGTCATCAGTGATTTCTTTATTGTCTCATTCGCTCTTTTTCATTTTACCAAGTATTTGAAGTGATATACCAAATTAAAGTGGCAGTATTTTGATCACGGAATAGGAATAGCAGAATTATCGTGAATGATCAGAATCAATAATTGCCGGCTATTCTGCGGATAGACTTTAATTTTTCAATGAGGCAGATGCCGGTTATGTCCGCTTATCGCTTGAGCGGCCATATGAGTCAGCAGTGGAGAATATATGTTTCAGTGACTGCTTTTCTTTAGACAATAATAGATAACCTGTAATCTGCTTTGAATTGTATTGGCCATCGTCATCTTTTAATGCCAGGATGTTCCGGGACGGATTGTTTTTTAAAAGGAAGTGGATTCTAGTATGATTCAGTCTTGTTTGGCCATTTGAAAGAATGAGCGAAACCTTTACTTCCGGTTTTCGTTCCCTTTCTTCAATGTCTGTTTAACCAGGGATCCCGATGCGAAATTTAATACCTGTATTCTTGTTCTTGTTAATGGTATCATCATGCGGACCATCCCGTACTGTTTCGTTTACCATCACACGACCTGCTGAAATCACGCTCCCTTCTGATGTGAATGTTTTGCTTTTGGTTGACAGAACCAAGCCGGGCAATGAGATGATGAATATTTTGGAAGGGATCTTTACCGGGGAATTGCCATCTGATGATAAAGTGGCAGCCCAGGAGGCCATGATTAATATGAAAAGTAACCTGGACCGTTCACCCCGCTTCACCGTGAAAATCCATCCCGAACGTCTCTCTGGGAATAGTCTTGATGCCTCTTTTCCTCCGGCTTTAGGCAGGAATGAAATTGATAAGCTATGCCTGAAGTATGGCGCCGATGCTCTCGTGTGTCTTGAGGTTTTTGATTCCGATTTCATTGTTACGCACGGTGCACGGGTGAAGAAGAGAATGGAAGGACAAGGCGATTCTAAAAGGGAAGTTGAGTATACCGAGTACTATTCTAAGGGAGCGGGTAACCTGAAGATAGGATTCAGAACCTATCATAAAAATGGAATCGACATCATTGATCAGCAAATGATCAACGAAAATAATACCTGGGAGGGTACCGGCAATTCACCGGGAGATGCTCTGAACCTGCTTATTTCCAAGTCAAATGCAAATAAATATCTGGCAAAGATTGTCGGTGAGGATTATGCCTATAAAATATCACCACTACCTGTCCGCGTTTCACGTCCCTTTTATGGTAAGTCTAAGCGGGTACCGGAACTGGCTTCCGGCAGCAGGCTTGCGGATGTCTCCCAGTGGACTGAAGCCATTGATGAATGGAAACGAGGGTTGAATGGAGCGGACCAAAAAGATGCAGGAAGACTTAGCTATAATATCGCAGTGGCTTATGAAGTAATCGGGGAGTATGGAACAGCGCTCACCTGGTCGCGCGAGGCGTATACCAAATACGGAAACAAGGAAGCAAGGGAATATAGCCGCACTCTTCAACGCCGTATTGATGAAGAATCTGTTTTGAAGGAACAGATGGGGCGTTGACAGAATAAGTTCTAATAGAAGGTCACTATCTGATAACAGACAGGTTGAAATGATCTATCGTGTTATCCGTTTTAAGTACCAGATTGTACAATCCGTCTGCAAGGAATGTCAGCGATATCTGCTGCTCTGACTTGACACTGTTGCTAAAGATAGTTTCGCACAGAACTGTCCTTCCCGTCCGGTCAATAATCTCTGCCTGGACCTTGCCGTGGTTTTTCAATGCTTTAATTGTTAGCAGATCAGTGACAGGGTTCGGATGAACCGAAAAATTCCGGTACGACTGCTTTTGTGTAATTAGACCTGTTTGATTGTCAAATTTTACCAGCCATGCATCGCCCATTCCAAAAGGCGTTCCACTCACATCGTGATCAGCAGAATGCGTGAAGTTCAGGGTCATTAAATTGCCGTTTGGTAATTCAATGATGTCAAGCCCCATATCCATTTCTGAACCACCATAATTTTTTGTCCAGATAAGTGATCCGTCTGTTTCATTAAGTGCTGCAATAAATCCATCGAGAATACCATACATCTGACTGAAGTTCAGATCAGAGGAACCGGTTTCACCTGTGGCATATATATAGGAGCCGAATTGGGAGGCAATGGCGGACCATGCCAAATCATTGCCGGATCCCTCTATACAGGTATTCCAAAACAGATTACCGTTATATCCCACTTTCATCACAAATGCATTCAATGAGTTGCTGGTGCAGCCGGCAAAATTTGTACTCCAGCTTCCTCCCGAGATCAACAGGGAATTTCCTGCTCCTTTCCGCATATTGTAAGTGTGATCGGTGTTCGAACCACCGAACCTGTATTTATTGAGTATTCCAAAGTTGCCGTTCAGTTCTAAAAGCAAAATATCGTCTGAACCGTAGTTAGTTGTCCCGGTAAAGCTTCCGTCGTTGGCATTCGTTTCAACACTCATATACCAGTTTCCGTTGTTTCCACGGATAAGATCTCTGATAAAGTCATAACCGCTGCTGCCAATCAGGTCAAGACTTATCAGACCAAATGAACTGTTGAGTTTGCCTACGAAAATATCACTGAATCCCTGATTGATAAGGCCGGTAAAATCACCGCTGTTTGAACTTGTGGTATTCCCGGCGAAGAGGTATTCACCTGTTACCGGATCTTTCCGGATCACTATACCCTGGTCGTCACCACTTCCTCCAATGCAAAATTGATTTGTGACATTGCCGTTCAGGTCTGTTTCTGCAAAGTGAGCATTTTTACTGGTGTTAGTAACACAAGTGATCACACCGGCCACGCCGGAATTGCTTCCGGCGATTGCATAGCCGCCCGTCAGTACTTCTATTGTGGAAATTTCATCGAACCCTGGACCGCCGTAATTTTGTGATATTCCGGGATTCATATTTCCATCAATAGAAATTATCCATTGGTCGGAAGACCCGTGATTTACGCTCAGGTTTCCGTCACTTGATTGTGTCTGGCCTGCTGCAATAAGATCCGGTAAAAGTGAAATATCAAGTTGTTTTAGCTTGTCTTCCAGAGAGCCCCCGAGTAATTTCTGATCAATGATGCTTACCGGTTGAGAGAATGAAAAATCCGATATCTGGAATAAGGCAATACTGATAATAAATCGTACGACAACTGTTTTCATGACGCATGGTTTTAGGTTTAACATATATCTGAAATTCCAATGAGTGGATATCTGTAGACATACTTTGCGCAGAAAATACAAGAACGAGATTCAAAGATAAGCATTCAGCGGGTTTCTGAACCTGCTGATCAAATCGTGCAAAACGGGATATTTTTCATAGCGTTAATCGCCAATAACAGATAAGATAAATGAAAAACGCCCTGAAAAGGGCGTTCTCATTTTATTTTCGTTTGTTTTCTTCAGTTGGTGCCGGGCTTCGAGGATTGCTTTGCTTTCTTTCTTTTTCTTTGGTATCCGCCGGCGCTGCGGGAGCTGTCTTTGCCGGACTTTTTGGTTCCGTAATTGTTTTTCTTCCTGGTTGGGAATCAGGTTTTTTTATTTCCTGTTTGCGTTCCGGATCTTTTGTTCCGGACTTTTCGATCTTAGGTTGTCTTTCAGGTTCGGATGGTTTTTTTACGGGTTGTTTTTTTTCAGTGGCCGGCGCTGTCTTTTCTTTCCTTTCATTTTCATCCTTTCTGATCTTCGGCTCTTCAGGTACAGGCGGCTTCGAATCTTTTGAATCTCTTATTTGTGCCGGTTTTATCAAGGCAGGATTTTTATCAGGCTGCAATGAGTGACTCGGGAAATTAGCTTTCCCTGCTGGTCTGGGTTCCGGATCAGGATTTTGATAGGTACGGTTATAAACACCAGCATTCCGGTTGTTGGTGAATACCTGTGACTGTCTCCTGCTCTGGTAATATACATTATAGTGTGGCTCGAAGTGATGATGAGGTGCACGCCAGTACCACCATCCGTGCCAGCTATGGTGATGATACCAGTGATAGTAATAATGATCCCAGTAAAATGGTCTCCAGGGTTTCCACCAGACCGGATAATAGCCCCAATACCAGGGAGAACTCCAGGTATGATAAGCAGGTCCATACAGGTGAATCACTATGGTCCATCCCGAAGGATACGGAGAATAGGAGGGGCGGCTGCCATAGTAATTATTCTCCGTGTCATAGTAATAGTTATTGGTTTGATTGATGATCGTTGTCCCGTCGCCTTTGTATCCCGGGTTGGGAGTTCCGCCTTCAGGCGCAGTGGCAGGTTCAATGATATAATTTTCACCATACAAGTCTTCATCGCCGACGACCTGGATCTTTACCTCATTTTCTTTCTTCTCAACAAAGATGACGGCAATGTCCTGCGATTCCATTTTATTTATATCCGTTGTTAAGACAATCGTGTGAAGTCCATCCTTCGGAGTGTCCTGTACTCTGATATAATCGGTCTGATTGTCGTTATTCAGATCCAGGTTATTCAGTTTTGTCGTATCGGAATTAATAGCGGCCTCAAATTCCTCGAGTGTCTTTGATCGCTGAAAGATGTCGAGCATGGCGGCAAGATTAAAATTATCTCCCGGCAGTCCGAGCTTTGTTACCAGTTCATCATGTTGAGCCAGTAATATCCGAGAAGGGATAAGAATTCCCGCTGCCAGCAACAGGAAGTAAATGAGATGTTTTTTCATTGGATCCGGATTAGTGTTTGAACAATAGAGATTGAAGGAAGTCCAAATATGATTCTGGGTCAACAGAATCAAGATTTATGCCATGATCTGATTTCTCCATGGTGCTTCAGGTCCGGTTAAATTTAAATTATACTTGGGAACTGTGATGCCTCAATCCGGGAACGATGCAGCGTCATATCGGCCCTGATACCCCCGGGGGCCAGACATTTCGGTTGTTGCTCTCTGAATATGAAGGCATTATGTAGCTTATTGATTTCGCCTTACCTTGTGCGGGTAAATGTGATTTAGCGCATCAACAAGTCAGGAAATGAGATTTTTCAACCTACGCAACAGAGCCTACAAAATCGTTTTTGAGTCGGAAACTTTTGCAGGTAAATTATTTGACCTGGTCCTGATGTTCCTCATCATGCTCAGCGTGGTTTTGATTATGCTGGAGAGCGTTAAAAAGTATGCCGAGGAATACAGCACCTTGTTTTTTACGCTGAACCTGTTTCTGACATTGGTATTTTCCCTGGAATATATTGTGAGGTGTCTGATTGTTCCTAAACCATGGAAGTACATAAGCAGTTTTTACGGAGTAATCGATCTGATCTCTGTCCTGCCTTTCATCCTTGAGATTTTATTTCCACACATCCATTTTCTTTCAGTTATCCGCATTGTCAGGTTGTTGAGGATTTTTCGCATTTTCAAAATGGTTCGATTTCTTGAAGAAAGCAATACCATGTTGTTTTCGCTCTGGAGAAGCAGACGGAAGATATTTATTTTCTTGTTTTTTATTCTTCTTCTTACTGTGATCATGGGTTCGATCATGTATGTGATTGAAGAAAAAAGCAATAGCCAGTTCAGTAGCATTCCACAGAGTATCTACTGGGCCATTGTCACTATGACCACCGTTGGATATGGTGATATATCTCCTGTTACAACTCTTGGTAAGGCGTTGGCCTCCGTAATCATGATATTGGGATACGCGATCATCGCCGTTCCAACAGGAATTATCACTGCCAGGGTCATCAATGCAAGCCGGCGGGAATCAGGCATTTCCTGTAAACATTGTCTAAAACAAGGACATGATTCAGATGCTGAGTATTGTAAATATTGTGGAGAGAAGTTTTGATTGAGAAAAAGACCTGCTTATGCCCTGTTCCTGAAGTGTTGAGCCTGTAAACAAAAGGTTAAATTATTTGAAATCAGGGATTTTTTATGGAAGCAAGGACCCGGCGATTATGTAAGAAAACCTGCATATTTTTTAATTCCGGAGGGCGGCCGGCTGATTCTTGGGTTTTACCCCGTATGCATGCTTTGTTTTTATCATGTAAATGCCAAAATTACAATAACTCTTAGGATACACTAAAAATGAGATTTGTTAACGGTTCCTTTAAGATCCCTTCCCATTGCCTGTTTATGTTTGTCCTGTTTTACCGGATCAAGATTCCCAACAGGTCCTGTTTTTGAGCAGCGTCCTTTCAGGCTAAACTGATCATCTTTTTACATACATGTGTAAGGTTTCAGATCGAATTGGAGTGACTCTTTTTCTCTCCTGCGTACATTCATTTCAGATTCAGAACCACTGAAATCTTTTAAGCACACACACATGAAAAGTACAATATTAGTGTTAGGTGGCGATGGTTACTTCGGATGGCCGCTTTCACTTAAACTCGCAGTACAAAATCCTGACAAGAAGATACTGATCGCAGACAATGAATGGAGACGCAGGGCCGTTCGTCAGATGTTCAGTGAAAGCCTCACCCCAATCTTATCTCCACAGGAAAGGATAAACGCTTTCAGGAATATACACAAGCAAAACAATTTGTTTTACCAGCATCTGGATATTAACTCTCCGGAACTGGATAAGCTCATTGAAAATGAAAGGCCCTATGTGATTTATCACCTTGCTCAGCAATGTTCAGCTCCTTATTCAATGAAAAATCAGGAGCAGGCGCTTTTTACAATCCATAATAATGAGGAAGGAAATATGCGGCTTCTCTGGTCAATCAGACAACATATTCCGGAAGCGCAGCTCATCAAACTCGGATCTTTTGGCGAATACGCTAAAGCCGGAATTGAAATAGCGGAGGGTTATTTCGTTCCCGAGTATAATGGAATAAAAGCGACTCAGCCGATGCCTTATCCGAGAGAGTCAGACGATATTTACCACATCACCAAGATCAATGACAGTAATTTTGTTTCCATGGCCTGCAGAAAATGGGGACTCAGAATTACGGATGTTATGCAATCTACCATTTTCGGAATTCAGACGGATGAAATGGATGGCAGGCAGGAGTTATATACCCGCTTTGACTATGATGAAGCTTTTGGTACGGTACTGAACCGCTTTCTTACGCAGGCGGTAGCCGGCTATCCACTGACTGTTTATGGTACGGGTAACCAGAGTACTGGTCTTATGTTGTTGAATGACGCGGTCGGTTCTCTTGCTTATCTGGCAGGGTCAAGATCTGAAAAGGGAAAACATACGGTGATCAACCATGTGACTGAGAAATACTCCATAAATGAATTAGCGGCCACAGTCAAAAAGCTGGCGCTTGACGAAGGCTTGCAGACCAGGATACAGCATGGCACTTATGATCCGCGGCAAGAGCGACCTGAATCGGTTATGGAATATGATATAGATACCAATTATCTTGATCATCATATCCGTCATACGCCATTTTCAGAAGCAGTCCATAGCATCCTGCAAACCATATTAAAGCATAAGGGAAGGATATCTGCAAAGGTATTTCCTCCATTGATCAGCTGGAGTGATGAGTCTTTGCATGTAGAAGGGGAGGAAGTGACAAAATCGATAGCTATACCTTCCAGGATATTAAAAGAAACTAATTCGACTGTCGGTGATGAGAATCACTGGGAGAAATTCCGTACTGATTACTTCCCATACCAAAGGATTAATCTGAATCCGGGAACCATTGGAGCTCCCTCCGAAAATGTAAAAAACTCGAGGGCTCAATCATCGGAAGCACGCCAGCTTGAATCATACCCCCTTGGTTTGTATGAAGAAGGCCGGAACAGCCTGGGAAAGATCAAGGATTTGTGTAATGAAATATGGCCATCACCTGGTTATAGGATCGCCGTGACTCATAGTACATCCCAAATGATCAATTTGCTGAGTCTGGCCATGCTCAGAAGTCTTGGTAAAAAAGGGCCGGGTCCATACAGGATTATTACTACGAAACATGAACACTATGGCGGCATCGGGGTTTTTGAAAATCTGCCGGAGTATGAGGTTATCATGCTCGATGACGATGATTTCAATGACAGCAACCGGCTTTCGTTAAAGGTCAAGGAGATACAACCTCACCTGGCTTTCTTTTCACATGTTTGCTATGCAACCGGTCAACTTTCTCCTGTGGAAGAGTGGACGCGCATTTTCCGTGAAGTTTGTCCGGAATGCAGGATAATTGTGGACGCAGCCCAGTCTTTGGGATTATATGAATTGCCTTTCGGTGCACCGGATGTTATTCTGGGAAGTACTCATAAATGGCTCTTCGGACCGCTTGGCGGTGGTCTCATCTGGATGAATGACAATTTCACCAACTGGATCGAAGGATTTTACTGGTGCGGACACTATATTGATACAGACCCGCGAACCGAGCATTTCAGCATTCCCGGAGGACAGGACTTTCTGATCTATCCCGGAATAATTGCCGCACTCGAGCTTTATAAGAAAGTCGGTAAACAAACAGTGATCAGCCGGTCACTTCACCTCGCGAAACTCTTCCGCAAGCAACTCAATAAATTATTCACAGCCAAACATATCAAACATCATTTTACGGATGAATGTATTACAGGAAGCAAGGTGAATCATGCCGCTGTTGTTTGTATCTCATTTCCCGAATATAATCCATACGAATTGTACTCTTACCTTAATCATCACATGGTGCATTCGAAATGCATTATCAATTATATGTGGCAGGGTAAGAAAGAAAATTTGCTGAGGTTTGGTATACCTTACTTCGAAACCATTGATAACCTCAATCTTGTACTCAATAAGATAGAGACGTATTTAAGTCAGGCTTCACTGAATGAATCGGTGGCTCAAAGCGCCTGACAGGAATATACAATGGCGCCGGTCGCATTACACTTCAGGCCCGTTCTGCACAGGAAATTTAATCCGGTTTGAACACCGGTAATTGTATTTGAATTATTTTTTATTCAGTTATGTTTCACCGTATTTACAAAGTATAGGGAAACAATGAACTACATTCGTTCATGACAATTTTAAAAGGTATAATCCTGGTTTAGTGTTTTTTTCTATCTTGAACCAGTGAAAAATGATCAAGAGTACGATAACCTGAGGAGTAAACTGAACAAAAATGGCAATTGGCCATTGCTCTATATGTTTAAATTCATCATTCCGGCGGATAATCAAAAACTGGCCCTTGTGAGATCCAAATTTTCAGATCAGTCTGTTATCACTCAAAAGGAATCGTCCAACGGTAAATATATCAGCATTACTGTCAGAGAGGTGATGCTGGATGCGGACTCCATCATAGAAAAATATAAGGAGATGGGGGATATTGAGGGACTGATGTCCTTTTAGACAATTTCGAATCCGTCCTGCAAGCTATTTTCATCTCGCTGTTCAGCGAAGCGTTTGGCTGACCGGATAAAATTCTCACCAAGGGTTATACTTCAAGCCAGTTTCCGGTTGCTTCAAATTTTCCGTTTTTTAAGCTTTCTTTTCCTTTAAAGAACCGGAAACAGTCCGGTATTGCCCCTGTGTTTGATTTTTTCATCATGGTATTCCTGTTTTTAACCATGTTCGGTGAATAACCTGTATGCTATAGGAAAGAAACGTCGAATTCGAAATGTATATTCGTTCTGTTTTGATATTTAACAGCTGTATTTCTTTAAGTTTAACCAATTAAAAAATCTAAAAATGAACACAAACAAAATCTTATTGGGAGGAATCATAGGCGGTATTGTCTTTTTCCTCTTAGGTTGGCTGATCTATGGAATGATGTTGTATGACTTCATGTCGGCCAATGGTAATCAATGTGCGGCAAGACCTGAAACCGAGATGATCTGGTGGGCCTTGATCCTGGGCAATATTGCCGGGGGACTGATGCTGGCGGTTATTTTCAGTTGGTCAAATGTGACTACCATGTCCGGAGGAATGGTTAAAGGAGCCATCATAGGATTGCTCTATTCGATTATGTTCGATTTCATGATGTACAGCATGTCTACATTTTTTACGTCGATTACACCGGTAATAGTTGACATTTGTGTTTCAACTGTCATGACCGCCGTGGCAGGCGCTGTTATAGCCTGGATTATGAATACCGGCAAGAAAAGCTAAATGGTTTTTTATTTTCCTCTTCCTTCGTGCTGGTTTTCGGTATGGAGGAAGAGGATTTTTTTCGACACCAGTGCCTTTTTTTCGTATTCAAAGTCACGGATCAACCTGCAATATCTGCCACATTTCAGTGGCTTTGTCATCATTATATCTTTAGGGCAGCTCTAAAATTTCCATCCGGATTGTGTATTTTCGCAGCCCCCTGTAAACTGAAGAATTTGCACTCTGATCCTCTATGAAGGAGGTGGCTTTCACAGGAAATAATTTAATAGAAAATAATTGATATGTCCTTAGAAAAGGAAATTGCCAAGCGCAGAACATTTGCGGTTATAAGCCATCCGGATGCGGGAAAAACAACCCTTACCGAAAAACTCCTTCTGTTCGGTGGCGCTATTGTCACAGCAGGCGCGGTTAAAAGCAATAAAATACGCAAGGCTGCTACTTCAGATTTCATGGAGATTGAGAAACAAAGGGGTATCTCCGTGGCCACATCTGTGATGGGTTTTGATTTTCAGGGCAAGCGCATTAATATTCTGGATACACCGGGCCACAAGGATTTTGCGGAAGATACTTACCGTACACTGACAGCGGTGGACTCGGTTATTTTGGTTGTTGATTGCATTAAAGGTGTCGAAGAACAAACGGAGAAGCTGATGAATGTCTGCAGGATGCGTAATACTCCTGTTATCGTTTTCATTAACAAGCTTGATCGTGAAGGCAAAGATCCTTTTGATCTTCTGGATGAACTGCAGGAGAAACTGCAAATCCATGTTAAGCCGCTAACCTGGCCGATTGGCGGAGGCGCTACCTTTAAAGGGGTATATAATTTGTTCAGGAAGGAGCTGAATATTTTCGAACCGAGCAAAACAACCAGGACGGAAAGCAAAGCGACAATCGTTGATCTTGAAGATGACAGACTGGTGAGCTACATAGGTCAGAAGGAAACCGATAAGCTGAGGGAGGACATACATCTTGTTGATAACCTGTTCGAGCCATTCAATGAAGAGCTATATCGGGAGGGCCTCATCGCACCTGTTTTCTTTGGCAGCGCGATCAATAATTTTGGTGTGCTGGAGTTGCTTGAAACATTTTTGCAGATAGCGCCGCCGCCTTCATCAAGGGAATGTGTTGAAAGAACCGTGAATGCCAATGAGAAAAACTTCAGTGGTTTTGTTTTTAAGATCCATGCCAACCTTGATCCCAATCACAGGGACAGGATCGCCTTTCTCAAGATATGTTCCGGTAAGTTTGAAAGAAATAAATTCTATCTGCATACAAGGGCAGAAAAAAAGATCCGCTTCAGCAACCCGACTTCTTTTATGGCTAATGAAAAGACGCTCATTGAAGAGGCCTATCCGGGTGATGTGGTGGGATTATATGACAATGGCATTTTTAAAATTGGAGATACCTTGACCGAAGGTGAGATTTTGCATTTCAAAGGTATTCCCAGTTTCTCTCCTGAAATTTTTAAGGAGCTCGAAAACAGAGATCCCTTCAGGACCAAACAACTCGAGAAAGGGATCCAACAACTGACCGACGAAGGAGTTGCCCAGTTGTTTACCCAACAGCCGGGGAACCGCAAAATTGTGGGTACAGTAGGTGAACTTCAGTTTGATGTGATACGGTTCAGGCTCGAACATGAATATGCGGCTAAATGTGATTTCCGTCCACTTAATTTTAAAAATGCCTATTGGGTAACCGGAACCAGTCCCGCGGCACTTGAACATTTTTTACGTGACAGGGCATCGTCCATAGCTTATGACAAGGAAGGCCGGCCGGTTTATTTATCGGAAAGCGAATGGATGCTGAACATGATCAGGCAAAGCTTTAAAAATATCCAGTTTCATAGCACTTCGGAATTCAGCGAAAATAAAGGGGTGCAGAGTATTCCCTAGGCAGAATACGGCATTTTTATAAGAAAACCACATATCAGGCATTGCCGCTCATTAACTTTAGTCCCTGCAACTTTTCATCTGCTCAGGCTTTTCATGCTTTTTAGATCCAGGGAGAACGCGATGCTTTCCGGGTAGTACCGGATGCGATAGACCTGTACCGCCCAGCCAGACCGGATATTTACCAAATAAGCCCGTGACTCACGTTGGAATTTTTTTATATTTGACTTAACATGAAAACTCAGTTTTACCTCTTACTCACTTGTTTATTCTTTTTTAACCTGACCGATGCTTCTGCGGATCCCGGACATCTTATTATTCAGTTTTCCTCTTTCAGCGAGAAGCAAACTGATAAATTAAAAACGATTCTCTATCCTGATCAGAATATTGTAGAATCGGGAGTTTGTATGGACAACCAGTTGTTATTGCTGACTCTTGCCGATGCAAGTCAACATAAACTTGAAGAAATTATAAAAGCTCTCAAGAAAGGCGGTTTCGGAGAGATCCATATTAAGGAACCGGTTCCTGTTGAAAGAGTAAAACAGGAATGCCTTCATCTGATCCAACTCAGATAAAAATGAAATGGCAGCTATTAAATATGGAGAAGAGAAACAGCGCTTTGTTTAGCCTGGCTCTGCTTTGCTCACTTACTTTTATTTCTCCTGTTCTGGTTGCGCAAACAACCCTTATTTCTTCCACATCAAACAATGGGGGCTTTGAATCAGGTTCCGCGGGATGGAATATTGTGAACGGCAGTCAGACGAATAAATGGTACACCGGTTCTGTTTCCGTTTGTTCTGGCTCAGGTGCCGCTTATGTAGGGACCGCTTCCACTAATAATACTTACACCCTGAACAGCACTTCAACCGTACATATTTACCGGGACTTTGCATTTCCGGCAGGACAATCGCTGATCAATCTTTCCTTTGATTATAAAGGACAGGGAGAAAGCAGCTATGATTACATGGCAGTTTACCTGATCAGTACTGCGACAAACCCTGCTGCAGGGACCTTACTTCCCGCCGCCAATAAGGTAGGTTCAACCTATTATAATCTGGTAAGCAACTGTACCAACTATTCTATCACTCTTCCGGCAACGGCAGCCGGAACTACCCAGAGACTGGTGTTTACCTGGAGAAATGATGGCTCGGTGGGGCTGAATCCACCGGCAACACTCGACAATGTGACGATCATCACAAGTATTCCGCCTCCGCCTGCATGTGCATCTGTAAATGCTCCGGGTAATGGCTCAACGGATCTTTGTACGAATGGAAATATTCTGTCCTGGTCGGCTCCCGCAGCCGGAAGCGCACCCAGTGGTTACCGCCTTTTCTTTGGTACCAATCTTCCTCCAACAAACATTGTAAATGGTACCAACCTTGGCAATGTACTATCCTATACCTGTCCGGCACTTCTTCCCAATACTACGTATTACTGGAGAATAGTACCCACCAATTCAGGCGGAGACGCTTCATCCTGTTCAAACTGGTCTTTCACCACAGGTTCTGCCTGTATCACTCAAAACAATGGAGGCACAGTGTCTTCCTGTAATGCCAGTTATTTCGATTCCGGCGGACCGGCCGGTAACTACGGCGACAATGAAAGTAATGTCCTTACCATCTGCCCTTCTGCGGCCGGACAATTTGTACAGCTTGTCTTTTCGAGTTTTGATCTTGAAAGTTGTTGCGATTATCTGCGAATCTATAATGGCAACAGCACAAGTGCGCCACTCATAGGCCAATTCACCGGTACCGCACTGCCCTGTAATATTACCTCTTCTGCAGCCAATGGTTGTCTGACTTTTCAGTTCTATTCTGACGGATCGGTCGTACGTGCCGGTTGGCAGGCAACCATAAGCTGCGTAAGTTCTCCCGGTTCACTTTTACCCGGAAGTATTTGTTCCAATGCTCCGTTCATTACTTCACCCTATTTTGACAGCGGACATAATACCGCCTGCTACGTGAATAATTATACCAATGCAAGCACCGGTTCCTGCGGAACAAATTACGAATCCGGAGAAGACCGTGTTTATGCCTACCAGGCAAGCGGACCTGAATGTCTTACTATTTCACTTTCTAATGCGAGCACTTCTTCCATCGGTTACCAGGTGTACAGTGGATGTCCGGGAACTGCCGGTACCGTCTGTATAGCTTCCAATGGAGGCTCATCTAATTTATCCGGATCGGTAGCCATTCCCGGAGCTGGTACTTATTACATCATTGTCGATACGTGGTCTTCACCAAGTTCCGCCACCTATGACATATCTGTTGTTTCTTCTGGCGCATCGCCTGCGAATGACCTGCCTTGCAATGCGACACTCTTGCCACTGAACGTAAATCAATCCGGAGTTAACTCATGCTCTGGTGGCGCCTCTGAACCGGCTTCACCTTCTTGCTGGTCTGGCGGAAGTTTGAATACTGTCTGGTACAGGGTCGTGGTTCCAGCATCGGGAAGTATACGGATCAGAACCACTACCGGCACACTCACAAATACGCAGATAGCATTGTATTCGGGCTCTTGCTCTTCTCTTTCACTGGTGGCCTGCAATGATGATGCACCAGCCTGCGGAACTTCAAGTTACCGCAATTCAGAACTGACTGCAACCGGATTAACTCCAGGCCAAAGTTATTTTATACGTGTTGATGGCTACAATAGTCTTACCGGAGCTTTTGATATTATGGCAGTGGATAATACCATTGGATTTCCTCCATCCATGGGACAGGAGTGTCTGAATCCAAGTCCGGTTTGTTCACAGACAATCCTGGTCGGTAATCCCGGTTATCAGGCCTACGGTAACCGCTGTGATTTTCCGGGAGGAGGCTCTAATTGCCTGAATTCAGGTGAGAGGGGATCTGCCTGGTACAGTATTCCGATCACTTCAAATGGCACGCTGACCTTTGATATAATTCCTAATGACTGGCCAGGGATATCTGGTCCGGTAGGTTCAGAAACAGACTATGATTTTGCTGTCTGGAAAATCGCAGGTTCGGGCGCAACTTCATGTGCTTCAATTGCAGGTGGAGCTACTCCGGTACGATGCAATTATAATTACCTGGGTGTTACCGGCCTCAATAGTGGCAGTGCCGGCAATGCACCAGCAACGTATCCGGGTTATGGAGCTGCTTACGAAGCAGGCCTTCCTGTACTTGCCGGGGAAATTTATTTGCTGGTAGTCTCAAATTTTTCTAACAGCACATCTGGTTTCACCTTGAGTTTTGGTACTGCTTCTCCGGTGGCTTATACCGGTACAGCAAGCTCTGTAGTGTGGACAGGTGGTACAAATACACAGTGGGGATTACCCGGCAACTGGGGAGGTTGCAACAACCCTGTTTGCGGAGTCAACGCTACGGTTAACCCGGCAGCCTTCAATCAACCGGTTCTGACGGCCGGAAATCATTACGTAAAAGACCTGACCATTAATGCCGGTGCCAGCCTTACTTTGCTTGCCGGTGCGGTGCTTCATATCTGCGGTAATTTTCTGAACCAGGGATCTTTGATTGCCAACCCCGCCTCAACCATAATTTTTGATAATGCCAACGTCAATCAAAGTATTTCCGGAGCGCTTACAGGCGCAGACCGTTTCCCCAATCTGGTTATCAGCAAGACGGGAGGACAGGTCACGCTGAATAATGACATAGACATTGGTGGATCATTCACCACAATGAATAATACCAGCGTGTTCAACAGCAATGGCAAATACATCCGCCTGGCAGGTAACTTCAATAATGCAAACGGGAATTCAACATTTTTGAATACGGGCAGTACCGGAACACTCGAATTCAACGGAACCCTTGCCCAGAGCTATAATCAGGGCGCTTCCACACTTGATTTGAATTTTGTCATGCTTAATCATAGCGGACCCGGCGTTTCACTTAACAGTATGATGAATATTAAAACGGGAACAGGAAGTTTGAATCTCGTCACTGGAAAAATCATAACCGGTGCAAATGAAGTGAGGGTGTATAACCGCGCAACACCTTCCGTTACAACCGGAAATACGAACAGTTTCGTCCAGGGTTTTTTACGCCGTTCTCTGAACACAAACGGTTCCTATGACTTTCCTGTTGGTGAAGCCGGCAAGGGTTATCAGAGGGCTAATGTCACACTCACAACCAACAATGATATTGATAATCTGCTCTCAAGTTTTGTTATTTATCCTGTTCTGCCCGGACCTCTCGGTTTAAGTGAGTGTATGGCCACCTATGACATGAATGCGCTGAATAACGGCAAATGGATCATCAATGCTTTCAATTCCTCTCAGACCCAGATACCAGGTAATGCAACATATGATATGACCCTGTACAACAGGGCAGGAAGTTATACGAATGCGGGAGGTGTATCTGGCTGGACCATCATGAAAGATCCTCTTGGAAGCGGAATGTGGCAGCTTGACGGAGTGTGTGTGGTTGCCTCTACGGTGAATATGGTGATGAGAACCGGTATGTCCGGCTTTTCACATTTTGGTACAGCGCAATCCACCAATCCGTTGCCGGTTGAACTGCTGAGTTTTGATGGTTATGCAGGGAAAGATAAAAATTACCTTTTTTGGAAAACGGCTTCGGAGATCAACAATGATCACTTTATTCTGGAACACTCCCTTGACGGTATCGCATTCCGAAAACTGGCAATGCTACCGGGAGCAGGTAACAGCACCGGTATTATTGAGTATGAATATGTGCATATGATGCCTGATGAAGGGGAAAATTATTATCGACTTGTGCAGGTAGACTATGACGGAACGGCAACGCCATCTCACATTATAGTTATCCGTAATGATCACAGGAACAGATTTGTTGAAAGCATATATCCGAATCCAACGGCAGGTATTTTACTTGTAAAGCTCGAACCGGATAATGAAAAGGAATTCAGAGCTGAGATTTACGATATGCCCGGGAACAATTTGTTTGCTGAATATTTTGTAGTTGACAAGAAAGACCCTGCTGTTTTGCTTGATCTGAGGAAGCTGAGTGATGGCATCTACATCCTTAAAATCATACCTGAGAATCTTGCCATGAGTTCATTTCACAGAATCATTATTGAAAAGCAGTGAACGGCAGGAAGCGAATGATTAATGCTCTTTTTTCTCCTCAGACAATTCCACAACGCCACCCGTGACCGCATACTTCATCGCTTCACCTGAACTTATCCGCGTGATCTTCCTTACTCTTGTTCGCGGAACAATATAAAGCTGACCGGCAAAATTATATGACTGCGGTACATACACCGAAACGTATTCAGAGCCCAGATCAAATTCTTTTAACTCCTCATCAGTTAAAAATCCAACGATCCAGACATCATCGGAAAATACACTAACCAGAACCGCTTTATCAAATTTCTTTTTATTTCCGGCAAACGCTTCAAAAAAATCTTTGACGGATGTGTAGATGAACTTCACGCCGGGCGTCCGTTCAAGCCAGTAGTCAAAAAAGCGCAGCATACTTCCCATCAGGAAGTTGGAACTTACCCAGCCTATAAAAATGACAAAGGCAATGATAATAATAAATCCAAGTCCACGGATATTCAGAAAAGGTCGCAGGATTCCGTCAATTTTTTCAAAAAGCCAGTAGAGTAAAAACCCGGTAACAGCTATCGGTGCGAGAATGAGTAAACCTTGCAGGAAGAAATTAAGCAGCTTTTTGTATGATAACTTGCCGGAAGGTTCTTGTTTATGGGGCATTGAGGATAAATTTGAAGGCGAAGGTAAGTAATCAAAGCAGATATTCAGATGAATTGAGGATTATACATGATCTGAGGTCCATCCTGTACAATTCTGACCAAAGACAGAATGGTCATCACGCTTCCTAAAAGAATATGTCTCTTTCTGATGATTTATTCCTTTGAAAGGACCAGCTTTTGTGCTTCGAAAGTGCCATCCGGATATTTTATCCGAAGAATATAAACACCATCCGGATAGTCTTGCATTTCAAGTTGGTGGACTGTGGTGGTAATTTTTTTGGTGAAAAGGCATCGTCCGTTCAGGTCAAACAAATTCAAAGACTCCGGTAATGGTTCCCTTATACGCACACTCAGCTTATCCCTAACAGGATTCGGGAAAATTTCAACAGAAATATTTTCTATCGTTTCAACAGGACTTACCTGGCAAAAATATTCATACGTGGTGGTTTCACTACAGTCTCCATAATATGTTGATCTCCTGTCGACCACTAAATTAGGGCTCAACTGAACAAACTCAATGAAGGGACATGTATCGCAACCTGCCAGTACCGTTACAGGAGCACTTAGCGTGAATCTTGTCGCGATCTCTTCCGGAAATATTCCTAATGAAATCGTATCTCCGGGACAGCTCAAAAAGGAGCCTGTCCAGTGAAAGTAACATGCTCCGATAATTTCGGTGTAAGCTCTGGCTGTATCTGACATTCCGCTTACTGTATCTATTGCAATAAGCGAAATCTCTTTTCTGTCATAACATGAATCGCTGAGGTTGGCCAGTGTGTCCCGGGCATTCGAATAAACGGTTCCTTCAATCATCCACACATATTTGTTGGCCATAGTGCTGGTGTTTATCATCTGAAATGTAGTACCGGAACATATATTATACCTGTCGAGAGAAAATGAGGCTACGGGCTGGGCAATGCATGTGAAATTTGCATTCAGGAAAGCGGTAAGCAATAGCAACAAGGCGTGGAATATTATTTTCATGGATGTCGGAAATTATTTCAGGGCAATTTCAAAATTATCCCGACTACATTGAAAATTTTAAGAAGTTTTAACAAGTCCTGCCAATCTGTTCGTGACGGAGGTGGTGGAAGAGATCCTGCAATGTTTCAATGAATAAGGGCTGCAGACCGCAGAATTCCTATAATGCCGACCAGCACCCAGAACACATTCAGGAGAGTATAGGCATTGTCTTTTTTAATGATGGAGCACCACGAGAGAAGGATCGCGTCGGTGGTGTTAATTATCCATACGGCCATGAAAGGACTTTCGGGCCCCATCCAGCTTACCAGACTGAAACTGAAGATCCTCATCAGAACTCCGGTCATTTCAACGAAGCTTATATTCCTTGCAATAAAATTATGTGCGGATCTGAGAAACATAGCGACAAGATCGGTTAGGTGGCAAAGATAATTCCCGTTAGTTGATTAGTTTATATTTAACACATTTGGTTTGGATAAGAATTTATATTCAGAATTTGCATCACGAATACTCCGGTAAAAGCAATCAGACGGAGGATTATATTCAGGAACTTATAAGTTCATTTCAACCTTTCTTCTACCTTTGTTCCAGGTTAACAATCAAAATTCCAAATCATAATGAAAAATGTATTTATCCTCTTCGTTCTGCTGGCCGGAATAATGCAGGTTCAGGAAGTAAAGAGCCAGAAGACCTTCAAAAAATTATACTACAAGGAAGTGAACCTTGAAAATAGTCCGGTTACAATCAGTATCAGCGACGGAGTTTCTACTGAAGCATACCTCAAATTTAAACTGACGGTGAAAAACTCTTCCAATGATTATATCATGATTAGAACCGGCCAGATTATTTTAAAGGCGAATGGTAAGGAATACAGGAATACTGAAAAGGATATGGTTGTCGGGCCAAATGACGATGATTCGCGCGTGGTGGATATAAAGGCAAACGATCTCCGGGTGGATCAGTTTAGTCTTGAGTTGAGCGGATTTTCGAGGATCTCGGCGGAGAGTGGCGTGGTAAAGGCTGAAAATTTCAAACTGCCGGTAGCCAAAAATGAATTTAGCGCCGGTTCGTTCAGTCTGGTACACGTGAAATCCGTTAAGAAAACGGATAATGTCGGAGTCAGGTTTAATGTCACCTACAATGGCGACCAGGCGGGAATCGTCCATCCGGGAATGGTAGTGTTGAGAACGCCAAAGGCCACGGAGTTTGCCAACATGGCTTCAAGAAATCAAAGAAAACCTTTTGTCTTGAGTAAAGGACAGACGGAAAGTTTTACTGTGGTGTGGAGAGATATTCCCGTTTCCAACGGTGACATGCAATTTGTTGAAATAGACCTGCTTTGGAATAATTGTTTTCGCAGCGCTACATCGAAAGAGATGAGTTTGCCTGAGGTGGAGGTCGTTCTTGACAAGGCGCTGACTGAAGGTAAAAACAAGTGAGTGATCTGTCGCTAACAGAAAGCGGATAAGATGAAGGAAAGGAAGAAAGTTGTTGTTGCAGGCGGAGGTTTTGCCGGTATAAGGCTGGTCAGAGAACTTGATGAGAAATATTTTGATGTTCTGCTGATTGACAAACTGAACCATCATCAGTTCCAGCCTTTGTTTTATCAGGTGGCTACTTCACAGATTGAACCTTCCAGCATCTCATTTCCCATCAGAAATATTTTTAAGTCAAAACAGAATGTTCAGTTCAGAATGTCAGAGTTGCTTTCGGTTGATCCGGATGATAATAAGGTACATACTCTGACAGGGGATTTTGATTATGATTATCTGGTGCTTGCGGTCGGTTGCAGGACGAACTTTTATGGAAATGCGGAACTGGAAAACAACACACTCACCTTGAAAACCACCTATGACGCTATTGCTATACGAAATCATATCCTTCAGACTTTTGAGCGGATAATTTCCGCACCGGACGGCGAGAAGGAGGCCCTCTTGAATCTTGTGATAGTCGGGGCCGGTCCGACAGGCGTTGAACTGGCAGGGGCATTCGCGGAGATAAGAAAGTATATTCTGCCAAAAGATTATCCAGGTATTGATTTCTCCGCATTCAAAATCATCCTGATTGAGGGAAGCCCCAATACCCTGAATACAATGAGTGTAAATTCCCGGAAAGCGTCCAGACGATACCTGACCTCGATGGGCGTTACCTTGATGACGGACAGGATAGTCAGTTCGTATGATGGAACCTGCCTTAGCTTAAAGGATGGCAGTCAGATTAAGACGAGTACGGTGATTTGGGTGGCTGGAGTTACCGGGAATCCGATAAAAGGCCTGCCGGAACAATCTTATGTCCGCAGCAACCGGATCAAAGTTGACAGGTATAACAAGGTAAGAGGTTGCGATAATGTTTTTGCCCTTGGTGACATAGCCTATATGGAAACACCCCTCTATCCGTCAGCACATCCTCAGGTGGCCAATGTAGCGATCAACCAGGCCAGGAACCTGGCAAGAAATTTTAAAAGAATGCAATCGGGAAAGTCTCTTCGGGAATTTGAATATAAAGATCCGGGTTCGATGGCTACCATTGGCCGGAATAAGGCAGTGGTCGATTTTTCCTGGCTACAGTTCAGTGGATACTTTGCCTGGTTTGTCTGGATGTTTTTACACCTGATGCTTATACTCAGTGTGAAAAACAAACTCATTATTTTTATCAACTGGGCATGGGCTTATGTAACCAAGGATACTTCCCTGCGCCTGATTCTTACACCTTCCGGTACAAAAAACAGCAAGAATTAGCTGAGGCTATGTCGTGATCTGAACTCTTACCGGATCACATTCACATGTCCGGTATAGACATAAGATTTGTCGTTATTGTCCTTTATCTCGATACGGTATACATACACGTCAGCCTGAACGGGATTTTCCACCGTTCCGTCCCAGGGCATATTTATATCATTGGTGGAATAAATCTTCAATCCCCACCTGTCAAGAATATCCATTTGATAGGACTTTAACCTTGTTCCGAAACCACTGAAATAATCATTTCGGCCATCACCATTAGGTGTAAATGTATTGGGAATATAAAAAGTAAAAGTATCCTCGATCCTTACTTTCGCTGTTATGGAATCAAGACATCCATACACATTCGTGGCATACAGTGTAACCGTGTATTCTCCGGTTTCATTGTAAAGATGATCTGGATTTACCAGCACCGAAGAGGATCCGTCGCCAAACTCCCAAAAGTATTGATTGATACCTGAGGTGGAATTAATGAACTGTATCATAGGTTCAAGAATGCTTGCGCTTTGCGGGCTGGGAGTGAATCCGGGCTGCGGTAAAGGATAGACTTTGATCAGGTCGGGATAGCTTATATAATCCGTACAACCGGCGCGGTCACGGGTGAGAAGGTTCACCGTATAGGTGCCGGGATTTGTAAAGAGATGTTGAGCTGATACAGACGTGTCGCTGCTGTTGTCGGAAAATGACCACTCATACGTATTGCCATCTCCGCTGCTCAGGTTGATGAACGGCACCATCAACGGTACACATCCCTCCCGGATCAGTGGTTGGAAATCGGCGTTTGGATTGGGTACAACGGTTACGCTGTCGGAATAGGGTATGGCTACACAATTTCCAAAGGAGGCGCTGAGCGTTACCGGATAGGTTCCGGCCTGCGGATAGGTCACGGCCGGAGGAAAGGCCGATGTTGATGAAGCGGGATTGGCAAGCGGACCAAAATTCCATTCATAGCTTGCTCCGGCAATCACCAGGTTATTCATGCTGAACTGAAAGGAATTATTCTCCAGGCATTGAGGCGCGGGCCGCATAAACGAAACTCCGGGTACCGGATTGATCCTGACAGAAACCGTATCCCGGTTTCTGCAGCCGACAGGTGAAATGGCCGTTAGTATAAAATCACGGATCTCGGATTGCGAAGAATTATTGCTGCCGCTGAAAGCGGTAACAGCTGCAGTTGGATCAGATAAACCGGATATGGGAGTCCAGGAATAATTTAACGCGGGATCTCCGGGAAGCCCTATGTTTACTGATGTGCCTGAACATATCACGGTGTCAGGACCTGCATTCAGTGCCGGTATATCATGTATATTGATAACCTGGGTTGTGACAGGTGAGGGGCATCCGTTTTCACTTACGGTAAGGCTGATGTTTTTTATACCTGCTGTTGTCCATTTGAGGAAATATGGACCGGTAGAATTCCCGGAAATAACACTCGCTCCGTTAAAATCCCAGTTAAATTGTCCTGTAAGACCTGTGTTGCCGATATACGTAAGCTGAACAGTATCTTCTGTGCAGGCTTCCGGTATGAGTGTAAATGCCGAAGAAGGTGTGGGATAGATAAGGATTTGAAAAAAGCCTGTGTCCTGACAGCCATTTTGCTCCACGATGAGACTGATCGAATCGGATCCGGATTGTGACCAGCTCGCAATGAGTGGACCGGCTCCGCTTCCGGAAATCAGCATCCCGTTTCCAAGATTCCAGTTATACACTGCGCCGGGATCGGCGGATCCGGAGAATGATATATTGTTTTGTTCTCCCGGACACAGGTCGGGATCGGCGCTGATGTCAGCTACCGGCAGTGCAGTTACATTTATGGGTAACGTTGTCTGAACGGATGGACATGCGTCCTGGATCACGTTGAGGCTTATCTGATGTGTGCCCGGGCTGTTCCAGCTTACCTGATACGGACCTTGTCCGCTGCCCGAAAGAACTATGCCACCGTCAAAGTTCCATGTATAATCTGCGCTTGCCATTGCATTACCCGTATAATCAATCTGAACCGGTGTACCGGCACAAACGGATGCCTGCACGGAGAAACCCGAACCTGGAATCGGAAATACTTCTATGACTTCGCTGCCGGAGTCAGAACAACCATTTTGAACAACGGTAAGACTGATGCTGTCGGTTCCCACAGTATTCCACTGAACAGTATAAGGGTCGGATGCCGTACCTGTACCCGATATAACCGTTGAATTGCCAAGGTTCCAGCTGAAACTTGCATTGGTAGCAGCTGTACCCGAAAAAATTATCTGGCTCTGCTCGCCTGTACAAAGGGTGGTATCGGTGGAAATTTCAGCATTGGGAATGGCCACGACATTCACCGGCATGGAGGCCTGGGCAGGAGGACAGCTGCCATCGTTGAGGGTAAGGTAAACATTTTGATTACCCGGTGTATTCCAGCTTATTGAGTATGGTCCGGCTCCGCTTCCGCTTAAGATGGTACCGCTTCCAAAGTTCCAGTTATAACTCGCTGCGGGACTGGCGATACCCGTAAACGTAACGATTGCCGCAGCGCCTTCACATACTGTATCCGTAACTGTAATGGCTGCCATAGAGCACGCGCTGACACTTATTGTATTGGAAGCGGTTGAGGAGCAACCGTTAGGACCCGTGGCTGTCAGCGTTACGACATAGGTTCCGCCGTTTACATAGGTATGTGTCGGATGAGTCAGGGTAGAAGTGGGTGAGCCATCGCCGAAATCCCATACAAAAGAGAAGCCTCCCACAGTGGTATTGGTAAATGTAACCGTGGTGCCGGGACTCACCGGCATGGGAGGTGTAAATGTAAAACTCGTTGTGGGAAGAGGCATAACCTGCAGGATTACCGGCGTAGAGTTAGTAAGCGGAGGAGTGCCATTATCGGTTCCTGTTATGTAAATCGTATGATACCCGATATTTGAAGTGGTTCCGACCACCTGTACGGTAATGGAAGCGGTATTACCGCTGGTACTGTTTAAAATGGAAACCCCGGACATGCCATTGGGATCTACGCCGGCTGTAGTGATCTGATTTTGTTCCGGAGACAGGAATTCCGCATAAAGTTGAATTGTATCGTTGCAACATAACTTTACGGTATCGCATACCTGGATGGCAGTTGCCAGGGGAGCAACATTGGAACTGCTAACACAGGAATTAAAATAGAATGATTGAAAGTCCAGGGCATCAATTCCGTCGTTATTACCAAAAGGTCCGTCATAGGTACCGCCCGGCTGATCAAAAAGTCCGACCTGGATGTAGTCCGTTCCGTTTCCTCTATTTACACCAACAGTGGCAGGTGTTCCGCCAAATCCATTATTTCCTCCTGATGCATCACCGGTTGTCCATTGCATATCCTTGTAACAGAAAGAAACATTCTGACCGGAGGGAAGTATCGGATCAGTGCCATCAGTGAGGATGAGCTGGAAGGTGTTGAGCTTGTCAGAGTACTGGCTGAAGTAACCTACGTTTTCCCATTGTATGATCATAGAGGTCGGAGTAAGCTTATAATAAACCAGTCCGCTCAGGGTATCACGGGTATCCACATCACCCCAGAAAGGGGCGATCATGACGAATGAACTGTTGGGGAAAGCGGTGGCGGTGAATGTAGAGTATGGTGCACCAATGGACACATTCCCGTTATTATTCAGGTAAAGACTGTTGACAGGCGTTCCATAAAAACAAAAATCGAAAGGAAGAGCAATAGGTAATGTTGACCAGTCATCGTTCCTGTACAAGGGCGGAATACCGGGCCCTCCACTTGCGCCGCTTCCGTCAAAGGCTCCTATTTGCCAGGTGGCATCCCGCTGGATCCAGCAATCACATGTTGGTGGAGGGGCGGAAATGGAAGAAGCTGAGACTATCGGCTGAGAAACTCTTGCACGGCTATTGGTAAAATATTCCTTGCCGCTTAATTTTCCATCGAGCTTCAGTTGATTGACTGAATCGGCATTAAGATGCTGAATATCCTGTTGGGCAAATGCATCCGGGAAGCTACTGAGCAACAACCCGCAAAGCAGAAAAATTTTTCCGGAGAATTTGATTACGGTCTTTGGTATCATCATCATCATTTAAAATTTATCCATCCGTGAAGATGAAAATGAGAAACTCAAGAAAAAACATGGCAGGAATATTTTACAGGGTAGTTGATCCTGCACATCGTCCGATTTGCCTTTAAATTTAATACTCCTGCCTGGATTTTCAAAGCTTCTTCAAAAGAAGCAGTACGATGAGATAATTCAAAAAAATAGCATTTGAATGGGAAGTACCTGTACTCTAACGGGTAGAAAAGCGTAGTGAATAGCTCTGAAAGGTCCTTTTGATAAACTCATATAAGCCGGTTCAGTAAAACAAAAACAATCGATTTCCTGCAGACGTCAGCAGTTTTGTTCTGAAACATGCTTCATATCCTGTCGCCGGCTTTTCCTTCCGATTCCGGTGCCGGACCTCTGAGGTGAATGATCAGACCATTTAAAAAATTTCGTAGTACCTGATCGCCACATTTCTTATAGTTTGGATGATCTTCGCTCCTGAAAAAGGCGCTTAGTTCCGATTTTGTGATGTTGAAGTCAACCAGTTTAAGAATGCGTATAATATCATCGTCTCTAAGTTTGAGCGCCACCCTGAGTTTTTTAAGTACATCATTATTGCTGATCATAAAGCGTAATTTTTTGCAATATAGTCTGAATAATGCCCTATACATGGTGGCCGGAATTCAAGATAATGATATTGGAAATTCAGATCCGGGAGGTCATTTTCAACCCTATTACTTGGCTGCCGGATAACGCTGTTTAGATTTCATTAAGAATTTGAAATGTTCAGGTCTGGCTTGGCATTGATAATCAAGACGGTATTCTAAATGAAGAAATTTTGTTAAGATCTTATTTTTTGACAAGACCATGTTCCAAAAGCTCTATAAATTCATACATTTGGCGCGAATCTTAACCCAAATCAACATGTTACGAAAATTACTTTATTCTTCTGCTCTGATGCTTGGCGCCGGCACGATGCTTTTTGCACAATCAGAAAGAGCCGCTACTGCTTATCCTGATCATGTTACGCAGAGCATTTCAAACTCAAATTCATTTGCTCAAGCCAGAAAAGGTTCTGGTGCCAATCAGGTGAATGCTTTATTTGATGTTCAGTTCAACTATAATGCATCAGCTCAAAGAGGTTCTGGTGGTATGGCCGGTGTGGTCTGGACAGGAACGGAATTCTGGGTGTCTGCATGGGCCTCAGATTCCATGTTCACTTTTGATGCCGCTGGAAATATCACTTCACGCTTCGTGGTTCCGGGAGTTGGAGCCGCAGGTTCAGGTGTAAGAGCACTCACATGGGATGGAACAAACATCTATGCCGGAACCAATACGACTTCGATCTATGAAATCAATCCGGCTACAAAAACATTAACAGCTACCATCACTGCTCCGGAATTTGTTCGCGGACTGGCCTATGACTCAACTGCCGATGGTGGTTTGGGTGGATTTTGGGTATCGAATTATGCTACTGACATCAGTCTGATCAGCCGTACCGGAACCCTGCTTAATGCGCTTCCGGCGGCAACGCATGGTCTTACAGCTATGTACGGTATCGCAGTGGATCATTATTCAACCGGAGGTCCTTATATCTGGGTATTCGATCAGGGAAGCTCTCCGGACCAGTGTGACCTTCGCAGGATTCCTATTGCAACCGGAGTTCCTGATGTTTTCATGCATAATGCCATGTCAGATGTAGGCGCCGCTGGTACAGCAGGTCTGGCCGGTGGCTTGTGTATCACATGGGGACTTGATACGGCTGGTCACAGGAGTATCGTCGGATTATTGCAAGGCACACCCAACGATCGCCTTTTTGCCTATGAACTGGGAGATTATACCTTGCCGGATGTTGACGCTCAGGCAGAGGCTTTGAAGTTCTCACCTCCTTATACGTTTATTCCTCAATTCCTTGTTGCCCCCTATTTTTGGGATATGGATGTTGTGAATTTCGGTGCCAATACGCTGGACACACTCAGTTTGATACTGAATGTTGACAGTGCCGGAGTCAATCTGTTCACTGATACATCAAGAATGTACAATATAGCCTCCGGTCAGGCTATCACAATCTCCACTTCTAATGCCTACACTCCTTCAAATAAAGGTAGCTACGATGTGACCGGAATGGTTTACACCGGAGTAGTTCAGGCAGATTCTATCAATGGTAATGATACGATTGCTTATGTAATGGAGGTGAATGATTCCACTCTTGGACGCGATAATAACGTGGTGGGAGGCAGTCTTGGAATCGGTGGTGGTCAGGGTGGTGTTCTCGGTCAGAAGTTTTCGATCTCCGGAGCCTCCTTCGCCAGTTCGGTTTCTTTCTTCTGTAGCGCACCTACAGCCGGCGATAGCGTAAAGGTCGAACTCTATACCTTCACCAGTTCTCCGGGTACTATTATCACCAGCACTCCAACCTATGTTTTCACTCTGGCTGATCAGACTAACGGAGTTTTCCTTACACTTCCTTTCACTACAGCTCCACACTCACTGGCCGCAGGAACTTATTTTGTGGGCGTTCGTGAGTATGCGGAAAATGTAAGCCTGGGTACCACTGAATTCAATTTTCACCCGAATACAGGTTTCGCGCAGGTTCCTCCAAGTGCTGCCTGGACACCGGTCGAATCAGCAAGCTTCTTTGTTACTTTCATTCTTCGTCTGAATACATTGGATCCGCTGTTCGTAAATGTACCGCATGTGTATAACCAGGACGTATTCACTATGTATCCTAATCCTGCGAAGCACACTCTTACCGTTAATACAAAAGGCGCAAACAGTGACGCTAAGCTTTCACTCTTTGATATTACAGGTCGTGAAGTTTATAATCAGACGGGTGTTGAGACAAGCAATACCATAAACCTGAATAAATTTTCGGAAGGCGTTTATGTAGTCAGGATGATCCTTGACGGAAATGTTTATTCTGAAAAGGTAACGATCACCAAATAATCTTTTCTACATAGTAGAGACCGGGCTGTATTTTGCAGAAAATACAGCCCGGTTTTTTTATGGTTCAATGTATGCGGATCCCAATGATAAGGACGTCGTCGACCTGCTCATGATCTCCTTTCCATTCTTCAAAAAATGAGTTAAACCTTAACTCTTGTTCCTTCATGGGAAGGTCCTGCAAGGTCAATATCAGCTCGCGCATTCTTTTACTGAGCATTTTCCTTCCATCCTTTCCGCCAAACTGATCAGCATAACCATCGGTGAAGAGATAGATACAATCGCCGCGTTTTAAATCAACGGCGTGACTGGTGAAATGGGCATCCTTGTTCAGCCTGAATCCGCCTATGCCGAGTTTGTCTGGTTTGATTTCCTTCAATACCCCATCTGATAGAAGGTAAAGCGGCCTGTTCGATCCGGCATACTCCATATTCATCGCATTCAGGTCGAGACTGCAAACGGCGATATCCATCCCATCCGTGACCTCCGAATCTTTTTGTCTCAAAGCATGTACAATTCCGCTGTTCAGGTTATTGAGTATCTCCGCCGGTCTTGTAATTCCCTTTTCATTGATTAACTGATTGAGCAGTAAAATACCTATCATGCTCAGAAATGCTCCGGTTACACCGTGTCCGGTACAATCAGCAGCGGCAACGATCAACTTTCCGTTTTTCCGGGAGAAGGTATAAAAGTCACCGCTGACAATATCTTTTGGTCTGTAAAAGATAAATGCATCCGAGAGTGTTTTGTGGATCAAAACGGTCTCAGGCAAAATGGCTGACTGGATGCGGCGCGCATATTGAAGATTGTCCAGGATGTCACGGTTTTTTTGCGCCAGCTCCGAGGTTCTCTCTTTAACTTTGAGTTCAAGTTCAGCTTTCTGATTCTCAAGCAGCTTTTTCCTTTCTTCCTCCTGGCTTACGGTTTTATGGAACAGATGTTTTATTTCTTTTAATTGTTGATTTAGTTTTTCATTAATTTTTGAAAAGTCTCTTGCCAGGTAGATGGTCATGGATACGGAGACACTCAACAATAAGCTGTATCCGAAAAAACCTCCGAGATTATTATTTATCACCGAAGCCGTATCTGCCTCTCCAAGTTTATTCAAGACAAATGCGAGAAGTGCGAGCATGATAAGTCCGGCAGGCGGAAGCAAAATCCCGAAGAGGAAAATGGATGCGCCTTCTTTTTTTCTCCGCCATGCTTTAAAATACACACGGAGGATCTCAACAAGGCTTAAAAGAATAAATACAATGACGATCAAGCCCCCTTCACTTTTGTAATTGGAGAGGAACATTGTGAAAAGTCCTGTGATCAGCAGTGCGGACAGAACCCAGAAGTAGAGCAGCAGTCTCTTATAAAAAATCTGATATAATAAAGCAGTAAAAAGCAAAGGAATCATGAGAACGGAAACTACCTCCATGATCCCAATCCGCATGGTTGTGTTCAGATCTGCACCGCTCAGGATCTTATAGATCCCAAAAATGATAATGAAGAGAAAGAGAGTAAAAAGGCTATAATACAGATTGGTCCGGTTGGCTCTGTAAAAAATGAACAGGATAAAATGAAATATGCTTAGGGTTATGAAAATACCGCTGAACAGGGAAAGGATGAATAGCTGGGAAGGATCAGCAAGGTCTTCCATGCTGCTCTCAAGGGTGGTCAGGGATAGCCGGAAGCCGCTGTCGTTACTGATAACGGTCAGTTTTAAATTGTCATTATTATTTTCCGGATTAAACCGGGAATACCGAATTGCCAGAATATGGCTGCCTGAGGTTAACAGTAAGGGAACAGGAATGAATCTAACCCTGAACCCTGAAATCCCCTTCTGGTCCTTCGTTTTCAAGGTGCCTATGCTTTGTATCAGCTTTCCGTCGAAATAAATTTCGCAGGCATCCTTTACGAGGTATTCAAGAGAAGCCAGCTGCATGTGCAGACTGCTGTCGGCATAAAAGGTATAGCGATACCAAAGTATTGATGGGTCGAGTATGTAAAGTGAGTCAAGGCTGGGATTGCTCTGATCCTGTCTGAGATTATACCAGGCACTGTCATGGAATTCAATCGCGGAGAATGCCGGGTCATCACCGGGATAAAATTTCCAGTTGTCATTGAGGTTGATTCCTTCCCTGAGTTTATCAATGCTGAGGGTATCAATCGACTTTGCATCAGCCGGGAGTGTTAAAGTAAGTACGGTAAATAATAATATCCTGAAACTAAGCGACCGTTTTCCTGGCATCATTTGGTGGAGATTTCGGACATGTTGCACTGATCCTGAAGGGTCAGGCATGCAAATTAAAATAAATTAAGTGGATTGAATATTGTATCCTGTCTTGAAATAAACTTTGAAGAAGTTAAATTTTCAGACTTGAACCGGGAAAAGCGTTATTGAAAGAAATGTGAAAATACTCAGTTCAGCGGGATCAGGATAAGTTCCTCTCTTCCCTCGTCAATAACAGACAAATAATAAATGCCGGATGACAAATCTTTCATGTCTACGTGTAATTGCCGGAATCCGGGAATCCCATCATTGGTTTGCCTGTATATCAATTGTCCTTCGGGGTTGAACAGGCGTAACAGGGTTTGAGAGTGAGTGGATTTGTTGAATTCTATCACCACCTGGTCTCTGGCCGGTAAAGGATAGACTATGAAGGCATTTTTCCCGGTTATCTTATCCATGCCTGTGAGCACAGATACTTCAATGGCATCTGTAGCAGTACAGTTATTGTTGTCTGTTACGACCACTGAATAATTTCCCGCTGTATTAACCTGTATAATTTGTGTGGTTTCACCCGTTGACCAGAGATAATTGCTGTAACCAGAACCTGCATCCAAGGATAAATTCTGACCACTCATAATGCTCGTATCTGCACCAAGGTTTGTGGATGGAACCGTGTTGACGTAGGCGGTCACCGTAACTGGTGAACTGGGACAGACACTGGAAGTCCGGGCAATATAATTAGTGGTTGAATTGAGGAAAGGAGTTGTGAACGTGTTTCCGATCGCAAGGTTTTGACTTCCTGAATCATCAAACCAGAATACAGTATCATTCGACTGGGCCTGAAAGGTAAATACAGAGGGCCCGCAATGAGAATTGTCAGTTACGGACGGTGTCTGACCTTGCGGAAGTACGGTGACATGTACACTGACGGAATTGACGGAGCAACCCTGATTGCTCACCGTAACGTAGTATGTTCCGCTCGAGCCTGCATAAATTAAATGTTGAGTTTCACCCGCAATTGGATTTCCGTTTTTGTACCACTGATAAGTGTTTCCCGTACCACTGGCTGCAGTAATTTCCAGGTTCAGTCCGTCGCAGAATGTCGTGGAGCCGTTGTAATTCACCGTAGCGTCCGGAGCAAAGAAGGCCCTTCCGGGCGAACCTCCAAGGCATCCTGCAAACCAGTTTGACGGATTCTCCGGGTCAGACTGCGGATTGTTCAACTCCAGCGTATATCCTTCTCCGTCGGCAAGGGCCGGCCAGGGAGCTTCATCGGTATATTCTATGGTAATGATGTTGTCTTCAAGATAATCGAACAAACGGACTTCGTCTCCGCTGTTGCTGAAGCTGAATCCAAGGGGTCCGATAACATTATTCAACTGCGGAAACCTGCTTTCAAAACGTGTGGGATCTTCAGCGACAACAAGGTATTCGCCTTCTTCAATCACCGTTCCTACAGGGAATGTATAGGTGTGGTAGTCGTTTTTGTCCCTGATCTTCCATCCTGAAATATCAAGATCAACCGATCCGTAATTGTACAGTTCGATCCAGTCGCCCGCGTCTGCTCCCGGTCCGGAATGGTAATTAATCTCAGTGATGGCGATGTCCGGACTTTCGGCGGATCCATCGAAATAGGCTGTGATCTGATCTGTTGAAGTGAAGTTGATGGTTAGTTCCTGGTTTGGATTATTTGAACTGATTGCGACATTGGAACGCCAGTGATCGAAAGTATAGCCGGGGTTGGGCATGGCGGTGATGGTTACGGGATTGCCTCGGAAATAAACTCCCGACCAGGGGTAGGATCCCGGTGTAACCGTGCTGATCTGAATTCTTCCTGCTCCTGCCGGACTAACATTAAGCGTAAGTGTTACTTTACTTTGAAGTCCGAATTCCCCAAGAATCTGATCACGGACACGGTTCGGCCGGCTGTTGATGAAGTTCTCCATGGAATTGATATCACTGTTCCATGTACTCATGCTGAAATTCTCCCCGTTGAATGAATCCCACTTGTCAAAGTGTTCATTCATGTCGTGATCCATTACATCTTCAAATTCTTCAACAACATCCAACAGATTGGAAGGTTTGAAAATGGTATTGATCAGGTCGGCATAGCGGTTGATAAAGTAGGTCTTGAAGGCGTTGTTCTGAAGCAAAGCGTCGAAAAGATCAGAGGTGTAGTTCTGTGATATCGGATCACGCGCGATCCTGATGGTGCTGTCATTAACGCTACCGGAATATCCAAGTCCCATGTCCAGATCGTACAGGAGATATCTCCATTTTCCACCCGCAGCTTTTGGTCGCCACATCTTGATATTGTTTGTCCAGTCTCCCATCCAGTCGCCGTTATTGTAATAGGTTTCAGCGATCATATAATCAACAAAATTTTTTATATCAAGCTGCTCATCAATTTCTGAGTAGTAATTTGAATTGTTCGGATTTTCAGAAAGGGCATAGTCTATGAGATCCCAGAAGGTTTGGTCAGAACCGAATTTGGTTGTTACACCGCCACCTTCCAGCAACATGTCAATCTCGTCTTTTCCCAAACCGTGATTGTTTTTTATCCAGTGCTGATCATGGTTCTCGTGGATGGTATATACACCCCAATATTCACCATTCAGAAACACAACGGCCGGCTCAGCGCCGAGATATCCTGAATGCGTGTTTTTCATTACCCTTTGCATGAGCGCGTCGCGGAAATGAACCGTATTCCAGTCAGTCCCCGCGTTTCGCAACACAAAATTATCCAGGTTGTTTAGCTGTGGCTTGTCTGAAAACAAGGCATACTCAATACTCGAAGTGCCCATTTCATCACTGAGTTTTATTTCGAAACTCTTTTGCGGTTTTGCCTGAGAGTAATTTCCAAAGATCTCAATATTGGCATCGAAGGAAAGTTGTTTGTTATTGTCCTTGTCATAATACTCTATGCCGGCTGGCACTTCCCAGTCCTGCCAGAAATTGGCTCCTTTATAGGGGTAGTTTGGCTCGGCGTATGGCCCCGTTGCATAGATTCCGCTGTTATAATCCCATAAATTATCCGGATCGGTTGAAATGGTAAATACCGGAAGGTGTATATCTTCATTGATGAAGTATGTCTTGGTGAAGGTAGGACTCGGAAGATAGCCGGTTTTGAATACTTTGACCCGTATTGTTTTAGTCGAATTCAGACTGATGGAATTGTTGAATTGTGTGGAGGAAGAAGTGGGTTCCGAACCATCAGTAGTGTAACGGATCTTTGTACCGCTCATGGAGGTAGAAAGCGAAAGTGATCGGGAACTGCTGTAAAAGCCTTCCGCCAGGGAGAATACGGGATCACTTGCATAACCCGGATAACAGGTGGAGTTGGAATTCGAGCCGAGTGGAGTAGGGTCAGTAAAGACACACCATGTTGATGAACCATCCGATGACCTGCCCATGGAATGATTCGGTTCAAGCAGAGGTATAATTTCCTGATCGATATTCATACCGGTGTTATCGGTCAGTAAAACAGTCTCGCCGGAACGGCTTAACTTGAATGGCGCCTGAAAATACTGAAAGGAAGGGGCATTGAACCAGGAAGGCACATTAGAAAAAGTCTGGGTGGCGCTGAGCATCCCGAATGAAAGAAATGGGATCGCGCTCAGGTCACCGGAGTTCGACTGATTATTATGAACCTGTACGGCAAGTACATTTAAACCCGGAAGTAAGATTGATTTTAGAAAGGAGGGATCTATATAAAAAGAATCCGGATCATTTCCCTGATAAAGCATCGCTTCGTGTGATGAGAAAGCGAGAACATTGTAAGCAGGACGGTCACCGGAGGTGCCCAGGTTTGCTCTGGCGATCTCTGTTCCGTTCAGGTATGCTACAAATCCGTCATCATAATCTATATTGAAAACAGCGCTGTTGATATCACCGGTATCTGGTACAAAGAATTCCTTACGCATCATGACTGAGATGCTGGAAGTAGAGATACGGGTATTGTCATCACTGTCCCCAAAACCAATCCCACCGTTACCACTCGACCAACTGCTATGATTGAACGAAAGATTTCTCCAGTTTGTATCCGGTTGTGAAGTGCCGGCGAAATATTTCCAGCTTGAATATGCACTTACCGCTGTTTCCCAGTGATTGCTGATATCGGTCCGGTTAATATCAGAGGCGAACAGTAAAACTTTTTGGCCAGGCCCTAACTCAAAAGCGGGGAAGGTAAACTTGAATGGTTTTGATATTTCATCTGAAAAACCATATCCTTCCATATTGACCGGTGTAGGACCGTCATTATAAAACTCCACCCAGTCATCATACTTGCCGTTATCATTTAACTTATTGTCTACGTTAGACAGACAAACCTCATTTATGACTACCTGAGAAAAGCCGGCAATGGTGAGTAGCATAAAAAATAAAAGACAACCGGTTCTTATTGCCGGTCTAAAAAAGTGGTTCATGTCAGGCTCTGGTAATTGTTTGACGGTGTGTTGCTGAGATTTGTATTGATGTGAAAATAATCGAAGTTTGCTCTTTTTTAGACGAATTTTGGCCAATAGTGTGAATAAGATGGTAAAAGAAACCAGGTTTTATCTCAGGTAATCATAAGGTTTCCGGCACATTAAGATGTGGCAAAATTAGAAATAATAATCTATCATATTGGCTCAAAGCCGCCACAGTAGCTGATTTTATCAACCATTACCGGTGAATTGCCCTTGACTTTTTAACACTTCAAGGCTGCTGTATACCTGCCCTGAAAACCTGCTCTGCCGTTTCCGCCAATGCTCCTGTTGTGAAGAGCTTCTTATCAGGATGGAATTGATTTTTTTTCATCAATACCGCACAGTTTTTCCGGATCCAGTTTCATTCATCTACATTTTAAGGTCTTTCACCTCCTCAAATACTGATTTTGGCCAAATATGGCTTGACAGGAATATGCATTTGATACATTTGGTTTAAGTTTATCCATTGTCTGCCTGCTTCCGCTTCCGGCAGAATAAGCCGAAGATAGGCGGAAATGAGTGGATGTCGTATTTGGTTTTATTGTCATAACTTTAGAGGCATTTCATTTTAAATCCTAGCACAAATTCAATCAACATAAAAACCATAAGCCTTACACCATGAAAAAATTTTACTTGTTGTTTTTCGGAATTCTGTATTCCCTATACCTCCAGGCCCAGACCCTTAATGGTATAATCCCTGACAACGCAACCGTAGGTCAGCAGAACCTCAACACCACGATCACCGCCACAAACCTGTTCCAGACCACCTTGTCGCCGGAAGGTAATATCTGGGAAATCAATTTGAAAAAGGGTGCTGCCGTTATCCCTGTCTTTAGTCAGTGGAGCATGCCATTCAGCACTACAGTATTAGGTCCTGATTCAGCCGCAACCATAGTGTCCATTCCATTCAACGCGGATACCGGGCTGTATGACCTGGAGCTTACCACATTTGATCCAAACTTTATTCTGCCAAACGTCACCTATACGGCTCCCGCAGCATTCACGGTGAATCCGCCTGACGGATATCTGAGCGGTAAGGTTTACAAAGATCTTAATGAAAACGGAATTTATGATGCTTCTGAACCCGGTATTTCAGGCTATCCGGTAAACTTACAGCCCGGAAATAGATTTCAGTACACGGACGCTCAGGGTAATTACAGTTTCGGAATGAATAACGGAACGTATGTGATTAGTATAGGAACCCAGGCCTCCCATACCTACGTATTAACTTCAGATTCCTCATCTTACATTGTAACTGTAAGTAACAATAACACCGGCGCACTTGATTTTGGTTTTGTGGACGGGCTATTATCACTTTCCCCTGCTGTCACTTTTCCCGGCAGTAACCTGAATGCAATAGTAACTTCCCGTTCCTTGTTTTTAACCGGAGCCCAACCTTACGGCAATATTACCTATTCCTATTTCCAGCATGTTTCAAATCCCTCCTATCAATATTTGGTTTCCAATGCCAACTATGTTGTACTCGATTCAAGTACAGTGCATTTGGTTTACCCGGTTCCAACGAATATGCAACCTGGCATCTATAACCTGGTAATCAGAACCGGAAACTTAAGTTACTATCTTGAAAATGCACTAAGCATTATCCCCGCGCCTTCTTATCTGGAAGGACATTGTTATTTTGATCTCAATAATAACGGGGCTTTTGATACAGGCGAGCCGCCTGTGGAAAATGTTCGGCTGTATCTGGACCCTGACAGTTCCTTCGCTTTCAGTGATAACTTGGGTAATTTCCGCTTCGGAGCAGTGCTGGGAAGTCATACCCTGAGCTATAGTCCGATGGCAAGTTCAATTTTTACCCTCACTTCCGCACCATCTTATTCATTCACTAATACAGGCAATCAGTCTGGCTTTGATTTTGGTTTCCGCTCAAACCTTCCTGACTACACTTGTAATATTATTTTCAGTCCGGCTTTGATGAGATGTAATCAGCAAGTGACTTCCTACATCAGTTATCAGAACAAGAGTAATATTCCGGTGGATGGTCTTGTTTATTTTATTCCGGATTCCGGACAAATTTATGTTTCATCGATACCCCCGCATTCATCTATCAACGGTGATACGATCTTTTGGAATTTCACGGCTTTGCAACCCATGGAAACAAGACAGATTTCAGTAAAGGTGCAGAACCCGCAAAGCGGAATAGTAATTATGATTTCGGGAATTAAGGCAGTAGATGGCTTTGGTATTGAACAATTCCATGATACCCTGAACTGGAGCGGAGACATACGATGTGCCTGGGATCCCAATGATAAAGCTGTAAGCCCGCAGGGAGTTGATGATACACATCACTATACACTCCTTTCTGAGACACTTGAATACCTTATCCGTTTTCAGAATACAGGAAATGATACAGCGTTCACGGTTATAATCCGGGACACCATAGATGCATCACTTGATCTGAACACCTTTGAACTCATCGCGGCCAGTCATACCGTTCAGGTAGAGGTGGATCATAACCGGGCTGCCAGCTTTACCTTTAATAATATCTTGCTTGCTGATAGTGTAATTGACGAACCAAACAGTCATGGATTTGTCCGATACAGAATAAGCCCTAACGCAGGGATTCCTGATCCTACCATCATCGAAAACACCGCCTACATTTATTTCGACCTCAATCCGGCCGTGGTTACCAATACCACCTGGAACACCATGGTGTTGAATATCCCTGTAGGGTTGGGCGAGGTGATTCGGCTGAATGACGAGCTGAGTTTCTTCCCTAATCCGGTGACGGCAACAGGTTATTTCAGTATCAAGAATCCGGATGCCTCCCTGCACCGGCTTGAGATCTTTGATATGAAAGGATCAGGAGTATTTAAAACGGAATCGAACAGCAGTCTGATTGAATTTGAAAGAGGAGATCTGAAGTCCGGCTTGTACATGTTCCGCTTAGTTAACCAGAGTAATGGGAAAGTTCATACCGGTAAGATCAGTCTTCGATAATTAAACCGCTCCGGGTTATAGCGCTAATGTGGGTTTACTGCATTGGCGCTTTTTTCTTCCTTCATTGCGGAGGCCTCAGCGATTATTCGTAATTTTATATTCTAATTTCCGGTGATGCGAATCTTCCTTCTTGCCTGTGTCTTTCTATCAGCCATTGAGTTGCATGCTCAATTGAACTTCAGGCAAAAGACTGACATTCCGGTGAAGCTTGGCGCACAGACCCTGCAACACCCATGGGCCGGCGGTATCAATTATCCTGTTTTTTCTGAAGTGGATTTCGATCAGGATGGACTGAAGGACCTCTTCGTTTATGACAGATCATCAAACCGGGCCATGATATTTATTAATACCGGAACCGGAGGAATAAACAGTTACCGCTATGCTCCGGAATATAGCGAACAGTTGCCGGCTCTGAGAGGATGGGCGCTGTTTTATGATTATAACTGTGATGGTAAATCGGATCTCTTCACTACCGGAATCACAAACAATGGTATCCTGCAGTTCAGAAATGACTCCCAGCCGGGAAGCCTTCTTTTTACAGCAGTTGATTCAATGATGAAGGCCGACTATGGCGGAGGTACGCCTTCCGGCATCTTTGCCAGCGGATTCCTGATGCCTCATTTTAATGATATTGATGGCGACGGGGATATGGATGTGCTTGGGCAGCAATTTTTTTGCGTAGGTACCTTTGCCTTCTACAAGAACATGAGTATGGAGAATTACGGTGTCTGTGATTCATTAAGTAAGTATGTTTTGCAAACGTATGCCTGGGGGAATTTCGCGCTCCGGTCCGGTGCCTATGAGAATGTTGCGGTAGGACAATTTCATATCACCTGTATGATGGCAACACCGCCGGAAGCTATGTTTGGTTATGAACTGGCACAACAGGATGATACCTATGCAGGAATATACACCATTGACATTGATGATGACGGAGACATGGAAGCGCTCATAGGCGACAGTGGTGCAAAAAACAGTTTACTTGTGATCAATGGCGGTACAAGTGCTGTGGCGGATATGGTCTCACAGGATACCCTGTTCCCTTCGTATAATATTCCCTCATCGGTTAGTTATTTCGCCACATATGCTTACCAGGACATCGACCATGATGGCGTGAAAGATCTTCTCGTAGGGCATAACGAATTTGAAAATAAAAAGGGAGTATTGCTCTACAGGAATACGGGTACGGATCAACTACCGGTTTTTGATTTTGTGATGAATGATTTTTTGGTAAACCAGATGATAGATGTGGGAGAAGGCGCTGTTCCTGTTTTCTTCGATGCCAATGCGGATGGACTTAAAGATCTCGTGATTGGAAATATAAGAAGGACAGATTCGGCTGCGGTTATCAGCCATGGCCTGACACTGTTTCAAAATACAGGAACCCTGAATCAGCCATCATTTGAATTTGTATCGGACGACTATGCCGGCCTCTCATCATACCCCATATCCGGTCCGCTGTTTCCCGCCTTTGGTGATCTGGATGCGGATGGTGACATGGACCTGTTGTTGGGAATAGAAAGCGGTGAACTTTACAGGTTTGAAAATACAGCCGGTGCAGGGATGCCGGCAAACTTCAGTTTTGTTTCCGCCGGCTTCTATGGAATAGATGTCGGTAATTTCGCCTGCCCACAAATCATAGACCTTAACCGGGATGGTAAAAATGATCTGGTGATCGGTGCTAAAAACGGACTGGTTTCGTATTTTGAAAATGTGGGAACTCCGGTCTCCCCTTTCTTTCTCGCGCAGCCAAGTATCGATACTCTTGGCGGTATTAATGTTCAGACTCCTTTATATGTGGATGGTTATTCGGTTCCGTTTGTGTTTGAAGAAGGTGGTGAATATAAAATGATCGTGTCCTGCATGCGGGGAGATGTTTATCTGTATGGTAATATAGATGGGAATCTGCAGGGAATTTTTACTCCTGAGGACACTATTCTTTCGAGGTATCAGGGCATAAGGACAGGCTATAACCTAGGCGTGAGTGGCGGAGATATCAATGGAGATAATCGGACAGATATGCTGCTTGGTTTGTATGGAGGAGGAATTCAGATCTATTTACAGGATACTTCAACCTCCTCGATAACAGAAAGAGGCGACGGTCCGGTGTTTAACATCTATCCGAATCCTGCAAGCGGGTATTTTGAGGTTCACCTGAATTGTGCGGAACGGATTAATAAGTACAAACTGGTGCTTAGGGATTCTTACGGACGGGTGCTTCGCGAAGAAGAAGTTGGAAGCGGGGTTCACCGGATCTTTACGGATAATTTTTCAAAAGGATTGTACTTTGTTACCCTCCGTGATGAAGAATTGCAATACACAAAGCGGATTGTAGTGATCAAATGATCTCCTCAGCTGGCTGTCAACGATCCATTCAATATTTTTTTTGTGAGTCTTGCCGAAACACATTTCAATGACATACAGCTGTGTGACAGGATTATCCGGATCGAAACGATTTTAAATCCGGATAAATTGTTTGACGCACTCATTCACCGGCCCGGGAATGACGAGTCGGTAATGGATGAGCAAATACCCTATTGGGCAGAGTTGTGGCCTTCTTCAATAAGTCTTTCCGATTTTATCATCGGGAATAATGTGATCATTCCGGGAATGACAGTACTTGAGATCGGTTGCGGAGCAGGCTTGCCTGGTATTGTTGCAGGCCAGCTTGGCGCCAATGTCATCTTTAGCGATTACCTCGATGATGCGCTGGAACTGGCTGAAAGAAACTGGAATAATACTAATGCCGGGAAGGCGACTTTTCTTAAAATGGACTGGAGAAAACCTGTATCCGATCTCATTCCGGATCTGATTCTTGCCTCAGACATTGCCTATGAACGCAAATCATTTCCATCGCTTATCAATGCATTCAAGATATTAGCAGGACCAAAGTCTGAAATTATTCTCTCGGAACCCGGCCGTGAATTTGCGCGGGACTTTATTTCAACTCTTCCTGACTTCGGTTTCAGCTTCCATAGCTCCCTGCATGAAGTGCTTTTCAAGGGTCACCGGTATAAAATTCACATTCACCGGATAAAAAGACCGGCATAAGCGAGATTCAAATTGTCATTACCAATATGTGATTCCCTGAAATCAGCACGATTTCAAAGCTGGAAACAGGTAAAAATGATGCTATAAAAGGGTATACTACTATCAATATTATATAATTTTGTGAATTGATAAGATAAACAGAGCCAGAGGTTTAATTTTTGTAAGGATTTTGAAAGAAAGGAGGCTTAATTGAATTAACCGCTTTTGTATCCCTGCGTTTCTAGAACACATAATGAAAACCATGAAAAAATTTTTAAGGACGTTCCTCTTGATTTCTCTATCAACGCTGATAACAGATGCTCTCTATGGACAAACTTATCAATGGGTAAAGTATGGAAAGTCTCAGGGTTTTGAATATGGAAACGATATTACTACCGATGATACAGGTAATGTTTATGTAGTCGGGCAATACGAATACACCACGAATTTTGGCGGAGTGAATCTGGTTTCTGCCGGTCAACATGATATTTTCATTGCGAAGTATGCTCCGGATGGAACCTTGCGCTGGGTTCGCAGTGCCGGTGGCCCTGAAGGCGACGCCGGATCTTCGATCGGTGTGGATGCAGCAGGAAATATTTACATCACCGGCGAATTCGAAAAAACAGCAAAGTTCACACCAGTTGACAGCATCACTTCGAGTTCTTCGAACAACAATATTTTTGTTGCTAAGTACAATAACAGCGGTGTTTTTCAGTGGGTAAAGAAACTTGGAAGCTCTTCAGACGGACGTGGAAGGGCTATAGCGGTTGATGCTAATGGTTATTCCTATGTATCAGGAGGGTTTTCGGGTACAACAAATTTTGGAGGAGTTAATCTGAGCTCCAGCGGTAGCCAGGATATTTTTATCGCGAAATATACCCCAGCCGGAAATCTGGTATGGGCAAAGAAAGCAGGCGGTAACCGCGATGACAGAGGTCGTGATATTACCCTGGATAAGCTTGGAAATGTAATCCTGGCTGCAACATTTACGCTGTCCGCCAATTTTTCAGGTACCAATGTGAGTGATGGAACAGGTAGTTTGATGAGCGGAGCGGTAGTCAAATACGACACTTCGGGAACTCTGAAATGGGTCAGAAGGATAGGCGGATGTTGTGATACCACAAGAGCTTATGGTCCGACAACCGACGAATTCGGGAATGTTTATGTTACAGGATATTTTACCGGACAAACCAATGTAGGAAGTATCACACTGAATGGAAGCGGAAACACGGACGCTTTCATAGCTAAATACGATGCGAATGGAAACGCAGAATGGGCTAAAAAGTATGGGGGAGCCTATGAGGACTATGGTAATGGATCCGCCACCGATACACGGCGACAATTGGTGTTTTTTACAGGAATGTTTGATTACCGCGCCGATTTTGATTCGGTAAATATTTTCAGTGCAGGGAACAGGGATTCATGGGTAACAGCCGTGGATTATGACGGAAATCTTAAATGGCTTAGAATTGCCGGAGGCAGTGGCCGGGATGCAGGCTATGCGATTGCAACAGATACATCAGGTAACGTATATCATACAGGTTTTACGAACGATACTGCTTACTTCGGGACATATTCAGTACAAGGGTATCCTCTGGCGGATTATTTCGTCGCAAAACTTTCACCTGCCGTAGAAACTTCTCCCAGTGTCGCCTCAAGCCTGCTGAATGCTTCGGTTATCAATTGCAATGACGTTCAACTGGTATGGAATTCCGGCAATGGCGCAAATCGGCTTGTGATAGCCCGTGCCGGTTCAACCGTGAATGCTTTCCCTGTTGATGGAACCGGATATTCAGCTAACCCGGTTTTCGGTTCAGGTTCTGATCTGGGCAACGGAAATTTTATTGTTTATAATGGTTCAGGAAATTCAGCGGTCGTAAGCGGATTGAGTCCCGGAATCACCTATTATTTTACTGTCATTGAATATAACGGGAATAACCTCTTTGCCAACTATTACACTCAGAATGCTCCGGGTGCGAATGTTCTGGCAAACAGTTTTGCCATCGCAGCTAACTCAAGTCAGGGTGGAATTTGTCAGGGCGCCTCAACCACCCTTACCGCTTCAGGCAATGCCGTTTCGTTTTCATGGTCACCTACAACCGGTCTCAGTGCCAGCACAGGTTCAAGTGTGACTGCGCAACCTTCGCAAAGCACCACCTATACCGTCACAGGAACCAATGGCAGCGGCTGCCAGGCATCTACTATGGTAAGCGTCACTGTACTCCCTTCACCCGGAGTACTATTCTCCACGCTGGCGGCCACCTGCATCAACTCGCCTTCCTTCACTCTCAGTGGAGGAGCGCCGTCCGGAGGTACATACAGCGGAATCGGAGTGAGCGGCGGGATGTTTAATCCGGCGCTTGCAGGCTTGGGATCACATATCATTACGTATTCATATACCGCCAGCAACGGTTGCCAGAGCAGTGATACTTCCGTCCAGCATGTAAGCAATCCTCCTCAGACAAGTCTGGCCGCCTTCGCCCCAGTCTGCCAGTCTGCTCCTTCCTTCACGCTTACCGGAGGAACACCTGCAGGTGGTGTATACAGTGGTCCCGGAGTAACTTCGAATCAGTTTTCCCCTGCCGTAGCAGGAAGCGGTACACATACCATCACCTACACCTATACGGTTGGTACTTGTACTTCATCCTCAACAGCGAGCATTACGGTTAATCCCGCACCCTCAGTTTCACTTTCTGCTTTCAGCCCCGTCTGTCAGATCACTCCGGCATTTTCACTTAGCGGAGGCACACCATCCGGAGGAACCTATTCCGGACCCGGAGTAAGTAACGGAGTCTTCAACCCGTCGCTTGCAGGTTTGGGAACGCATACTATCAGCTACAGTATCACCAGCGGAGGATGTTCCAATACAGCTACATCAACCATACTGGTTCAGTCTTCACCTCAGGTCAGCTTTTCGGCCCTGCCGGATCTATGTGCAAACGCGTCTCCTTTAGTCCTCAACGGAGGTTCACCTGCGGGAGGAACCTATAGCGGAAGCGGTGTCAGCAACGGTCAGTTCAATCCCGCTGCGGTAGGACCCGGAACCTATACGATCACCTATTCCTACAATGCGGGGAGCGGATGTTCAGGCACTGCTCAACAAAGCATTACTGTTAAAAGTATTCCGTCAGTATCACTAAGCCCTTTTAGTCCGGTTTGTGTCAACGGATCTCCGGTTGCGCTTTCCGGTGGTTCACCCGGGGGTGGTGTTTATAGCGGTACGGGTGTAAACAACGGTGTGTTTAATCCCAATGTGGGCGTTGGAAATTTCCCCATCACCTATACAGTCACCGGCGCGAACGCCTGTGCTGCGGGAGCTACTCAGAATCTTGAAGTGAAGCCTTTGCCTTCAGTCAGCCTCGGCTTCTTCACGCCTATGTGTACTAACAGCGGATCTTTGACCTTGAGCGGAGGAAGTCCATCCGGAGGTATCTATAGCGGAACAGGAGTGAGTGGTGGTATTTTTACTCCTTCAATGGGACCAGGCACTTATCTGATCACCTATACTTACAGTGATGCATTCAACTGCAGTGCATCAGTCTCCAATCCGGTACAGGTAAATCCTGCACCTTCAGTTTATCTGTCTGCACAGAGTCCGCTTTGTTCCAACACCTCTGCCGTTCCCCTTCAGGGTGGTTCACCAGCCGGCGGTAGCTACAGCGGAACCGGTGTGAATAACGGGATGTTTTCTCCCGTAAACGGTTCAGGAAATTACGCGATCACCTATACTTATACTGATATCAATTCCTGTTCAGGAGCGCAGTCAGTGAACCTTACAGTATTTCCATCCCCTGAGGTGGATCTGGGAATGGATACGGTAGTTTGTGCAGATGCAATGATAACATTGCAAGTCAGTTCCACCTTTAGTACCGTGAATTGGTCTGATGGAAGTGCGTCTAGCTCGATTCAGCTGGATAGTGCGGGAGTAGGGATGAATTCCTTGCCTGTCACGGTTACGGTCAGTAATTCTTCCGGTTGTATAGACCGAGACACCATTATTATCACTTTCGACGTTTGCGCGGGAATTGAAAATGAAATCAGGCAGTCAATGCCAGGTGTTTATATTTATCCAAACCCGTTTATCAGTACTGTAAAATTATTCTGTGAACGACCGGTGAATGTGAAAATTTTCGACGTCAGTGGCAGAATGCTGGAAAAGAAAGACGCAGTGAGTGGGGTGATGGAAACCGGAATGGACCTAAGTCCGGGAACGTATTTTGTGGAAGTCAGCGGGAACGGTTTCAGAAAAGTATTTCATGTTATAAAAGCTAACCGTTAGCCGGTCGCTTTTCACACGATACCTGTGAATTTATAATTAAGGGTTGATTCTTATCTGAATTGATCAGGTAGATAATCATCTTTTATGCGGTTGACATCGGTGATTTATGCACCTATTATTGTGCATGCTTTTCGAAAAGACTTTCAGAATACTTGAGGATATCTTCGACGGACTCATTTACCTTGTCTTCCCGGAGACCTGTCCGGCATGTTCAAAGGCCTTGCTCAGAGGTGAAAAATGTTTATGCACTTCTTGTCGGTTTCGCTTGCCAAGGACCAATTATCATAAGGATGCGGACAATCCTGTTGCGAAACTTTTCTGGGGTAAGGTACGGGTGCAGGGCGCAAGCGCGTATTATCATTTCGGGAAAGGTGAAAAAGTCCAGAAACTGATACATCAACTGAAGTACAAGGATAGAAAGGATATTGGAGAATTTGTCGGGGAGATCTTCGGCTATGATCTGATGCAGTACAGTCCTTTCAATTCAGTTGATCTGGTTGTGCCGGTTCCACTTCATCCTTCAAGACTGAGACAAAGGGGCTATAATCAGAGTGACAGTTTTGCAGAAGGTCTGGCCACTGCCATGGGGGCGACTTTTGAACCACATGCTTTAAAAAGGCTGAAGGCGACAAGCACACAAACACAAAAGCATCGTTTTGAAAGGTATGAAAATGTCAATAAGGTTTTTGATGTCGCGGATTTGAGAAAGGTTAAGGGAAAACATATTTTACTGGTCGACGATGTAATTACCACAGGATCCACGTTGATAGCCTGTGCTGAGACATTGCTGTCCGTACCGGATACGAGGGTAAGTATCGTCGCAATGGCTTCCGCCTGATCTCAGGATAAGAGATTCCTGTCAGGATTTCACTCAATCCTTCCACTTTCTTTTTACATCTTTGCAGAAAAGGTATCATGGCGGAGGAGTTATACATCCCGGAACATCTTGATAAAACAGAAAAGTACACCTTGCTGCTTGAACAGATCAAGGCCCTGGTAGAGGGAGAAATAGATCCAATAGCCAATATGGCCAATCTTGTCGCCGCACTGAAGTACGGGATGAATTTTTTCTGGACAGGTATATACAGGGTGGAGATGAGTAATGGTTCCGGCCAATTGGTATTGGGGCCATTTCAGGGGCCGGTCGCCTGTACAAGAATTGCATTGGGCAAAGGGGTTTGTGGAACGGCATGGAAGGAAAAGCGGACGGTTATCGTTGATGATGTGAGCAAGTTCCCCGGCCATATAGCCTGCAGTACGCTCAGCCGTTCTGAGATTGTTGTACCGCTTCTTCGTAATAATGAAGTGATTGCCGTACTTGATGTGGATAGTACCGAAATTTCGGGTTTTGATGAAACGGATAAAAAGTATCTGGAGCAAGCTGCCCGGATACTGGAGCGGGTAATATAATGATACACCTAAGAGGGATATTTTTTTTATTTATTGTTTCGTGTTGTGCCTCCTGCGCAATACAGGTCCCGCCTTCAGGTGGTGAGCAGGATAAATTGCCGCCCGCGCCAACAAAGACTGTCCCGGAAAATTTCAGCACCGGATTTACCGGCCATCAGATTGCGATCACTTTTGATGAGTACATACAACTCCGGGAATTGCAATCGCAACTGATTATCTCGCCACCCCTGGCAGCATTTCCTGATGTAAAAGTCCGTAAGAAAACCCTGTATGTGAATATTGATGATACCCTAAAAGCAAATACTACATACACTTTTAATTTCGGGAATGCAATAGCGGATAACAATGAAGGAAATCCGATCGGGAATTATCAATTTGTTTTTTCGACAGGATCATCGATTGACAGTTCAGCGGTCACAGGAACTGTAAGCAGCGCATTTGACCTTAAACCACAAAAGGAAATCCTGGTAATGCTTTATAAAGAGGAAAGGGATTCGATTCCATTTCTCCAGCGACCATATTATTTTACCAAAACCGATGAAGGGGGAAGTTTTAAGATCAGCAACATTGCTGAAGGGAAGTATAAACTTGTCGCCCTGAAAGACCTCAACGGAGACTATCTTTTCAATCCTCCCGATGAAAGTATCGCATTCCCCTCCATGTCCGTAAGGGCAGACGCGGGTCCGGTAGCGCTTAAATTGTTTAATGAAAAACCGGCTTTTGGACTGTTGCGTGCTTATTCCGAGCTGCCGGGAAAGGCGGTTATTGCATTCTCCGGCGCTGCAGATACGCTGGGTTTTACCTGGCTCAGTGATACGGCAAAACTAAAACTCTATTCACACAGATACTCGGAACGGAAAGATACACTCGTGATCTGGTATGAAAATACTGCTGCAGACAGCATGCAACTCTTGTTCAACTTCCCTGATAAGGAAGACACAGTTACAATTCGTTTACTGAAGAAGGATTCCAGGACTTCTTCACGCCTCAGGTACTCACTCAATGTACTTCCGAAAACCAGTTCCGGAGTCTTTCAGGATTTAAACCGGCCCTTTGATGTTGTATTCAGCCATCCTCTCAGGGAAACAACTCTCGGATCCATCGTTTTCTCTGAAGATAGCTTGATGGTGCCAACGGACAGATTCATCTTTTTGGATTCCCTGAAGAATATATTGCGCTATACGGGTAAATGGAAACCGGATACCCCTTACCGGCTTTTCATTCCTCCGGGGCTTTTCAGTGATATTTTTGACCTGAAAAATGATTCTGTGAATTTTGAGTTTAGAACAAGACAGGAAATAGATTATGCAAGCCTTTCCTTGAAAATCAGTGCTGGAGATTCACGTTATCCTGCAATTGTACAACTGGTAAATGAGGAGGATGTTGTAATGGATGAAAAGAGAATTGAGGCCGACACCATGCTTGTATTTTCATACCTGAATCCCGGAACCCGTCGCATCAAATATATTCATGATGGAAATAGAAACAAGCAATGGGATACGGGAAATTATCTTCATCAGGTTCAGCCGGAAGAGGTGTTTTATTACCCGGAGAAAATCATTATGCGCTCAAACTGGGACGTTGAAATTAAATGGGAAATCCAATGAACCGGAAGAAGTGCTCTTCCCTTAATGTTTCTTTTAGTATCTTCATTCCTGACAACTCACAGATTTATATGAGAAAGATCCTTCTGACCTGGCCGCTTTTCATCCTTTTTATACTTCAGTTGACTTCATGCAAAGTAGGACGCTTCATCTGGTACAATTATTCTGACATCACTGATCATAAAATATTTCCTTCCCGCCCCTTGGACAAGTCCTCAGCACCTTTCTACTTTACGGAGACTCAACGGAATGAAGAATTGGACAACAGGATTCAGATCATGAATTATGAAAAGAAAGCCTTTTCATTACATGAGTTTCTTGATCAGTCGCCAACAGTAGCCTTCCTGGTGATCCGCAATGACAGTCTGTTGTATGAAAGATATTTTGACAAGTACACCAGGGAGTCGCAGGTTGCTTCGTTTTCAGTTGCGAAATCTTTTGTCTCAGCACTTATCGGTATTGCTATTGCGGAGGGAAAGATCAGGAGCGAGGACGACAGGGTGGTCGAATATATTCCTGAACTGAGCAGGATGGAAGGCTGGGATAAGGTCACTATTCATCATCTCCTTCAAATGTCCTCAGGGGTGCATTTTACCGAAAGTTATTATACACCATTCAGCGGCGCAGCCACATTCTATTATGGAAGAAATTTGCGGAAGAATCTGGAAAGAATGAAACTTGACCGGGATCCTATGCAAAAGTTCGAGTATAAGAGTTCGAATACGCAATTATTGGGACTGATACTGGAGAGGGCAACGGGTAAAAGCAATACTGAATACTTGCATGAGAAAATATGGCAACCACTGGGTATGGAGTTCGATGCAAGCTGGAGCATAGACCGGAAGAAGAATGGGCTTGAAAAATCCTTTTGTTGTATCAATGCAAGAGCGCGTGATTTTGCGAAGTTCGGAAGGCTATATCTGAAGAAGGGAAAGTGGGACGAAAGGCAGATTGTTCCGGAAGAATGGGTTGTTAAAAGCACAAGTATCAACCATGAAAAAGGCGCTGCCTGGTTCTATAACAGACAATGGTGGATCGGGCCGGAAAAGTTCGGTGACTATTCCGCGATCGGTCATCTTGGACAATATATCTATGTCATGCCTGAGAAAAATATCATCATCGTCCGACTTGGAAAAAGTCGCGCAAAAGAAGACTGGATTGATGTACTCAGGCAGGTGGCAATACAGCTCTGATCCTCACCAACAAATGAATTAGCCAGTGAAAGATATGCCCGGACCCTTAAAAAGACATAAGGCTCTCGTGAACCTGAGCAGGGATCACTATCATGGATTGCTTCTGGCCCTTGTGCTCAGGAAGGATACGCCTGTCAACAGGAAACTTCCCTCCACATTAGCCGAAAAGGTGAGTTATGCGAAGGCAAAGTACCGGGAAGACTTACTCGAACATTTCAGGATCGAAGAGGAGGTTTTATTTCCCTTCGTAAAGGGGAGAAGTCCGGAGGCGGATAGTCTTATCGAAGAACTTACAGGCGAGCATCGCAAACTGGAAACGCTGATCGGCTCGTTTGATGATCCTTCAGATCTCGAGTCCCGCCTGGACCAGGCCGGTCATCTGCTGGAAAAGCATATTCGCAAAGAGGAGAGGAGCTTGTTCAGACTGATCCAGGAAAATTTTTCAGAGATGGAATTGAATGATCTGCAGGTCCGGATGGATGGCGGTAAAAAAGAACGGTAAGGTGATTACCGGCGAATGTCCTGAGTGGATTTTTTCATTACAAAACGCAAGGAAGCTAAATAAGAAGCCATTATCTGATGCCGAACAACGATTCATGCTAAAAAATGATCAAGCATGCTTAACTCCGCTAAAGTATTTTTTTGTTAGGCAGCACCTGAAAGAGGTTTTCAGAACTACCCTCAGGAGAAATAAGAATTCCGCCTCCGGAAATTGCAGGAAGACAACAGGCTCTTCATTCGGACTTGTCGGGATAGTGATTAATGAGAATATGATCTGAACTATAGTTTCAGTTCAAACCTATCGGAATCATCTTCAAACGGAAACTGTTGCCTGAAATCTCTTAGCGCTTTTTTGCTGAGTATTACGCTCTCTATCTCTTCCTGGCTTGGTTTTAAGTCAGTCAGAATATCTCCTTTATAGTCAATGACTGCGGAATCCCCGGAGTACCGGATATCATTTCCGTCCTTACCGACTCGGTTAAGTCCCGCAACGTAAGATTGATTTTCAATAGCTCTGGCGATAAGCAATTGCTTCCAGGCATGGTTTCTTTTTTCAGGCCAGTTGGCAACATAGATCAGCAGGTCATAATCGAAACGGGAGTGTCTCCTGCTCCAGACCGGAAAGCGAAGATCATAGCAAATGAGCGGAAAAACTTTCCAGTCATTCAGTATCATTACCCATTGCTGATCACCTCCAGTATATGTCTTCTCTTCCTTTGCAAGCCTGAATAAATGTCGTTTGTCATAGTGGTTATAGGATCCGTTGGGGGTCATCCAGATGAGTCGGTTATAATAATGGCTCTCTTCACGCACGATTATACTACCGGTGACAATACATTTTTTTTGGAATGCCATCTTATGCATCCACTCCATGGTTCTTCCATTCATTTCTTCAGCCAGGGAGGCTGCATTCATTGAAAATCCCGTGCTGAACATTTCAGGAAGAATGATCAGGTCACCGGCATCACCGATCTTGTTGATCTTTTCCCCGAACATGGCCAGGTTCTTTTCCGGAGATTCCCAGTGAAGTGAAGACTGTATCAGTGTGATCTTTATTTCCGACATGGGGCAGGAATCTGTTTGCGCAATCCGTTTGATTTCTTCTTTTCCTTTATCTCAACTCAATCAAAGTTCTGTTTATTTTGATTTCGATCGGTGTTTATTTCAATGACTTTTCTTCATGTCGGGTTGACTTTACAAAGAGCTTCGGCTGCTTTTTCCAGTGTCTGCTTTTCTTTGGCAAAACAGAAACGAAGTAAACAAGCCTCAGGGCTTGTCTTATAGAACACTGACACGGGAATTGAGGCTATTCCAAACTGCTTCGTAAGGTGTATGGCGAATTCAGTATCCTTTTGCGAGCTTATTTGACTATAATCCAGTAGTTGAAAATAAGTTCCGGCCGACGGATGAAAAGAGAAATTTGAGGTCCGGATCATGCTTAAAAAATAATCACGCTTCTGCTGAAAAAAAGCAGGGAGGCTGAGGTAACTTCTGCTTCTCATATAATCCGCCAGAGCATACTGTACCGGTGTATTGGATGTGAAAACAACAAACTGATGGATTTTTCTGAATTCAGCCATGAGATTTGACGGCGCCAGACAATATCCCATTTTCCATCCCGTATTATGATAAGTTTTGCCAAAGCTGAAGATGATAAAGCTCCGCTCCCTCAGTGCGGGAAAAGACATGGCGCTGATATGTTTTAAACCGTCAAATACGATATGCTCATAAACTTCATCACTAAGTACCAACACCTCCGTACCTGCCGTCATTTTCTCCAACTCAATAAAGTCACCGGTGGAAAATACCGTACCCGCCGGATTGTGGGGGGTGTTGATGATGATAAGTCTTGTTCGTGATGACATGGCCTTTCTCACAACCGACCAGTCAGGTATAAAGCCGGGTCCATATAACGGTATGCATACAGGAACTCCACCGGCGAGTTGGACGGCAGGTAAATAACAATCATAAGCAGGTTCAAGGATTATCACCTCATCGCCTTCTCTTACAACAGCGTTTATGGCGGTATAGATTGCCTGCGTTCCGCCGGATGTGATATTTATTTCGGTCTCCGGGTCATAGTCAACTCCGTAAAGATCCATGACCTTTTCCGAGACCGCTTCACGCAGTGCTTTCACTCCCTGCATGGGTGCATATTGGTTTTTACCTTCCCGCATATGTTTACAGACCAATTCGATCAATTCGGGTGGCATATCGAAATCCGGGTAACCCTGGCTTAAGTTAATGGCATTGTGTTCCGATGCCAGCGTGGACATTACCGTAAAAATGGTTGTGCCAGTACCGGGCAGCTTTGAATTGATTCTGGAAGGATAGAATGGCATGGTCCGCTGTGAAGATATAAAAAAGCCACCAGCAGTGCAGGCTAGATCAGGTCTGACACAAAATCGAAGGAGTTATAATGAACCTGGTCCGGTTTTACAGCCAGCCCGGATTATCGGTTATTTTCCCTGCCTGGTAGAGCCAAATTCCGATAATTACAACAATGATAAGCGCGATACCAAGTGCATAGGTAAGCTTCTTGTACAGCTTCGCTTCGCCTTGTAATTTTAACCTCTTGATAATATTGAAAATGACATTCTCTGAACGGTGAAAAGCGCTTTCACTTTTTACTATGTAATCAAAGGCTCCGTACTTCATGGTATTTACAGCCACTTCTATCTTGTCTTGTCCGCTGAACATGACCACCTCGGTGAGTGGTATGTTGGCTTTTAGTTCCTTCAGGATTTCCACGCCATCCATGGCGTCTTTACCTGCTTTATCAAAATTATAATCAAGAAACACTACCTGCGGTTTAATGTCAAGATGTTTCAGGGCCTCTTCGCCGCTGTTATAAACATGAATGGTGAAAGTAGAATATTTACTGAGGTAATCCTGAAGCATCATAGCCTGCATCGGATCATCATCAATAATAAATATATCCTTAACGTGTTTCATGTGGTTTGATTAGAGTGTAAAAGTAGAAAATTTCGCTTTGCTGTGTATGTCCGGAATCAGGTGATTTGTTGTTTTAGTTCCTCGACGGCAAGGTTACATATGATACTGAATTCGTCAAGCATGGCCGGTAGTTTCTCCACATCCCGTTTCTCGGCTGCCATCTGCTCAATGCTCTTTACAAGTCCTTCGCCGCGCTTGATTCCCATATAGGTAATTTGCGGTTTAAGGGAATGTGCTGCCGCGCGAAGCTGATCGTAATTCCCGTTTTTCAGATGATCAGACATGAGAGTTAGCTGCCCCGGACACAGCTGGATAAACATATTCATATACTTTTTCATCTTTTCCGGATTTCCGCCGGTGAATGATTGCAGAAATGTCAGGTCGGTTTCTTTGTTCATTGGACTTGTATAATGGCTGTTTAGCTCGTAACTTATTGCGAAAGAACTAAAAAATGAAGTTCGGTTAACATTATGCTCCGGTACTTTTCAAAACTAATTTTCCCAGTTTGTTCAAAAGTTCCTGTGGGTCGAAGGGTTTGGATATATGAGCAGTCATGCCACTTTCAAAGCACTTTTCTACCTCTTCCTGTGTGACATTGGCTGTCATGGCCATGATCGGGGTTGTCCTGGCGGGCGGCCCAAAGTCTGACCGTATGCGTCTGCTGGTTTCAAATCCGTCCATTTCGGGCATCTGGATGTCCATAAGAATGACATCATATTCATTGCTCCTGAGTTTTTCAAGCGCGACTAATCCATGTTCTGCGACATCTATTGTCAGCTCTTCGATGAGATCATTCAACGTATCTACCGCCACCATCTGATTAAACATATTATCCTCAACCAGAAGTATGCGTAATCCCTTCAGGTCTTCACCTTTGACATGTTCCGTTCCCGATTTTGACTCTTTGAAATCTGTTATACTGCCCGTTTCATAGGGAATCTTGAAGGAAAATGTTGTCCCTTTTCCCACTTCGCTCTGCACATAAATGCTTCCCTTCTGAAGTTCAACGAGCTGTTTGGAAATGGTCAGACCAAGCCCTGTTCCCCCGAATTTCCGGGTGGTTTCACTGCTTGCCTGGCTGAAGCTTTCAAATATTTTGTTCAGCTGGGTTTCAGGTATTCCAATGCCCGAGTCACTGACAGAAAATTCTATGATACTCTGATTGTCAAGCCTGCTTAATTCTTTTACCAGAATCCTCACTTTTCCCTTCTCGGTAAATTTTATTGCATTTCCGCACAGGTTGATCAGAATCTGGTTTAAGCGGACAGGATCCCCAAGGATCACATCCGGCACACCCGGTTCAATGAGTTTCTCCAATTCAAGATTTTTTTCTTCCGCCTTAAAGACCATAGTATGATAAACCGTATCCAGACTTTCCTCAATCGAGAAGGGGATCTTCTCGAACTCCATCTTCCCCGCTTCTATTTTGGAAAGATCCAGAATGTCATTAATGATCACCAACAGGTTTTCGGAAGATTTTTTGATGACATTCAGGTATTTCGCCTGTTGCGCATCGAGTTTTGATTTTATGAGCAGGTTTGTAAGTCCGATCACCGAATTCATCGGTGTACGGATTTCATGACTCATGTTTGCAAGGAATTGCTGTTTGAATTTTTCGCTTTGTTCCGCCTTTTCACGCTCGATCTCTGCAATTTCTTTCTGCCGTATCGTATCATCCAGCTGAACTTTTGCCATGCGCCCCTGCCGGATGATCTTATACTCTTCAATTGTTTTGTTAATGGTTGTTTCCAGGTCACCGAAGTCTATCGGTTTGGTGACAAAGTCAAAAGCGCCGCGGTTCATGGCTGTACGTATATTTTCCATATCTCCATAGGCGCTTACTACAACGGCTTTGTAGTGTTTATACTGTTCCTTGATCTTGTCCAGCAGGGTGAGCCCGTCCATTTCCGGCATATTGATGTCGGTGAGGATCATGTCAAATTTTTCCGGATCGCCGTCAATCAGCTTAAGAGCTTGCAGTCCGTTACCGGCAAATTCAAATTGAAGTTCCTTATTTCGGATCCTGTGACGAAAGCGCTGACGAATCAATAGCTCCAGATCCGGTTCATCATCTACAACTAATATTTTTGCTATATCTTCCATGTAATCCGGGGGTTCCCCTTCACTTGTTATATCAGGATCTCAACTTCATGTTTTTGCTAAGTTCTGAAATTTTTGTCTTCAGCTCGCTAAAGTCAACCGGTTTGGTGACAAAGTCAGAAGCGCCGTATGATACGGCCATATTGTGATTGGCTTCATCGCCGTATGCTGTAACCATCATGACCTTCAGCGTGGGAAATTCACTACGGATCACCTTCAGCAGTTCAAGTCCGGTCATTCCGGGCATATTAATATCGCTCAACACCAACACAAGATCAAACGGATCCAGTGTACGGAGAAAGTGAAGCGCATCCTGTCCGCTGAAAGCAAAATTTATCCGTACTTCACCGTTACGCAGTTCTTTCCTGAAGCGCTGTGTAAACATGGCTTCAACATCTTTTTCATCATCAACCACCAGCATTTTAATCATCTGAGGATATTAAGTTTGTAAGGGTAATGAAATGGTGAACTCCGTAAACTCTCCGGCCTTGGAATCCACCTGGAGATCTCCACCATGACCTTTCACAATGATGTCATAGCTTATGGACAGTCCCAGGCCTGTACCGGACCCGGTTGGTTTGGTCGTGAAAAAGGGATTGAAGATCTTGTCACGTATCTCATCCGGGATCCCTTTTCCATTATCCCGGATGATGATGAGCGCCTTGTCACCGGTTTTCTTTGTGGTGATTGAAACCAAAGGTTGGTAATTGACATCCCCGCCGCCTTTCTTTTTCTCGTCAACTGCATAAAATGAATTGTTGAAAATATTGAGAATCACCCTGCTGATATCCTGCGGTATAATGTTGATATGCGGAAGCGAATTGTCAAGGTCTTTTTGCATAGTGCAGTTGAAAGCAGGATCCTTGGCGCGCATTCCGTGATAGGCCAGGTTGAAGAATTCTTCCACCAGTTTATTAATGTCCGTACTCTGTTTCTCCGCAGTCGCAGCCCTGCTGTGCTGTAACATCCCTTTTACGATGCTGTCAGCTCTCTTCCCGTGAAAAACGATTTTACCGAGATTCTGTTTGAGATCGCCTACGATCTCATGCTTTTCATCTTCGTCATTGGCTGAGTCCAGTTCATCAATCAGTTCAACCGAGAGCTCGGAAAAGTTGTTTACGAAATTCAGGGGGTTCTGTATTTCATGCGCTATGCCGGCAGTCAGTTGTCCGAGGGAAGCCATCTTTTCCGATTGGATCAGCTGATTTTGTGTAGACTTTAAATTGTCCATCGTACGGGTCAGTTCCACATTCTTTTCCTGGAGTTCATGTGTTCTTACATTGACTTTTTCTTCAAGCAGAATGTTCTGTTTCACCAGTGTGTTGGTCCTTATGCGTATGTAGGAAAAGATCAGGAGGGTAATGGCAAGTGCACTCAGTCCGGTGAACCACCATGTTTTCCAAAAGGGTGGGGTGATGGTAATATCAATGGCGATCCCTTCCTCATTCCACACGCCGTCATTATTACAGGCCTTGACTCTGAAAACATAGTGATCCGGATCAACATTGGTGAAGGTCACATACCGCCTTGTTCCGAATTCAACCCAGTCATCGTTCAGGCCTTCCATCTTGTATGCGTACCTGTTCTTTTCAGGCAACAGATAATTTAATCCTGCAAACTCGAACGTAAAGAAGTTCTGCTTGTAATTTAGTTTGAGGGTTCGGTCGCTCGTGATGAGCGTGTCCATTCTTGCCGGCTTCTCAAAGAGATAAAACCGCGTGATGACGACAGGAGGTACTACTTTATTTTCCGTAATACTGTCGGGATGAAAGGCGTTCAGTCCCTGGCTTCCTCCGAAAAACATCCATCCGTTCCTCCCCGTGTACGAAGCGTTTTCATTGAATTTATTCTGAAGTCCATCCTGCAGATTGTAAATTCGTGTCGAAGCGGTGATTTTGGATTCCAGGTTTCTCGGAATCAGTTTGCATACTCCGGAATTTGTACTGATCCAAAGATTTCCTTTTCCGTCAGGTGCGATTCCGTTAACGATATTGTTGGGTAAACCGTCGTTCTCTGTAAAATGCAGGAAGGATTTACCTGCTTCTTTCATCAGGTTGATTCCTCCGCCATAGGTTCCTATCCAGAGTAAGCCTTTCTCATCTTCATATATCGAATGAATAAAATTGCTGTTAATACTGGCAGGGTCGTTGATATCGTTTTTATAAGCCTGAAATTTTCCCTTGCTTCTGTCATAGTAGTTGATTCCACCACCATAGGTGGCTATCCATAACATCCCCTTCCGGTCTTCAAACACTTTCATGACAACATCATTACTGAGACTGGTCGCGTCTGCGGGATTATGTCTGAAAACACTGAACTTTTCAGTGCCTGGATTGAACAGGTTTAACCCGCCTCCGTGCGTTCCGATCCATAAAAGCCCTGAACGGTCCTTGAAGATGCACCTGACGTAATTGTTGCTGAGAGAGGAAGCGTCTCCCGGAATATTCCTGAATTGTTTCACCGCTCCGCTCTGCCGGTTGTATGAAAGCAAGCCATCGGTAGTTCCGATCCACAGGACCCCTGACTCATCTTCCTCAAGGGCAAAAACATTATTGAAACGTAAGAGAGGATTTGCCAGTGAAGGGAATTTTTCATTCACAAACCTCTCTGCTCTTCTGTCGAAAACATTGAGTCCGCCGCCTAGTATTCCTGTCCAGATATTTCCCTGTTTGTCCTCAAGAACGGCGAACACGCTGTTGTTACCTTCTGGTCCGGGATTCGCCTGGTAGGTTATGAATTTTGCCAGGGTCCGGTTATAGTAACTGAGTCCGTCAGAAGTGGCTATCCAGATGGTTCCCGCATTGTCTTCAAAAAGACTCCAAATCTTGTTGTTCGAAAGGGATTCAGAATTTTGCGGATGGTGCAGAAAGTTTATCTTCTTTCCGCCATTCCGGTCCAGCACGGTAAGTCCTCCACCCAATGTTCCAATCCAGATGTTGCCGCTCTTGTCTTCAAGAACGGAGAACACACTGTTACTGCTGAGACCGTTTTCCTGTGTATAGTAACTTACCCTCCCTGTTTTAGTGTTCAGGATATTCACACCTCCGTTCACGGTTCCTGCCCAGATGTTCCCGGCATCATCTTCACTGAGGCAGGTGATCTCATTTTCACTGAGGGAAAGAGCGGTTCCGGGTTGATGAGAATAACGCGTTGATTTTTTTGAAGTAGTATTGAGTGCGTTCAGACCATCAGAAACGGTGCCGACCCATAAGGTTCCGTTTTTATCAAGCAGGAGTGAAGAGATACGATTACTGCTCAGACTGCCGGGATCGGCAGGAACAGATGGTATCAAGGTGAATTTACCGCTCGCAGCGTCAAAAGTATTCAGGCCATCACTGGTTCCAACCCATACAGTTCCATTCTTGTCTTCCGCAATGGAGGAAACAATGTTATTGCTGATCGAGTTTTTATCGGAAGGGTCATTCTGAAATCTTCTGAATGAACCGTTGCTTGGATTGTAAATGTTGAGCCCATTGTCTGTTCCTACCAACAGATTTTTTTTGCTGTCCTCAAAGATGCACCGGATGATGTTATTGGAGATCGCTTTCCCGTCTGTTGGAGTGTATTTGTAAACTTCAAAACTATAGCCATCATACTTGTTCAATCCGTCTTCAGTGCCGAACCATAAATATCCCTGGCTGTCCTGAAAGGTACAGTACACTTTAGACTGTGACAGTCCTTTATCAACCGAGATCCTGCCGAAACGGATCTTCTCAGAAAGCGGTTGGCAATAAGTTGCCGGCAAATAACAAAGCGATAAAAGCAGCAGGATTAATTTGTTTTTCATAATGTTTCCTAAGAAGGATGATACGCTCTACTGGTCAATATTTCCTTTGCCGTTACACCGGCCGCAGCTCACATTCCCGGCAGGTCGAACGACCTCATTGACCGAGTAGGTGACAAAATTTCTTGGTCCCATACCGTTTGAAATATCCTTTGTAACCATCTTATTCTTCCGTATTTCGCTTTGGTAGATCTTCCCTTTTCCGTTGCATGCGGGGCATGATGCGCTTTTAGCACCGGTGCCGGCAAGTGGTTCAGACATTGCCGGCTTCTTATTCTCGCCGCCTGATGGAGGTGTGACAGGTTGCGATAAAGGTGAAGCGGTTTTTTCAGGCGTTGAACCGGATGCAGGGGCAGATTCAGCTTTTACCGGTTGATCTTCCTTTTTTACGGACATGATGGTCTCTGCAACAGGCTTGCTCATATGGTGCGCAAGTTGAGCACCTTCTCCGACAATATCACCCTTCAGGTAATGATAACGCGTTGCTCCGCCTGTAGCTTCATAAAAAGTTCCTGTGCCATGAGAAAGATTATTCAGATAATCTCCTGTATATCTGTCTCCATTGGCATAATAGTAGGTGCCGCAACCATGGTAATTCCCGTTTTCAAAATTTCCTGCATATACATCACCGCTGGCATAATAGAAAATTCCAAAACCATTCAGATTGTCACCTTTAAAATCGCCTTCGTAAAAGCTCCCGTCATTTAAAATCAGGGTGCCTTTACCATGGAAATTACCTCCGGTAAAATTCCCTTCATAACGGTTTCCGTCTTTGTAAAAATATATACCTCTTCCGTTCTGTTTGCCTTTCACAAATTCTCCTTCATACCGGTCTCCGTTGGAATAAAACCAGGTACCCTTTCCATCCATTTTGTCAAAAGCAAATGTACCTTCGTACCGGCTGCTGTCGTTGAATAAAAATATTCCTTCGCCAGATTTCATATTGTTCCGGAACATGCCTTTGTACCTGTTTCCTGAAACATACTGGATTTCTCCTTCACCTTGCATCTTACCGTTATCAAAAGCTCCTTCGTAAACCTGTCCATCCGCATACTGGTACTTCCCGATGCCATGCATCTTTCCATTGCTGAAAAGGCCCTCATAAATATCTCCATCCTTGTATGTCATTTTCCCCTGACCTTCAAACTTTCCTCTTTCAAAGCTGCCTTCATAGACATTTCCGGAAGAGGTCCTGAATACACCCTGGCCATTCTCGCAATTCCCGCTCACGCAACCTACCAGGTTTCTGCCCTGATTCCCTGACTCTGTCTGGGAAAGCAGGATTTTTGGATGGCATAGCACTAAAAGCCAGAGCAGGGATAAGGTTCGCGTAAATTTCACGGGCAACAGGGTGTTTTCAAGGCGTGGTGTATAGGACAAGTATATAAAACTTCCTGAGAAATGACAAGCGGCACCAGTGTAGACTTAAGCAGTCTGATTCACGGGCAAAAACCTTTCTGCCGGCTCAGCTCCGGCTCAGTGCCATATCCGGTCAATATTAACAATCCGGTCATGCTGAAAAAGGGCTCAAGTGGTCTTGCGGATAGAGCAGCGAATAGTGCCTTCAGGCAATACCTTTAAGGTTTGTCTGAAACCCGCGCCAATCAAAAGATTTGGAGGTTTTTCTCTATGGTGAATGAGTGGAAAAATCGGCCGGAATGGAATTTACCGGGTGAATGGCTGCCATTTCTCCTATGAGGAATTGACAGGGGTTGTGGAAAACTTCTCAGTACAGTATGGCTTTGGCGCACTTTTCCTTCGTTGATTTGCCAGTAATTTAAAACACTAACCCCTAATTAAAGAATCATGGCAACAAAAAAAGCGAAGAAGAAATCGCCTGCAAAAGCGAAATCTAAGTCGAAGGCAAAACCAAAAGCAAAGGCAAAAGCAAAGCCTAAGGCAAAAGCTAAACCAAAAGCGAAAGCTAAGACAAAGCGTAAGCCAAATGCTGCATTTATGAAACCAATGACCATCAGCGCAACGCTTCAGCCGGTGGTAGGCAGCAAGCCGCTTCCTCGCACAGAGGTAACCAAGCGTCTCTGGGATTACATCAAGAAGAACAAACTTCAGGATCCTAAAGAGAAACGTAACATCAATGCAGACGAAAACCTGAAGAAGGTTTTCGGAGGTAAAAAGACTGTGAGCATGTTTGAGATGACAAAGCTTGTCAGCAAACACCTTTCCTGATTCACAAGTTCAATCTGAGAAAGCGGGACCTGGTTCCCGCTTTTTTTTTACCTGTACTCAGCGTGCATCTTCCGGATCATGATCCCGGCCTATCTGGTAAAATTTCTGATGTACATTCAAAGGCCACTGCGACGGTGTTTTGCAGTGAGGCCTGGCATTGCAGCAATGATGGAGTGAAATTCAGCGAAGCGACCATCACAATGGGATTCGGATGGGTAATCGACTGGCCATGGCCTGTTCAGGGTTTATTCTGCCGGTAACTTAATAGTAAACCGGGTGCCTTTCCCATGCTCGCTGCTCACCTTCATGCTGCCTCCATGTTCTTTGGTAATGATGTCATGGCTTAAGGATAGACCAAGTCCGGTTCCTTCACCGATTGGTTTGGTGGTAAAAAATGGCTGGAATATTTTACTCATCTCTGTATCCCGGATTCCTTCCCCATTGTCCTCGATCTCTATGACCACATTGTCCTGTTCGAGCTTTGTACTCACCCTCACCAATGGTTTGTATGATCCTCCGTTTTTCTTCGACTTCCTGCTCACAGTATAAAAAGCGTTACCCAGCAGATTCAGGATCACCCTGCTGATGTTCTGCTGATGCAGAAGGACGAGCGGGATGGAGTTGTCAGGACGGATTTCAGTCTTGCATTCCAGAGATGGCTCCTTTAACAATATTCCATGCCATGCAAGATCCATGTACTCACTGATCAGTTGGTTGATATCAACAAGTGTTTTTTCACTGGTTCTGTTACGGCTGTGTAGCATCATGTTTTTTACAATGCTGTCAGCTCTTACCGAGTGATCATAAATCTTTTGCAGATTCCCTTTCAGGTCGGCCAGGATCTCACGCTTCTCCTTCTCATTATCGCTCTTTTGAAATTCATCGATAAGTTCAATGGTTAGCGTGGAGAAATTGTTAACGAAATTGAGAGGGTTCTGGATTTCATGCGCAATTCCGGCGGTCAGATGGCCAAGAGTCGCCAGCTTTTCCTGTGTGATGAGCTGCTCCTGTGTCCTTCGAAGATCAAGCAAAGCAGCGGATAATTCTTCATTCTTTACCTTCAGATCACGGGTCCTTTCCTCAACAAGTTTTTCCAGTTCAGCGCTCTTATCTTTGAGTTGAAGAATTATTGTTTGATTTTGGTTTCTTAAACGACGGCTGAGAACGCCGATAATATCCCTGACGGCGTCTGGATGCGCTCTTAAAACCTGGTAAACATCCGCCTGATGAATTACACCAAGCGTCGTTGATTCCAAAGCGCTGACCGACATGGAACGGGTTTCTGAGTCAAGTATGCTCAATTCTCCGAAAAAGTTGAGCGCTGACATTTCAGCAACCTGATGCTCCCCTTCGTGTATTTTCACCCTTCCTTCAAGAATAACAAACATCGAATTTCCGGGATCCCCCTTCCGGAGAATAACAGCATCGGAAGGATAACTTGCAAGGATCATTTTCCTGGCCAGCGCTTCAATCACATCTTGAGGGACGTGCCTGAAGAGTTCAACCTTTTGAAGCAGATCAACACATTGTTGTAGTGAAATATGCGAATGCATCATTTCTTACGTTCAAACCTTTAGTTAAAGATACAATACCTTCCGGATAATTACATGCACTCTTACGCTTGAAAGGATAATTAAAGGATTGTGCTCCGGTATCCGGATTCTCCATCTGATAGACGAATTACCTTCCGGGACCTGATTATTTCGTTTCAATGATCCAATGGCATTCCATTAAGTTCAATTTTAACAATTCTCGGCTGCTTCAGCATCATTTTTTTCCTGTTCAGCAATAAACTATTCAGTCAGGGAATTTTCTTGATTTGTTTTACACATCAATTCACTGAACATCGCGGATTGACAGAGCCGGTAAAGTTTTCCGGTGTCCCTGATGAGAAAAATAATAACACCAAGGAATACATGAAGAAGTTGAAAAATGCTTTCTGCCCGCTTTCGGTCCTGATACTCTTATTTTGTCTTAATCCGGATAAGCATGTCAGCGCCCAGCCATTTAACAGGCAATGGGTGAGGTTTCATGATGGCGCGCTTTCCGGAACCGACCATGCCAACGCGGTCATCGTCGACACGGCCGGTTATTCTTTTATTACAGGGCAGAGTTTCCAGAATTCCCTTTCCGGCAGCCTGACGACCATCATGTATGATCCTGATGGGAATGAGATCTGGATTGATAACTATAAAGGCGTGCTTGTGAATTTTACCAATGAAGGAGAGGATATCTGCAGTGACCCTTTTGGGAATATTTTTGTCACAGGTACCACTGCATGGAATGACGGTGATTTTGCCATTCTTAAATTCAACAGAACCGGCAGGGTCTGGGCTAAACCGAAGGAGCCTTATTTTACCGGAAGCGGTTTTGATTTCGCAAAAGAAATCGCCTCTGATGGTGCAGGAAACATCTATTGTGCCGCGTCTACCCAGTCAATGGGAGGAAACCTGCAGGATCTTTATACCCTGAAGTGTGATAATGATGGCAACGACATCTGGAGATCTTCGCAGAAGGATCCGCCCGGGCTGAAATTGTGGTAACGGATGATCTTGGCAGGGTGTTGAAGTGTTTTAAAGACAAAAGCCTTTCATCTGGTATTAACCGTTTCGATCTGGATATTAATGAACTTGCACCAGGTCTCTATAACTGCACGATATTATCAGATAAGGGAAATTCGAACATGCGTCTCATTAAGTATTGAGATCTGCCGCTGTCGTTTATAAAAGGGTCAGGCAGTTTGTTGAAGGAATCAACTACTCAGGAACCTGCACCATAAACAGACGTGCCGTTTTCATGGGACATATTAGCCTGGTCAGGAATCCTTGTTTCATAATTGTTTTTTCTTTACCCTGAAAGACAATCCTTTGTGACTGCAGGGGAAATTATTCTTTTTCGGATTTCTGTGCGATTAAAACTCAATGATTTCTGATTTAGAAAATTGTACATTTACCGTCATCAACAAACGGATGTATGCTCGACGCCATAGCACGGATAATTCTGCGATACCGTGTGATCACCCTGATCATTTTTCTGGCATTAACTGTTGTCATGACCTTTCTTGCATCAAAAGTGCAATTGAGTTATGAAGGGGCAAAGATCCTTCCACCGGATGATTCCACCTATGTTGAATACTTACAATTCAAGGATAAGTTTGGCGCCGATGGCACTGTTATGGTTATCGGTTTCAGAAGCGAAGATATCTGGAGCCACAAAGTATTCAGCAGTTGGTATGACCTTACCGGCAGCATTAAAGAAGTTGCCGGGGTGCAGGAAGTACTATCCATTGCGCGTGCTTTTAAGGTAGAGCGGAACGATTCCACACACAAACTTGATTTCAAGCCATTAATTTCTTCCCGGCCTGCAAACCAGGCTGACGTTGACAGGATAAAAGATGAATTTTACCGGCTTCCTTTCTATGAAGGTCTTCTGATCAATCCTGCCACTCACGCCACGGTGATGGCTATCACTTTTGAGGAATCCATTCTGAATACCAGAGACAGGATTCCTATGGTAAACCGGATACATGAACAGGCGGAAAAATTTGCCGCTGAAAATGGATTGACACTGCATTATTCAGGTCTTCCATATATCCGCACGGCAGTATCAAATAAGATCGCTCAGGAAATGAAAATGTTTGTAGCGCTGGCGCTCATTGTTACAGCCTTAATCCTGCTCGCCTTCTTCAGAAGTTTTAAAGCTGTACTCTTTCCAATGATCGTTGTGGTCTTCGGAGTTATTTGGTCCTTTGCCACCCTGGTAATCTTCGGATATAAGATTACCATACTCACAAGCCTTATCCCTCCTCTGATAATTGTCATTGGTATTCCGAATTGCATTCTGCTGCTTAATAAGTATCAACAGGAATATGCCCGCCATGGTAATAAGATAAAATCATTGGTCCGCACCATTCATCGTATGGGGGCCAGTACTTTCATGGCAAATCTTACTACTGCTCTTGGATTCGTTGTCTTTGCCTTTACTTCCAGCGAGGTCCTTGTTGAGTTCGGGATCGTTACTTCCATCAACGTTATGATCACCTTTCTGATCTCCCTGATACTGATCCCTATCACCTATAGTTACCTGCCGCCACCAAGCGCCAGGCATATAAAACACCTCGAAAGAAAAACACTTCAGAAATTTCTGGACAAAGTTGATCACTGGGTGCATCACTACAGACGAAGAATTTATTTCTCCACGATCCTGATCGTACTGGTCAGCATATACGGGATGACAAAAATGACAACGGTTGGTTATGTAGTGGATGACCTTCCGAAGAAAGATGTGATTTACAAAGACCTGAAATTTTTTGAAGAGCATTTTCGTGGAGTTCTTCCCTTTGAAGTGGCCATAGACACAAAGGAGGAAAAGGCGGCGCTTGAGCTGAAAACCCTGTACAAGATCCACCGCTTGCAGAAAGTTCTTGCTGCTTATAATGAATTTTCCGAGCCTGTTTCAATTGCTGAGGGTATTAAGTTTTCTTATCAGGGACTTAATGATGGCGATCCAAAATTTTATGTGATTCCCAACGCGGAAGAAATGTCAAGACTCTCAGGTTATTCTTCCGGAGCCAGGGAGAACCAGCGGATGTTCCGTTCGATCATTGACAGTACGCAACAGGTTACCCGTGTAAGTTTTCAGGTGGCCGATATCGGATCGGTTAAAATGAAATCGTTACTGGATGAGTTGCGACCCCGACTTGACAGTATTTTCAACCCCGAAGAATACAAGCTTGCCATTACCGGAAATTCAATTATATTTTTAAAGAACAACGATTATCTGCTTTTAAACCTTAAGGAGAGTGTATACCTGGCGCTTTTACTCATCGGCCTGGTGATGCTGTTTCTTTTTCCGTCTCTCAGGATGATCATCATTGCCCTTATTCCGCGGATGGCGCCACTGCTGATCACTGCCGCGATCATGGGCTTTTTCAGTATACCATTAAAACCTTCGACAATTCTTATTTTTAGTATAACCTTTGGGATAGCCAGTGATGGGACAATGTATTTCCTTACCAGGTACCGCCAGGAACTGCGCAAGCATGCAGGCAGTATTTCCAGAACGGTCTCTCTTACCATACAGGAAACGGGTGTCAGTATGGTCTATACCGCTGTGATACTCTTCGCCGGCTTCTTTATATTCGCTGCCTCAGGTTTCGGAGGGACGCAGGCCCTGGGTGTCCTCACTTCACTGACACTGCTGATTGCCATGCTCAGTAACCTGATACTCTTGCCCAGCCTCTTATTGTCTCTCGAAAAGAGAATTATAACGAAAGCTTTCCTGAAAGAACCCTTATTTCAGATGTTTGATGAAGAGGAAGATGTTGAACTTGATGATCTCAAAGTCCAGACGGCGGAGGAGAGCAGGGAAGGGGAATGACGCCCCTTGCCGGATCTGTCTCACCTGTGATTAATATGTAGCATACTATGACAAAAGGAATAATTCTTGCCGGCGGGTCCGGAACCAGACTGCATCCCCTCACACTTGTGATGAGCAAACAGCTTATGCCCGTCTACGATAAACCCATGATTTATTATCCCTTGTCTATTCTGATGATGGCAGGGATCAATGATATTCTGATCATTTCCACCCCTCATGATCTGCCCCATTTCCGGAGATTGCTGGGCGATGGATCTGAAATCGGTTGCCGCTTTTCCTATGTTGAACAGGCGGTTCCTAACGGACTGGCACAGGCATTCGTTCTGGGCGAACAATTTATTGGGAAGGATAAAGTAGCGCTGATACTGGGAGATAATATTTTCTATGGTACAGGATTGCAGCAACTGCTTCAAAGCAATAAGGATCCGGAAGGCGGGGTCGTTTTCGCCTATCATGTAGTGGATCCGGAACGCTATGGCGTCGTAGAATTTGATAAGGATAACAAGGTTATTTCCATTGAGGAAAAACCAGTGAAACCTAAATCAAATTTTGCCGTACCCGGATTGTATTTTTATGATAATTCCGTCATTGAAATTGCAAAAAATCTCCGGCCCAGTGCGAGAGGAGAATATGAGATCACGGATGTAAATAAGGTCTATCTGGAGCAGGGGAAATTAAAGGTCGGAATCCTTGATAAGGGTACAGCATGGCTGGATACCGGTACCTTTAGCTCTCTCATGCAGGCGGCACAGTTCGTGCAGGTCATCGAGGAAAGGCAGGGTCAAAAAATCGGTTGTATTGAAGAAATAGCTTATGTAATGGGCTTCATCAGTGCTGCTCAACTACGTAAAATCGCCGAACCGCTGGTCAAAAGCGGTTACGGAAAGTACCTGATTTCACTGCTTGATTGAAATTTTAACCAATTCCTTTTCGCTGTTCGCCTACATTTGGCTGTAATTGGTGGAATCGTTATATTGTGTTTGAAGTAAATTGCAACCTTTAGACTGAATTTTCAGTCTAACGACAATATGATGAGAAAAATTCTAGTAACAGGTGGTGCGGGCTTTATCGGCAGCAGCCTGGCGGAAAGACTTTCCAGAGACCCGGAAAACTATGTTGTGATCGTTGACAACCTGCTGACAGGTTCCATGTCCAAGATCCCTAAATCCATTCACCAGAATGTGAAATTCATCAAGGCTGATGTGAATGAGTTAAAAGATATCTCAAGTATTTTTCTTGCTTACCGTTTTGATTATGTATTTCATTATGCAGCAGTCGTCGGTGTGAAAAGAACGCTTGCGCATCCGGTAATGGTATTACACGATATCAGCGGCATCAACAATATTCTGAGCCTTTCGAAAAATACCGGAGTAAAGAGGGTCTTTTACACTTCATCTTCCGAAGTTTATGGAGAGCCGGTGGAATTTCCCCAGAACGAACATACAACTCCCCTCAATTCCAGACTTCCTTATGCCATCGTGAAAAATGTCGGAGAGGCGTATTTACGGTCCTTCAAGCATGAATATGATCTTGATTACACTATCTTCAGACTCTTCAATACATATGGTCCGAAACAGAGTTCCGATTTCGTGATTACCAAATTCCTGATGTCGGCCCTGAAGGATAAAGACATTACTATATACGGTGATGGAAGCCAAACCCGGACATTCTGTTTCATAGAGGATCATCTTGATGCTACATGCAATGCCTTTTACAATAATCAGGTGATGAACGATGTAGCCAATATCGGTACCGATCAAGAGATAAGCGTTCTTCAGCTTGCGGAGACAATAATCCGGGTTACCGGAAGCCGTTCAAGAATCATTCATCTTCCTGCTCTGAAAGAAGGCGATATGACCCGCCGCAGACCGGATGTTGGTAAAATGAGATCCCTGCTGCAACGTGAGTTCACTTCACTTGATGAAGGACTTCATGCACTGATGAGAAGCGAAAGGTTTGCCTTTCATTGATGATTTAATTTCAGGGGCAAAGGAATATGCCTAAGTTTGCCTATGCATTCACCTGAGTTTTTCCGGGAATTGGTTGAAAAGGAGCTTGAAGCCCTGGACTTTCCGGAACATCCTTCAGAACTATATGACCCTATCCGCTATATGCTCTCACTTGGCGGAAAGAGATTGCGGCCCTGCCTTGTCCTCATGGCCAATGAGCTTTTTGGCGCCGACCCCCACCGCGTGATCAGACCCGCACTTGCCATAGAGGTATTCCATAATTTCACGCTCTTGCACGACGATATCATGGATCGAGCGGTTCTGAGAAGAGCAAAACCAACTGTCCATACCAGATGGAATCAGGATATCGCCATCCTGAGCGGAGATACCATGTTTGTAAAATCTTGTCAGCTGATGATGAGCGTTGACAGGAAGTATCAGGACCAGGTCATGTCTCTTTTCCTCAGAACAGCCGCGGAAGTGTGTGAAGGTCAGCAGATCGACATGAACTTTGAGAATCGGAACAATGTTACCATCCCTGAGTATATTGAAATGATAACACTGAAAACAGCCGTGCTCCTTGCCTGTTCCCTCCGGACAGGAGCATTGCTGGCAGGCGCGTCTCAGGAGGATGCTGACAGAATATACGGCGTTGGTAAACAGTTGGGTGTGGCATTCCAGCTGCATGATGATATTCTCGACCTCTATGCCGACAATGGGAAATTCGGAAAGACCATCGGGGGTGACATTATCGCCAACAAGAAAACCATTCTTATGCTGCTGGCTCTTGAAAAATCAGAAAGTGCCATGCGGGATGAACTCAATTCATTGATTCACGCAACTGCCATAGACCCGGAAAAAAAGGTATATGCCGTCCGTGATATTTTTGAAAAACTTGATATCAGAAGGGAAGCAGGACGTTTTATGGATTCTCATTTCAGTAAAGCCATGAAGGTTTTCGAAGAAATTAAGGTTGAACATTTCAGAAAAGAACCCCTGATGGAACTGGCGGAAAGACTGATGGTCAGAGAGTCCTGACGCTTTATTCACGGATCACCTGGAGCCAGCCTTTGTAATCCTTTTTCGGGGTGCCCAGGACATAGTAGTAAACACCGGAGGACAGACCCTGTGCTTCCCAGTTATTCAGATAATCTTCCGTTGAAAAAACCAGCACACCCCACCTGTCCCAGATCTTAAGCCGGCTCCCCACAGGTAAATTTTTTATGACAAAATAATCATTGAAGTCCGGACTTGAAGGATACGGGGTAATTACATTAGGTATGTCAAAAGGTGTAAAGCGAATGATCAACAGGTCGCCCGAAGTTGTACAGGCGCCGGTTACCTCCACCGTTAATATCACTGAGTCGGAAAGAAAGTCTTCATTGGATGGATGGTACGATGAAGGGATTGACGAGGCGGAGGGGCTGAAGGTTCCGGTTCCGCTGCTGCTCCAGATGATACCCGCGGCATTGGTGAATTGCGGGACAAGCGGAATCGCAACGCCTGTTCCGGGTCCGCCTGTAATCGTCGTATCCGCGCCGGCATTTACTGTTGGAAAATCGCTCACCATAAGGAGCATCGTGTCAGTCAGATTTAGACAATATCCTGTTGTGGCAAGAACAATGAATACCTGCCCGGTGGTAGTGTCGGCCGGTCCCGGAATATAGGTTACCTGTTGAGCGGTGGATGATGGAATAAATACTCCGTCGCCCAGACTCGTCCATAAATAACCTCCACCACCCGATTGTGTTCCTGAAAGTCCGATGCTGTCTCCACGGCAGATAAGTTGATCGTTTCCCGCATCCGGAATGCCCGGAGGATTCACCGTAACCCTGACAGAGTCCGTAGTCATACATCCTGTACTGTTGGTGACGGATAAATAGTATGTTGTGCTTACCGGGGGACTTACAACAATGACGGAAGTGGTGCTTCCACCGGGTGTCCACAAATAACTGCCTCCTCCTGTCGCACTCAAGGTGTCGTTCTCACCAAAACAAATGGTATTGGAACTCCCGGTGATACTGACCTGCGGGGCTGCAGCTACATAGAGCAGCAGGCTTGCTGTATCGGCTATGCACGGAGCAGAATAAACGATCATATGAAGTGACACGAAGCCTGTGTCAGATGTCCCCGGATAGTAAACAGGGGAGGCAATGCTTGTATCACTGAAAGTTCCGCTTCCCGAACTCAGCCATCGTATGCCTGTTCCGGTTGCGGCTCCCGTAATCGCGAAACTGCTGTTCTGACAAATCGCAGCTGAATCCGGCTGAACAAATGCCTGAGGTTTTATATTTACATTCACCTGGATATCGGTCGTGTCCCCGGGGCATCCATAAGAATTTATTTCCACTGCTCTTATGCTTCCGATACCTGTATTCGTCCAGAAGACTGTGATGGTGTCCATATTCGCACTGGTACTTACAATGCTTCCTCCGTTAACGATCCAGTCGATCGTGGATCCGGGACCGGGGTTTGTGTAATATATACTTTGACTGCTGTCGCAAACAAGCTGATCTCCATTGACCGGTGGAGGAAGAGGTCTGGGATTAATAACAAAATTCCGTGTTATCACCGGACCCGCACAACCAAGGGCATTCGTTTCATAGACGCTGATCGTTCCAATGCCGCTCACACTCCAGTTTACCTGAATGTTATCAGCAATGGCCGGCCCGGTAATGATCCCGCCATTCACACTCCAGGTATAGTTTGAACCCGCGTTCGCCACAACAAAGTACAGGGCGTTACTGAATTCGCAAACGCTGTCAGGACCCAGTATGGTTGTAGACGAATCAGGTAAAGAACTTATGCTTATGGTTATATTCTGTGTGTTGCCCGGACATCCAAACCCATTTGTGTCCGCAACCGTGATCAAACCTGTTCCGGACGAATCCCAGTTAACGGTAATGGAATTGGTGTTTTGTCCTGAAGTGATAGTCCCGCCCTGAACAAGCCAGGTATAATTTCCCGCAGGAGGTGTTACGCTGTAAGTGATAGAGGTGTCACCGGCGCAGACAGCAGAAGGGCCACTGATCGATGAGGTAAGAGGTACAGGATTTACGATTACGCTAATGGTATCTGTGTCAGAACAACTTCCTGCCGATCCGCTTACCGTAAATGTATAGGGAGAGGCGGCAGCCGTAAGTGCGGGCAGGCTTATGAAACTCATGGTGTCGCCCGTACTCCATAAATATGAATTCGCTCCCGCCGCTGTCAGCGTAAGGGTTCCTCCCTCACAAATGACCGTATCGGAAGACACCATCAGGTTCACACCGTTGATTACCTGAACGGTCTGATTCAGCGTGTCAACACAGGACGTGATCGAGTTGGTAACGACTACTGTAAATGTATAAACACCGATCGGGCAGGAAGAAAAATCAAAAGTCTGAGAATCAAAGGTACTGCTGTTGGGTGCCACACATGCAGGAATGCTTATCCAGTCGTAAGTTGATCCGGAGGCAGCGCCAATGATCTCCAGGGTTGATTCAAGAACAGGGTCGGATGTGCAAAGGAATGAATTCGAAGCAAAAAATGCCGGCAAAGGATACACCTGTACCACAGCGCTGGCGGTACTGTCGCAACCAAGGCTGTCAGTCACGGTCAGGTAAAACGTTGTAGATGTGATGACGGTCGCAGTGGTAAGGATTATGGCAGTATCATCAATCACCACTGAAGGATTGCCGGATGACCAAAAATAGGTAGTACCCGGATCCGTATTGCTTCCGCTTCCGTCAAGGTTGATCAAGGTCACCGAACCGTTGCAAATAATTCCGGGATTTACTGCAACGTTTGCATCAGGCCGTGGTCTTGAATCAAGCACGATCGAAGTATCTTCAAAACAACCGCTTGCTGTATCAATTACAAGCAGTGTGAAAATATCATCGGTACAGGCAGAAGCCGTGGTAGTGGCTGACAATGTATCACTGATTACGCCTCCACCGGCAGATGACCAGTGGTAGATCATCCCCGCTGTACTTCCGCTGCCATCAAGACTGATAGTAGCACAACCGCACTGCGGTGTTAAAGGTTGGGCGGATGCAACAGGTTTCGGTGAAATTATCAGCGTATCAGTAATGGTTTGATTGCAGGAACCGGAAAGTCCCGTTACGGTAAATATGGTCGTAACCAGAGGGCTGACGTTTTGGACAGCCTGCGTCGGGTCAGCAAATGCATAAGCCGGATTGGCTGTCCAGTTGTAGCTTGAAGCGCCGCTTGCAGTCAGACTGACCATATCACCTCTGCAAGCTGATGAAGGGCCGGTGATTGACATGTTCAATCCGCCAGTCACACTGAAAACTGTTTGAACCGTATCCTGACATCCGGTTATTCCATCGATAACCACCACGGTAAATGAATAGGAGGCTGCGATGCCGGAAGGAAAGGTAACCGTGATGGAGGATGAATCAGCATTTGCTGTTGTGATGAGAGAATAATGCTGCGATAAACTCCACGAATAATCCGAACCTATACCAGCACCATTCACGGTGAAAGTGTTCTGAAGCGGAGTTTGCGAGGCGCAAAGAACAGGAACCGCAGCACTGATAACAGGCAATGGAAACAAGGTCAGATCAAGGCAGTCAGGATCAGATACGCATCCTATGCTATCGCTTATCTCTACACAATAGCTTGCAGGCGCTGATATGACAGCGGTGGGATTAGGGATAGTGCTGTTATTCAGCCCGCCTGAAGGCGACCAGGAATAGGTGAAAGGAGGACTCCCTGCAAGGACCAGCGCATTCAGCACTGTGCTGTCGTATCGGCAAACCTGCACATCAGGACCAGCATCCACCACCGGTTTGGGATTTACGGTGATAACAACCATTGTATCGGCTGTACAGGCAAAACTGTCGATTACACTGACCTGAATCGAATAAGGTCCGCCGGCTGCTAATCCACTCAGCGAAGTATTCTGACAGGTATCACAGGAAAAGCTTCCCGGACCTGTCCATGAATATGTGATGGGACTGGTCAGATTAATTGTAGAGGCACTGAGAGAAGCTACGCTACCTTCGCAAATAAGCTGCGGGGCTCCCGCACTGACTGTAGGTCGTGGTCTGAGTACAACCGTGGTTTGAACCGTATCCGGTCCGCATGTGCCTTCGGTGATAAGACTTACTGTGTAAACTCCGCCTGATCCAACAAATGTATGGCTCACTGACTGACCGCTGGCTGTATTGTTTATACCTGATGCGGGATCACCGAAATTCCATTGCCAGTCGGTTACAGCGGGATCAACATAGGGAGGATCAGGCAGCACCTGCGCGGATCCGGTAAATGTCAGTTCCGTGCCGATGCAGGCGCCTTGCGGTGAATAACTGATTGATGGAACCAGGTCCTGAACAATGATGTCCTGAGTCAGGGTTTTACAACCGCACTCGGTATTACAAACCCTTAGCGTAATGCTGTGTAATCCTGAAGTGCTCAGGGTAATTGTTGTATCGTTTCCGCCTGAAGGCAAATAAGGACCGGTATCGATCCGCCATTCATAGGTAATATTGCTGCCTCCATGAAGCTGTGTGGTGTTTTGAAGCTGAACATCCAGCGGAATACAGCCATAAGACGGGTTCGTGTTAAAGTTCGCATCCGGCCTGGCCACAATGCCATCATCATTGGTTGTAGCTAAAATATTAAATGCTTCCTGGTTGCCCGAGGTGCCGTCTACCATGATATAATAGGTGGTACCGGCGATGGTGGCAAAACTCAAGGCCATACTTCCTCCTCCCGCTGCGTCGCCGCTCGCACATGGTCCGACTGCGCTTAGTGATCCGCAACTACCGCTGTAAACCTGCATCTCAAGACCGGGCGTGTTGTTAATATTGGAGACCGTGACAGTGCAGGTTCCGTTGTTGACCGCCAGGATAGAGAACCAGACGCTGTTGTTTACCGTATTGTCTCCACAACTTAAGGCAGGATCAGTTCCGCTTGCAGTGGCTCCCACTGTTGATCTCGTAATGATATTATTAGCACATAAAACAACAGCTGAAGCGCAATTATCCTGAGCATGCACATCCCTGAAGGAGGAAATTAAAAGGATAACAAGGGCAAACTTTCGCATTAAATTTCTATTCAGCTCATAAAGATAATTTTCAGGATGCGAACTGGTATTTTTCAATATCATACTTATTAACAATTCCGGCATAAAATTTTTCAGGAGTATTCATTTTCCCGGAACCATGATCTTTTCTTCTTTTCTGTATGCTCCATCAGGGAAAGGAAAAGAAAATATATGATCATTAAATTATGTTATCATCGCCGGGAAACCATCAGGTTGCAAGGATGGAACTATCAGATAATTCCGAAAATTTTTTAAACCATGTGCGGCCCGTGTTCTTCCGCCTTATCACATCCGACTTATTCCTGCAGGATAATAAAAATGTGCGCATCTTTGCATCATGAGTATTAACGCTTATCCGAAGGATGTGATGAACATGCTTTCTAAAATCACTATTAGAAAGGCATGGAACATTTTACAGGTTTTTTTGAGTTTTCATTTTTCAAAACTGACTCGTAATACTCTTCATCCCGCTTTTCCCTTCAGCATGTCAGTGGAACCTACCACGTCCTGCAACCTCCGTTGTCCTGAATGTCCCAGCGGACTCAGATCCTTCACCCGGCCAACAGGAATGCTGGAGATGGACCTCTTCAGGAAACTGATAGATCAGGTGCATGATAAAGTCTTCTATCTCACTTTCTACTTTCAGGGCGAACCTTTCTTAAATCCTTTATTTCTGGATATGGTGCGATATGCATCCGCCAAAAAATTGTACACGGCAACTTCAACGAATGCGCATTATCTTACTGATGAAACCGCCAGACAGACAGTGGAATCAGGCATTGACAGAGTGATAATCTCCATTGACGGAACCACTCAGGAAGCATACAGTCAATACCGGATCGGAGGCTCCTTGCAAAAAGTACTCGAAGGCACCGGCAGGCTGGTTTACTGGAAACGTAAACTAAGGTCAGCCAAGCCCTACCTGGTATTTCAGTTTCTGGTGGTGAGGCCTAATGAACATCAGGTTGATGAAGTTGAAAAACTGGCCAGGGAATGTGGCGTGGATAAAGTAGTGTTTAAGACGGCACAGATTTATGATTATAGTTCCGGGAATCCGCTTATCCCATTAAATGAAAAATATTCACGCTATCGCCTTCAGAAGGACGGGACTTACAAATTGAAAAATCCGCTCATCAATCACTGCTGGAAATTATGGCATTCAAGTGTACTCACCTGGGATGGAAAAGTCGTACCCTGCTGTTTCGATAAGGATGCCGCGCATGTGATGGGCTCGCTTGACAAGGAGAACTTTAAAGAAGTATGGAATTCTTCTCACTACCGGGTTTTCAGGGCTAAGTTGTTCAGGAACAGGAGCGAGATTGAAATATGCAGGAACTGCAGTGAAGGTGCCGGGGTCTGGGCCGATTGAACAGCAATCCTGTATCTTTACAAACGAATCCAGGCGTTTTTACAAATACCCTTGTTACTTACCCATGAATATTCAGGCTGAATTGATAAGAACCTACCAGGGTCATCAGGGCCCCGTATACTGTCTGGAGCATGCCCGGGAAGCAGGTCGGTTTTACTCCGGCTCCGGAGACAGAATCGTATCAGAATGGAATGCAGAACTGGAAGAGGATCCGAAGGCAATCATCAATGTAAATGCCATAGTTTATGCCATCAGTTATATTCCTGAATTCAACCGGATGTTGATAGGGGATTCGGCAGGTTCCATTCATCTTGTCGACCTGGAAAAAAAGCAGGAAATAAAGTTCATCACCCATCACAACGGCGCTGTATTTGATATCCTCCCATCACGCAGGAAGCGACAAATCTATACAGTAAGTGCGGCGGGAGAACTCAGTATCTGGAGACTGGAAGACCTCTCGCTTATCAGGGATATAAAACCCTGTAACGGAAAGACAAGGAAACTGGCGCTCAATGACGATGAAAGTGAACTGGCTATTGCCTGCGGTGACGGCTATATTCGATTTCTTGATACAGACAGTTTGACTATCACTCATCAGATACCTGCGCATGAACAATCCGTAAACAGCCTGGCTTATCATCCCGGACAGAAATTGTTGTTCAGTGGTGGCAGAGATGCCAGGCTCAGGATTTGGGATACCAGGAAGTACGAGATCTTGCATGAAATTCCGGCACATAATTATGCCATCTATGAAATTGTTTTTTCCGGAGACCATCGTTATTTCGCTACAGCCAGCAGGGACAAGACAATTAAGCTCTGGGATTCTTCGTCAGCGGAATTTTTATTGCGGATAGACAAAGAGAAGTACAATGGCCATTCTCACAGCGTGAACACATTGCTTTGGTCCAGGAAGGAGAATGAATTGTTCAGTGCAGGTGATGACCGCAGTATCAGGCATTGGAGAATAAGCAGAAGGGAAGAATGAGGATTCTCAAAAAAAGCAGAAACAAAAAACCCCGGAACTAACCGGGGCTTTCTGATCAACAATTCATTAATTAACTTAAAACTTAACATGAAACACACCCTTTATAACGTCGACTTTTTCTAATTGTTGCAATCCATTTCAGAATTTCATGAAACTTAATTAAAAACTCATTTTTACGTTTAAAAAACGGGTTTATTTTGGATTATGACAAGTTCGTGCCGGCTTTTGTCTTGAAATATTTTCCTTTTCCTGTGCGGATTCATGCATCTGTCACCTGAACCGACACAGTCTCGCTTATTGATCAGATCTTTTCAAAATATAAAATATCAGTTCCACCGTTCCCGCCGCTTACATGCTGTAATTTTATAACCGTTGAATTTTGCATGGTCACATCCCAGTCTTCATTCAGCTCGTCGAATTCAGGAGTAGATCCGAAATTTAATACCAGTTTGCTTCGACTGTTATCATTGCCGTCCGACCAGGTACCGTTCACTGTGGTTCCACCCCTGGTCGCGCTTACCGTTCCATTGGAGTTGAACTGAAATGCATAGCCGGAGAAGTTGCCGGTCTCGTCGGTTCCGCTGTCAACAAAGTAGGTAATCTTCCATGTACCCTGGCTGATTGAAGAACTGACGGAAGGGGCAGCCTGATTGTCATCATTGCTGCTGCATGAAGTTGAAATTGTACCTATGACCATCAGGATTAGGGCGGAGATGCGGCTAAGATTTTTCATCGATTCTGTTTCTTATTATTTATCAAAGAAAGGTTGTGAAGGCACAGAAATCAAAGAAAAGGCACCGGACAGGGAAATCAGCTAACCGGATCAGTAATAGGATCGGATGAGCAGGAGGATCCTATGCTGACGATGATATAAATTATCCCGGGATGTCAGGAACAATTCAGGTGCCAGTCCGGTTTCTGATGTAAACTCATGAACCGATACGTGAGTAAACTTCAGTATCCAGATAGCGGCCTTCAAAATAATAGTTCTCTTTGAAATAGGCCTCCTTGACAAAATGATTTCTGAGCAGAATTTTTCTGGAAGCGATATTCTCGGGTGCAATCCTGGCTTCAATGCTGTGCAGCCTGATAAATCCGAGAGCGAAATCTATCACCGAACTCACGGCTTCACCTGTAATGCCTTTACCCCAATAATGATCATGTAACATATAGCCTAATTCTGCACGGTGATGTTCCTGGTCTATGTTGTGAAAACCCAGAACGCCAAGCAAGGCAGGATCTCCTTTGAGGCTGATACCCCAATGAAGGCTGATTTTATTCTGCATACCCGACTGGATTTTGTTGATATGAGCTTTTGCTTCTTCCTGTGTCCGGATAAGGGGCTTGTTGATGTATTTCATTAATTCTTCGGATCCTCTCAGATAAAGGATCTGTGGCCAATCCTCTTCAGTAATGTATCGGAGTGTCAGTCTCGGAGTTGTGAGTTCAGGGAAAGGATGAAAATTCAGGTTGAGCATTTTTGTCACTGGTTTTATATCCAGCCTTTGATCTTATAATATGATAGAGCGACAAGTTCCTTGATCACCAGTAATTCATACTGCATATAACTCCAGATATTGTATCTCAGGCCGGTGCTTTTAATTCTCTTATCTTTCGTCAGAAGCCGGTCTTTCAGTCCTGCTTCAGCGACTGGTTTTTCAAAGGCAGCATATCCGCCAACATGCTTAAAGCCAACTTTCTTAAAAGTTCCGACGGATCTGTACATATGTTCCGGTGATGTAATGATCAGTAAATGGAGTTCATCCATCCTGTGTTCATTCATTCCGGCTATTTTTAATGCCTGTGTGCGTGTGTTGAATCCCTCACGTTCAAAGGAAATCCTTGATGAATCAATACCCCGCATGATCAGTTCAATGGCCATCATATCCGATTGCCGCGTACTGTCTTCGGTCCCGGATGGCAGGGCAATGACAATTTTTGAATCGCTGTAGGCCGATGCCGCTTCCCAGGTATAATAACATCGGATGAAGCCATCCGGACTGGGCATTCCTGCGCCTCCAAGTAAAACGATCAGATCCGGTTTGGCCGTTGGCTTTGAATTACCTGTTCCCAGCCAGTGATAAGCGTAGTAGGGAAGATCAGTGAAACTGAGGAGGATGAAAAGCAGGAAGCAAGCCCCTGATAATTTAAGTAAGATGTTGATGAAATTTCTGCTGCCTTTTCTGAAGTTCATCAGTCAGTAAAAAAATTATGATGCAAACGGTTCAGGTGCTGAAAACCCGGACGTTTCATTTCTTCAGGTAGGCAGAATACATCCAGACAAGCTTTTCCTGCGCACGGATATAATCGCTCATCATGGCATTCGTACCTTCGTCGCCCGCTTTGTCAGCCAGAGTAAGAATTTCCCGCTGGCGGACGATGATGATCTTGAATGCCTCAAGGACCTGCTTCACCGCCTCAATACCGTCGCTGACCCTGGAGCTTTCTTTGACTTTTGCTATTTTGTAGTAGTGTGAGAAACTGTGATCGGGGGCATGACCAAGTGTGAGAATTCTCTCCGCCACCTCGTCTATCTTGAGTAAAATATCATTGTACAGTTCTTCAAATTTAATATGTAATTCAAAAAACTTTTCACCCTTAATGTTCCAGTGAAAGCCGCGTGTGTTTTGGTAAAATACCGAATAGTCCGCCAATAGAATATTCAGTTTTTCCGCCAGTTCTTTTGATAATTTTTTGTTGAGGCCAATCGCACTTGTCATGAGAGCCGGATTTAATCTTGGTTTAACCGTTTCTTCTGAATATATTTTTTTCTGAATGAGAGGACCTTTAATCAAATGGTCATGATCTCCTTTTCCTTTGCTTCCAGGTGTTTATCTACAGCCAATATGAACGAATCAGTCATTTTCTGAATTCGATCCTCGATATCCTTTACAACATCTTCAGGCATTCCTTTACCGTCTTTTTTTACATGCTCATTGGCATCACGACGGGTAGTCCTGATGGACACCTTACAATGTTCCGCTTCCGCTCTGGTCTTCTTGACAAGATCCTTGCGTCTTTCCTCAGTCAATGCAGGAATGTTGATCCGGATAACCTGTCCGTCGTTCTGCGGGTTAAAACCAAGGTTGGCAGCCATGATGGCTTTTTCGATCGGAACGATCATTGATTTTTCCCAGGGCTGTATAACGAGGGTTCTGGCATCGGGCACCGACATATTGGCCACCTGATTCAGGGGAGTGTTATTGCCATAATAATCTACGCTAAGTCCGTCGAGCATTGCCGGATTGGCCCTGCCGGCGCGGATCTTTGCAAGTTCAACTTCCAGGTGAGCAATGGCTTTCTGCATGTGCTCTTTTGCATGGTTGATTAGCTGATTGGCGTCAAGCATAGTGGTTGAATATTTTAATCGGTTAGTATCAATCGGAAAATAATTCTCATCCGGATTTAAAACTCCACAAGAGTTCCTACGGCTTCTCCTTTCAGCACCTTCATCAGGTTGCCTGCTTTATTCATGTCAAAGACGATGATGGGAACTTTGTTTTCGTTACACAGGGTGAAGGCTGTCAGATCCATCACCTTGAGTCCTTTTTCATACACTTCATCAAAAGTTACCTGATCGTATTTGATGGCATTTTTATGCTTTTCCGGATCCTGGTTATAGATCCCATCAACGCGTGTTCCTTTCAGTAACACATCGGCGCCTATTTCAATTGCTCTGAGAGAAGCTGCCGTATCTGTGGTGAAGTAAGGGTTTCCGGTGCCCGCCCCGAAGATTACGACACGGCCTTTCTCCAGATGACGTACAGCCCTTCTTTTGATATAAGGTTCACAGATCTGTTCCATCTTGATGGCACTCTGAAGGCGGGTTTTCACTCCCAGTCTTTCAAGGGCTGACTGCAGCGCCATGGAATTGATCACGGTTGCGAGCATTCCCATATAATCACCCTGTACCCGGTCAATGAGGTCCTCCGCGTCATTTCCCACCCCCCTGAAAATATTACCTCCACCTATTACAATGGCCACTTCCACACCCTTATCAACTACGCTTTTGATGTCATCGGAATATTTGGCAAGTACGTTATGATCAATCCCGAATTCCTTGTCTCCCATCAGGGATTCACCACTCAGTTTCAGCAGGATGCGTTTATATTTCATATATAAGCTTTACGTGGCGAATTTATGCAATTTTCATGTATGGAGAGAATCTAAGCGTGAATAATTAGTAAAGGAAAAGGGATTGCAGACCTGCTCACGATTTATTTTATCAAGCGGATTTGCAGGTATTTACTATTATTCTTTATCTTTCTTTTTTATAAAAGAGATTAGCCTTATGCCCCTGAAAAATTTAGGCCTGAATTCAATCTTCAAGCTCATGTTGTTGATGGCACTTTTAAGTACGGGTGCCTGCGTAAAAGAGAACGGCAGTTGCTTTGATGAGCAACTTTACCAAAGACACAAGAACGACAAATGCCCGACTGATTGTCCCGGCGTTGTTGGCTGCGATGGTGAAGTTTATTGTAATGAATGTGAGGCAAACAAACATGGCATACGTATCAGATGAAAAGTTACCCAAATGTGTTGAATGTTGAGGTTAAGCTTTTGTGGAGAGCATGGAATGCAATACCAATTCAATTCGTCCTTTTTTGACTCATACAGGTTCCTGTCGTCCGGTCTCCGAATTCTATTGACATTAATTAGACATCCCGGACTCACTGCTGAGGAAATTTTGAAAAGCCAGGATCAATAATTCCCGCGAGCTATCGTTAGCAGTCATGAAGCATCAGTGGTAAAAATATGTCTAAACTTGACAGAGATTCATTATTACTTCTCCTTTTTAGTTTTCTTACAGTTCAGTTTCTGTTTTATATTGACGAAGGCTACTATGATCTCCGGTGGATGAAGGATGCCGGGAACTGGTTTGTATTTCTGATATATCTGCTGGTAATTTATTGCTGCCAGCTGGTTTTTTATCATGTAATCCTGCGCCGACTCAAGGGGCGAAGCAGGTTGATTCTTGGATTTTGGGCAGGATGCATTTGCGGAATTTTACTTCTGGTTAATTTCATATTTTAGTTTTTGTGTAATTTCGATTCTTTCCATTGGATCTTGTTCTTGGTGTGGCACTGAATTGTAAGCTCAACCTGCGCGATGAAAAATGTGCAATTGGGCACTAAAAAATCAATTCATATTATTTTCGATAGGCTCAACACTGACACTAATACTTAGGTTCTGTTTAATATTGTATATTCATCTTCTAAAAATAGCAGCCAATGAAACACTTTCTTTTTACAGTCCTTCTGGCCTTAGCCACGTTGACAACATTTTCGCAAGACAGCCTGAAGACAAAAGATTATCGCAATGAGTTCGGCATCGATGGGACTGCTTTCATAAAGCAGTTTTTCAATTTTAACAGTGGACAATTTCCCACCCAATATGTCAATACATACTATCTTACCTATCGAAGACTCTACAAATGTGGGAATATCCGCTTCGCGGTTGGAGGATCCTATTCAAGTAATGACATAAATAACAATAATCCTCAGGACGACAATCAATATCGATATGAAGCCTTTTCATTGAATTCAAGGATTGGCTGGGAGTTCTTCAGCAATCTTTCGACACGATGGCAGGTATTTTACGGACTGGATTTCCGTCCAACATTTCAACGCACTAAAAATGATGTCATGTATTGGACTTCAGGCTATGCAAACGGATTCGAAGATAAGATGCAACTCTATGCAATTGCTCCCTTACTTGGTTTTCGTTTCCGGTTGACAGACCGATTGAGCATTTCTACCGAGGCAAGTTTTTCACTTAACTGGAGTGTGAACGAGAGAACAGACTATTTTACTCCTCAGTCAAGTATGTACCCTTCCAAACCGGACATCATCTCCCCAAAGACAAAAAGACTGGAGACGGTTTTTCAGCAGCCCATTTCATTGTTTGTGACATTTGACATTTAGCGATACCTTAAATTACCGTTGCCAATAGGATGATTGTCCTCGATATGATCAATTGTAAACTAAATTAATCCGCCTGGCGATCTACTGAGAAAGGCTGTACGAAAGATCATTCCGTCCTTGTACAGACCGGTTTCCGGTTTATATATCTTTACAATGTTGTTGTTCAGGAACTATTGTTAAACACAGGCAAGTTCCAGGTTGAATTATGGAAATCGTTATTGTTCCCATCGTCGCATTCCTCGCATCCATCCTTACCTTTTTCTCCGGATTTGGGCTGGGGACACTGCTCACTCCGCTCTTTATGATCTTTTTCCCGGTTGACCTGGCGATTGGATTAACCGCTATTGTGCATTTCTTCAATAACATTTTCAAGCTTTTACTGGTAGGAAGAAAAGCGGATAAGGAGGTTCTTCTCCGCTTTGGAATTCCTGCCGTCCTCGCAGCCGTAGCCGGAGCCTGGCTCTTGCTGAATATTAATGATCAGGAGTCGCTTTTTTCCTATGTACTTTTAGGGGAAAGTATCGAAGTCTATCCTGTAAAATTTATCATCTCTGTTCTGCTTCTCATTTTTGCAAGCATGGATCTGATTCCCTATTTCGGCAGATTGCAATTTGGAAAGGACAAGCTGCCGATAGGAGGAATATTGAGCGGATTTTTTGGAGGACTCTCTGGCAACCAGGGAGCACTGAGAAGCGCCTTTTTGATTAAAGCCGGATTGTCAAAGGAAGCTTTTATCGGAACAGCCGTAGTTGTTTCGACATTTGTCGATCTGACCCGTCTGACGGTCTATGCAAGCGGTTCAATCTTCTCTGTGCTCAGGGAGAACTATGTCATCATTTTAATTGCTACTCTTTCAGCAATTGCCGGAGCCTATGTGGGAAACAGCTTGCTGAAGAAAATTACCTTACGATTTCTTCAGGTTAGTGTTGCTATCATGCTGATCCTGCTTTCTCTCGCCTTGGGCGCTGGCCTCATCTGACGCCGAACCTCATGGTTCAACATTGTAGCTGAATAAGGCACCTTGCTTTACCCCAAAAAAAGACGGAGATGCACGCATCTCCGTCCGGAAAAATATAGATAAACATTACTGCACGACAAGCCTTTGCAGGAATTGACCATTCTCATCAGAGACTTTTACGTAATAGATGCCCTTTGCATAATTACTCACCGGAATATGGTTTTTACTGTTTTCAATGACCTTGTCGAGAATCATCATGCCGGAAGAGGTATAGACCTGGAGTGATTTCCCGATCAGTTCTTTGTCCGATGTGATGTTTATATATTCTGATGCAGGATTTGGATATAGGTTGAAAGACCGGTCCTGATCCGGATCATTCAAACCTGTAGGTGTTGTGAGCACTATCACCGTTCCATCAGCAAGTACCGCGATCAGTGCGAACGGTGTACCGTTCTGATTCATGGCTGGATCAAGAAATCCGGAAGCCAGAATAACAGCGGATGATCCTCCCAAGGCATTAAGTGGAGCGGAAAAGCTGGCCACGATTATTGAATTGTCATTTCCCGGTGTGATATCCAGTTGGTAATTTCCGGCTGGAACCGTCAGGTATCCGGTGATGTCTCCATAAGCGGCATTATCAACAAGAACATTTCCTCCAACCACAACGTCAACAGTGGGTGCGTCACTGGCGCCATGTACTACCCTTAAATCGACATCAGAAATACCGGAAGCTGTTTCAGCCATCTGATCCTGGAGGAAGAGCGTGAAGGCTGTTGCTCGTCCGTCAGGATTGGCAGCAAAGTTTGCCGGGTTAAGCACACCATTGGCAACTGCGAGATACGTTCCGCCATTGACCAGGGTAACTTCAAAATTTTTCAAGGTATCGTTAACCGATGTGCTGTTGCCCGGAGCGATTCCTATATTCAGCACGACACCAGCCGGCACATCCACATAGGGAGTCGCTGTACGAAACGCGAAGTCATCCAGCAGCATACTTCCGTTGACATAAACATCTACCGTTGCAGCAGCGGGATCGGCGGCGTTATGAATAACCTGCAATCTGGCGGTGCTGGTTGCGGGAAATGGAACTACAGTGCCGTTTGCAAGCGCCGCAAACAAACCGAAAGCTTCACCATTCTGATTGCCGGCAGGATCGAGGAATCCGCTTGCGAACACTACGGCAGAGCCTCCGCCAAGAGAGCTGAGATCAGCCAGGAAAGAAGCAACAATTGGAGAACCGGCTGCAGGTGTTACATCAAGCGTATAGGTATCTGCCGGAACGCTTACATAGGGTGTGATGGCGCTATACGAAGCATTGTCAACCAGCGTGGCGACATTTCTGGCAATGACATCTACTGCAGGAGCATCCGTAGCGCCATGCAGAACGATGAAGTCCACTTCCATTCCGCTCCCGGCAGCACTCCGGATATTATCCTGAATGAACAAGGTGAAACCGGTTGAAATCCCGTCAGGGTTACTGGCAAAAGTTGAAGTGTCAAGTACTCCGTTGGCAATGGCCACATAGCGCTGACCGGAACTCAGCGTCACTTCAAAATTTTTGATGGTGTCGTTCACCGAACTGCTTGATGGGGGAGCTACACCAATGTTGAGACTGATCCCGGCGGGAAGACTTACAAATGGACTGGCTGAACGAAAGGTGAAATCATTTAGGGTCAATGTTCCGTCAACATAAATGTCAACCGTTGCGGCGGCCGGGTCCGCTGCATTATGGATGACCTGTAATTCCGCTGTCTGCGCTTTGGCTGTCAGGTTGCCGAGAAAGGAAGCGCCCGTAATCAATAAGAGTAGTGTGATTTTTTTCATGGCTTGTTGTTTTTAAGAAATGTTAGTTAGAGTTGGTTTCATTTTATTTCCCAAAGAGAACAAGCCTGAAAAGTAAAATGTTTAAACAAATACTAAAATAGTTAAACAAAAATTATATAAAATAACTAATATGCTTATAATCAGCAAATAAGGTTTAACAGTATTGCATTAAAATTAAACAAAATTCAGGTCAAAATCCACGATTGGATACCATTCCGGGGTTTCCCATAGCATTCTATTAAGGCATTAATTTCCAAGTCCCGCGGGCAGGGATTTTTTCCGTTTGCAGAAGTCATAAGAGGAGCGAAAGCCCGATGGATCTGGTATGTTTTTGCCGGGATTTTTATAATTTAGTTTTTTTGAAATTTTTACCCGGTTCAGTGATCATATATTCCGGGATTAAATTGCTCCACCATGAAACTCCATTTCCATATTCTGCCTTTGGCCTTGATATTTTCCAATAGCATCAGGCTGCATGCTCAGTGTACAGATAATCTGATCCAGAATGGTTCTTTCAATTCTTCAGTCGGAGTGAGTGTAACCGCTCCCGGATGGATGGGAACCATTTCGCCGGATGTGAATGATGCCTCGGGTTTTTTGAATACTTCGCCATGTTATACCTGGACAGCTACGCCTCTTGCATCAAATGACGGAGGGACATGGCAAAATCTGTATAATCAGGAAACCGTCAGACAGAATGTAAGTCTGCAACCCGGTCAACCTTATCTCTTGTGTTTTGAATATGCGGCACAGGGTATCGAGTGTCCCCCGTTGAACTTTTTTAACGGGCCGGTTGGTGTTCAGGTGATGATCGACAGCACGCTTCATACCATCACTCCGGATGATAGCACTGCATATACCTGGGAGAGTATATGTATAAATTTCACCGCTGTAAACTCTCTTACCACTATTACTTTCGCTCCTTCGCAAAATCAGTATGTCGCGATTGACGGAGTATGTCTTACTGCGATGAAAGGGACATCTGTTGTTGAAGAAAAGGGGTTAGACGAAATAGGAATCAGTAGACGGCCGGGTGCTCTGGAGATCCGGAGTTTGGCATCTTTTCCTTCCGGATTAACCTTCTGCCTGTTTGACCTTGCAGGCAGGAAGCTTTTGGAAAGTTCATTTTCCGGATCCTGTACGATCAGTACTGATATACTGACTGAAGGGATCTGCCTGTATAGTCTTGAGTCGGATAATAATTTGATTAAAAGAGGAAAGATCCTCATCCGTTGAGAAACCAAAGCTCCACTGTAAACCCGATAATGATTCCGGAGCGCTTGCACTGATTTAATTCATATGAAAAAAGAGAGGAGTGGTTTATCGGCTATCGAATTTCATCTTGATCAGATTTCGGATTTGATCCGTAAAGCGAATTTGGTAAAGAACCAGGCTCATTTTTTATACAAGAACAATTTACGTACTCCATTATTCATGCTGGAAGCGATCTTCAGGGTGTACCGTGAGGTGTATAAAGGCTATGGATATAAAAAAATGTATACAAGGGTTAAGGAAGTGGAGGACGCTGTCGGCAGGCTTGACTACTATTATTATTATGCAAATGAGATGGCGGCGAATAAAAGTAAGGCCCGTGTAAGGAAGTATCTGCTGGAGAAAGCCAAAAGGATGGAGGATGAATTAAAGGAAATCCTTTCGAATGAGGGCTGGCTTGATGGGGAAGTGATAAAAAAATTCAGGAGGAAGCTGACAAAGACAGACTGGAAAGCTCAGGAAGATGAAGCCGCAGAGATAAGAGGCTTCTATATCAAAGCTATTGGCTCCATGCCGAAATCAAGCAGATCAAAAGAAATTATTTTCAGGGATATGGAGCGCGATGTTCATGAACTCCGGCGCGATTTGAGATGGTTGTCAATTTATCCTCATGCTTTCCAGGGCTTGTTTCAGATGAACCCTGAAAAATCGAAACCAGCCGGAAATCTGCTTAGGTACCGGACAAAAGAAATTATCGGATCTCCATTCGTTGAGCTCCCCCGCCGCTTTGATTACCCGGTAAATATATGGTTGAATAAGTATAATTTTCTTGCGCTCAGCTGGATTATTGCAGAGATCGGTTCGCTGAAAGATAATGGCTTAAGACTGGAGATTGTTGGAGAAGCTATGGAGAAAACGGGAAAAAGTACGGGAAAGAACAGGGAGCAGGCAGTGATCAGATTCGTCGGAAGGAAGCAGGATAATACAAAAACGATTCTGAAAAAAGCTGCGGATGCTTACAGACAATTTTTACATGACAGGGTATTGGATAGTCTTGTTGCCGCGGACTGATTAAGCAATTTTATTTGTTGAGACACCACAATTATTCTGTCTGCATTCTCAACCTGAATTTTACGCCGCTCCCTAGTACAAGAATATCAATCAGGCTGACGCTTCGCCCGTTTCCAACTATGCTGGCAAGATAAAGATCATTACTGGAAGCTTCCAGGTAAGGACTTATAATTATTTTCTTCAAGCGAATTTCCAAAACAGATTGAAAGGCCGGACCAATACGTAGTGCCGGTGGCCAGCCATAGTACTGAGCCGGATATTTCGATTTTGACCAGGTGAGAGGAATGTCTTTTGCCAGGTAAAGGGAAGTGTAAAGTCCGGGATTCAAGGGAGTGAAATGTATACCTGGTCTGATTCTCACTTTAAAAGGAGAATAAAAGAATTTCAAATTGAAGTTGAAAGTCTTTCCATAGGCAGGAGGGGTATATCCAACAGAGAAAAGTGTCTCGGTTTTTTTCCAGGTGTCGTAGGCAATTCCGCCGGATACCATTCCTTGTCCGCCCGCAAATTGAAGAAATGCGGTGGATGGAACATACCATTTCTGTTTTCCTGTATCATTCCGACCAAATGCTGTTGCTGACTCAGAACTGGATGGGAGTAAGCTGCCAGGTATAATGGCCAGCAATATTTTTATAAATCTTTGTATAATAGAAAACCTCATAGAAAGGAGAGCTTGTATTGTAATAAATGATGTTGTCATTGTATGGCATGTGTGAATCTGCCACATGATTATGACCATGCATGCTGAACAGGGTATTTTTCGCGCCTCTCACGAGTTCCGAATAAGGTATTTCAAGCGAAGGGTCAAAATCCTGATGATAGGGAAGAATGTGTGAGATGAAAATGCAAGCCTCATAGGCAGATGAGTCGCTGATCTGATCTCTCATCCATTGTATGTCGGGAACCAGTCCATTGAAGGAAAATTCCCGGCTGTTGGTATTATGAAGGATGAAACGGATGCCTTGCCAGTCGAAACTCTCATTTAAGGGGCCGTAGGTCTCTTCGTAAATGGCAGTGCCATTTAAAAGGCAATCATGATTTCCGATGACTGTGATGAACGGAGCTTTGAGTTTTTCCAGTTCACGGTTGAGCCACTGAAATTCACGGATAAGACTGAAGTCCGAAAGATCTCCCGTGATGAAAACGGCATCCAGCTGAGGAAGCTCATTGATCTTCCGGATCATGGACTCTACCTGCGAATAGTATCCCTGATGATCTCCCGTGAAAACAAGGTAGAGTGTATCCTTTTCCGGGCTTGCGCGTAGTTTTTCAATATTGCTTTTGTTCAGGTTTTTATACTCATAACCTTTCAATTCTGTCTGATACGGATGGAACTCAAAGCGGTCGCAAGCAGCCAGAGTGAAGACACAGGTAAAAAGAAAGTAAATGATTCGCTTCATGGCAGGGATCAATTCTCCGGCAAAAATACTGTTTTGAAATGCCTCTCTAACCCTGTTCAGCATTATTATTAGAGGTCATCTCACTCAGACCTTTTTTGGATCTATTGTGTAAACCCGAAAGGCTATACATCAGGAGTTTTACAAATCTTTATTGAACAAAATTTGTTAAATGAGCTGACAAGTTAATTTTTTTCCATTGTACGGAAGATAGTACATAATGCGATATCTGATTTCTCTTTGTGTTTTCAGCTGGCAATTGCCTCAGAATATTTTAGGATGCCTTGTGCTGTTATTTAGTCGCGGAAGAATATTGTCCCGTGAATCTGCAGGTCAACATCTCTTCCTGGAAACGGATTCGTTCGCCGTAAGTCTGGGAAGGTATATTTTCTGGTCGAAAACCAAAGACAGGTATGAAGGCGATTTCAGATCAAACAAGGCGCATGAATATGGCCATGCCATACAGTCTGTTTTACTTGGACCCTTCTATTTGGCCATTGTAGGTGTCACTTCTCTTTCCAGAGTTGCCTATGACCGCATTTACAGATTACTATGGAAAAGACAATGGGGTGGCTATTACAAAGGATTTCCCGAACGCTGGGCAGATCGAATTGGAAACAAGCGGAGATAAAATTAGCCGGCGCGTAAGGTCCCCTGAAACCCGCTGTGCCGAAAGAAAGAGCAAAAAAAAGGAACCCTTTCGGATTCCTTTTTCGGATAATTTGCTTGAGCTTAACCGATCTTTACACGTTTCATCGCCGTAATGCGGAGGTTTTTATCAATGCTCTCCAGATACTGACGAACGGTTTTCTTTTCGTCCTTTATATAAACCTGATTAA
>CAZJDX010000011.1:0-99072 GCA_964544885.1 uncultured Flavobacteriales bacterium
TTGCGGGGATGGACACCCTTATTCCTTACCATATTTACGTGCAAAGGGATGCGCTTATCCAGGGAACGGAATGGACGCTTCATCTGCATCCGGATGGATTGAAATGGTTTAATGCCGACCTGAGCTATGCCATGCAAAAAGGAACCTATGATGATGATAAGGAAATGGAAAGTATGCCTTCAGACAAGGCTTCGCTGCAGCTGAGATTCTTGTCCGACAGGATGAATTATCTGCATTTCCCTTTTATCGGCATTGCTTTGCGGCATTATTTCCTTAAAGATGCCATTGCGGATCAGGAAGCGGAAAATCCGGCCATTACCTTGTTTGATCTGCATCTCGGTACGCAAATACGCTGGAGTCAGCAACATATTGATATCAGCTTAGGGATCAGCAATCTGCTGAATAAGAATTTCAAGGCGCCTTTATCACTCTTGCGTGGTACTTCCTATGGCGATATGGGCAGAAATGTCGCTCTGAATCTGATCGTTCCATTTGGCATCAGGAGCCGGCAGCAATGACAGGGATCGCTTTATTTTGACATTTTCTTAACAACTTTGACCCTATCTTTGTATACTTATATAAACAATCAGATCTATCATGATAGCAGTGAAATTGAACAGGTTCAGAAAGCTTGGCTTATTGACGGCCGTATTATGCAGTGTTTCCTTACAGACTTTCTCCCAGATGCTTCAGCCAAGCAAAGTGGATCATGCGCTGGAGATCATCAAATATTATTATGTCGACACGGTGAACGACAAAAGACTGATGGAGGAAGCCTTAAAGGCCATGATCCAAGAGCTTGATCCGCACTCGGTCTATATTCCGGTGGATGAATTGCGTGAGATGAATGAACCCCTTGTTGGAAAATTTGAAGGCATCGGCATTCAGTTCAACATTCATGAAGACACGATTATGATTACGCAAACGATCGTGGGTGGTCCTTCCGAGAAGCTGGGACTCAGGGCAGGGGACAGGATCGTAAGAATAGACGGAGAAAATGTCGCCGGAATAAAGATCACCAATAACGACGTGTTGAAAAAACTTCGCGGCGACAAAGGAACCAAGGTGAAGGTAGGCATATACAGAAGAGGACTCGAAGACCTGATAGACTATACCATCGTGAGAGATCAGATTCCCCTGTTCAGTGTTGACGCATCCTATATGGTGAGGCCGGAGATCGGCTATATAAAAATATCGCGCTTCGCGGATGGAACGGTAGAAGAGTTCAGAAAAGCCCTTGCGGATCTGAAGGGAAAAGGAATGTCGAGTCTGATCCTTGACCTTCAGGGAAATGGTGGAGGTTATCTGAACCGTGCTGTGGAAATGGCTGATGAATTTCTGACGGAAGGGAAGAAGATCGTCTTTACCAGAGGCCGGACAAATCCGGACGAGGATTTTGTTTCGAGTACCAGGGGCGGTTGGGAAAAAGGAAATGTCGCGGTATTGATAGACGAGAGTTCCGCCTCCGCTTCCGAGATTGTCTCCGGAGCCATTCAGGATTGGGACCGTGGACTGATCATTGGAAGAAGGTCATTCGGGAAAGGCCTTGTGCAGAAACCTTTCCAGCTTCCCGATGGCTCCATGATCCGGCTTACGGTGGCGCATTATTATACACCCAGCGGAAGAGATATACAAAAGCCTTATGAAATGGGGCAGGAAGATGAATATGTTATGGATTTCTCCAACCGCTATAAACATGGCGAGCTTTTCAATGCAGACAGCGTGAAGTTTTCGGATACCACGAAATATTATACCAACGCGAAACGCCTTGTCCGTGGAGGAGGAGGTATTATGCCGGATATTTTCGTTCCCATGGATACGAGTTTTGGCAGTCAGTATTATTCGGACCTGTTACGGAAAAGTGTCTTCAATGATTTTGCTCTGACTTTCGTGGACAATAACAGAAATCAATTGAAAGCGGAATACCCGGATATCATCAGCTTCCGTCAGAAGTTCACGGAAGAGGGCAAGGTTTTCAATGACTTTCTTGCCTTGGCGGAGAAGCAGGGAGTAAAAATGGACAGCGCCGGTTTCGCGACTTCTGAAAGACTGATCCGTTTGCAGGTGAAAGCACTCATCGCCCGGAATCTGTGGGATACGGACGCCTACTTTGAAGTGATCAATGAGTTGAACGGTGCGCTTAATAAAGCCATTGAAGCGGTCGAGAATAAGACCTTCGAGAGAATGAAGCTGGCAGGCAAATAGCCGCAGCGCCGATGCCTCTTTTACGGATTTGTTTTACAGGGTAAATTTGGAGCCATCTGAAAAATACCCTTAGAATATTTCAGCCTCTTTTGCCTTTATCCTGCGTTTCACTTCCTGACCAAACCGCCAAAGAGTATGGCCTACGATTGCGAATGTCTGAGGAAAAAATACCTGTAAAAACCAGATAGCCTGTTTTTGAAATGGCTTATAATCCTGTTATTTTATTTCACTTATTTTGAAGTTGTGTGATATTAATTGGAACCAACATATGAAACTTCTAATCGCATTGCTTTTTGTTCTATTTCATTTGTTCGTTTCAGGACAAGTCACAGCTGAAGATTATAAGCTGAAATTATTGGGAAGGTGGGACTGGATACAGGATGAAATAGTTGATCGTGGAGGGGGTGGAATTATTAATCCGAGTACCTGTGGTTGTGAGAAGTATTTGATTTTTGAAGCAAACGATACTGTTAAGGAGTTTAGAAATGATACCTTAGTGTTTAGTTCTACGTTTACACTTCATGAGGTAAATTCTCAGTTGAATCCTTTAACAATCATATTGAGAAATAGTCGAATCAATAATGAACTGCGAATAGCCAACGATTCTATGTCTTTAGGACCATTAGGCATGTGTGGCACTATTTATCACTACAAAAGAAATTAACATCACACAACATTAGGTTAATGAAATGGCTGGGATATTGCTTGGAGGCTCGAGTGAATAATTTTAAATATAATGTGTGAGCCGACAAAATAAAGTTGTAGCTTCGAATTCCGCCACTTCATTATCCCAAGGAACGTAATAAGCCATCTAAATCTTCTGCATTGAATAAATCCATAGCTATTTTACTTTTGAGCTGTAGCACCTTGCTCTCAGGCGCCCAGGTTTCCTCAGTCAGGATCATGACCTGGAACCTGCTGAACTGGCCGATCACGTCCAACGCTGTTTCTGACAGTACCGACCGATGCCCGCATTACCGTACCGTATTGGATCAGATCCGGCCTGACATTCTGGTAACGCAGGAAAATGCGGCCACCTATAGTACAACCTGGTTTTTGAACTGCGCCCTCAATTCGAGCAGTAATGAGTACAGACAGGGAAGTTATATTCATGGCTACGATACCAACAACGGAATATTCTATAAGGATTCACTCTTTGAATTTATCAGTAATATCCGGATCCCTACCGCCTTGCGTGATATAAACGAATTCAAACTGGTGTTCAAAGAAACCGGTGATACCATCCGGATCTATTCCCTGCATTTGAAAGCCAGCAGCGGAAGTCAGAATGAAGCGCTGAGAGCGGCGGAAGTGGATTCTCTCAGGAAGTTCACCAATTCACTGCCTTTCAATACTGATTTCATTGTCTGTGGAGATTTTAATGTCTATGAAACCTTCGAGCCCGCATTTTTAAAATTGCTCCAGGTAAATGCCTTTGATGAAGGCCATGTGATAGATCCCATCAACCTGCAGGACACATCCTGGAACAAATACGCCTATCGTCAGCATCACACCCAGTCAACCCATTATTCACAGGGCGGTGGCTTCTCCGGTGGCGGACTCGATGACCGCTTTGATATGATCCTGATCTCTGAGGCGGTTGCAGCGCCGACAGGGATTTATTTTGTGTCCGGTTCTACTACGCCTTATGGGAATGATGGAAACCATTTTAACATGTCAGTGAATGATGGTTTCAACAACGCGGTTCCCGCTCATGTCGCCAATGCCTTGTATGGCGCTTCCGACCACTTGCCTGTCTTTGCTCAGTTCGATATTGGTCCGGCTTCAGGAATGGATGAGTTGCAGCAGGACATCCTTGAATTGTATGTTTATCCCAATCCTTCCTACGGCAAAATTTTTCTCGATTATCATCTCCGGGGGATGAGCGATCTGGAAATCAGTATCAGTGATTTGAGTTCTAAGCTATTGTATCATGATCGTCTGAAAGGGGTGAAGGGGAGGAATTCATACACGGTTGACCTGGCGGGGAAAGTGAGTCAGGGGCTATATCTGATTTCAATTAAAACAAATAAATCCCTGATAAATAGGAAGTTAATGCTTTTAGACTAAGTTTCACATAAAATAGTTGAAACCGGCTTCCTGAGGATGTATTTTTAAGAGGAGAATGAATAAGAGCTTTCGGGCCCTGAGAATCCTTATGAGCAGAAAGAAAAAAGCACAAAATATACCTAAGCCTAAGGTAGGCGCCCTATTGATATCGGAACCCTTCAATCCGGAGCCGACCTTTAAGCGTTCGGTGGTGGTATTGAGCCAGCACAACAGGAAGGGATCGATCGGATTCATCATCAATAAACCCACTCCGCTGAAGATACATGAAGCGCTGGAGGATTTTCCTGAATTCGACGCACCGGTTTACTGGGGCGGACCGATCCGGCTCGATTCGATCTATTATGTACATGCCATACCCAACCTCAAAGGAAGTCATCAGATAGCCGATGGAATTTACTGGGGTGGTGATTTCGCACAGCTTCGTCTGATGATCGAAGCGGGGGAGATACAACCTGAACAGATTAAATTCATTGCAGGATATTCGGCATGGCATCCGCATCAACTTGAAAAAGAGATTGAACACGAGAGCTGGTGGATGACCGACGCTGATCTGTACAGTACCTTGATTGAGGAACCAACGATTGTATGGGGAAAAGTACTCACAAGAATGGGACATGTTTACGGAATACTGAATGATTTTCCGGAAGATCCCGGAGTGAATTAATTTCCTTTATTTCTGACCTGAAAGATACTCCCGTGATGCCGGAATATGCATCTACTTTTGTCTTGGAGAAAAACAACCGCCGGAGCCTTTGTCAGGTTCAGGCGGTTGTTTGTTTTTATTCTTTTCAGCTTTCTTTCAATACCATTGCAAAATGCAGACTGGTGATATTAAAACCTTTGTTCAGATAAAGGCGGTGCGCATTGAAGCGCGTGGGATTGCATCCCGAATCCAGGTGAATCTGTTCACACTTGTTTTCAAGAGCCAGCGCTTTGATATGGTCAAGCATGGTGGAGGCATATCCCTTGCCTCTCGCATACGGCATGGTACTCAGGTCATCAATATAAATGGATTTGCCCCAGTGCAATAATTCACTGAAGCGGAATCCTGCGGCACAGACAGCTTCTCCCTCCTCACTGTCTATATACGCAAGGATATATCCTTTTTGCATCATGCCTGATATTTTCGCGACGAAGGATTGTGCCTGCAAATGTGGCCTCAGTTCTTTCATCACCGTAAAACAATGTTCTATTTCGCTTTCGCTTTTTGCATACCGTACTGTTTTCATGAAATTTATTTTTTGCAGTGATGAAATTATATCAGGCCTTCAGCATGCTGCAAGGAATTATTTTTTTCACAACATGTTGCAGTTTCTCAGAGATTATTATTTTTGCAGCCGCTTCATTAAAAAGATTCCGTAGCTCAGTTGGTAGAGCAATACACTTTTAATGTATGGGCCCTGGGTTCGAGTCCCAGCGGGATCACAAAAGGCCTCATTTTCAGGCCTTTTTTCTTTTTTACAAATCAGCCGGTATGAACGAGGTCTATGTATGTTCTGAAATGTCAAGCAAAGTGCAGGCCTGAAAAGGTTAATCATGGCTTGTTTCAGTCAGCATTGGTCTTTTTCGCCATGCTATAGCTACAAATGATTGCTTAATCCGTTAATAACAGTTATTTTTCGTCTTCCTTAATATAAATTCTGGTTGAAAACCTCTGCTTCAATTGAACTGAATGTGCTGGTGTTGGGTGAAAAACCCCTGAGCCTTAACGACATGTATCAACTGCTTTTTAAAAACCGGCAGCTTGAACTTTCGGAAGAAGCGCTGCTTAAAACCGGGAAGAATTTTTCATTTCTGAAAGAGTTTTCCAGCGGTAAACTCATCTATGGGATCAACACCGGATTCGGACCCATGGCTCAGTATAAGATCGCTGAACAGGATCTTCATCAGCTACAGTATAATCTCATACGCAGCCATTGTTCAGGATCAGGTTCTCTCATCGCTGATATGGACGCAAAGGCCCTGATGATTGCCCGTTTGTCTTCTCTCATACAAGGTTATTCGGGTGTGAGCAATGAACTTCTTTCCACCTTGCGTGAATGCATAAACCGGAATATACTTCCCTGCATCTATGAACACGGCGGGGTTGGCGCAAGCGGTGATCTGGTACAACTGGCGCACCTTGCCCTGGCCCTGATCGGAGAAGGTGAAGTGAAGTACAAAGGGACAGTGATGAATGCGGCGGAGGTTTTTGAGAAGGAGAATATGAAACCGGTAAGCATATTCCAGCGAGAAGGTATTGCGCTGCTGAACGGAACATCGGCCATGACGGGTATAGGAATCGTAAACCTGATCTATGCTAAAAAGCTTCTTAACCTGAGCATACTCATCTCTACCTGTATCAACGAACTGGTGGAAGCTTTCGATGATCATTTCTCAACGGAACTGAATAAGGTCAAAGCGCACAAAGGTCAGTTGCGGGTTGCCAGAGCCATGACAAAAATAGCTTCAGGCAGCAGAATGATCCGCAAAAGGACAGATCACTTGTACAACGGGTCAAAGATCATGACCGATATCCTTGAAGAAAAGGTACAGGAATATTACTCCCTACGGTGTGTTCCTCAGATACTCGGTCCGGTGCTGGATACCATCCAGTCGGCGGAAGAGGTATTGATCAATGAACTCAATTCGGTGAATGACAATCCCGTCATTGATTCGGAGAATCAGAACATATACCATGGTGGTAATTTTCACGGCGATTATGTAGCGCTTGAAATGGATAAACTCCGTATCGCTGTCACAAAGCTTTCCATGCTGGCTGAAAGGCAGTTGAATTTTCTGTTGAATGATAAACTCAATCAGAAGATACCGCCATTTATCAACCTGGGAAAGCTGGGACTGAATTACGGTTCACAGGGTATGCAGTTCACCGCTACTTCAACCGTGGCTGAGAACCAGACCTTGTCCATGCCTGCCTATATTCACAGCATTCCGAATAACAATGACAATCAGGATGTGGTCAGTATGGGAGCCAATTCCGCGCTCATCACAAGAAAAGTGATCCTGAATTCCTTTGAAGTACTGGCCATTCAGGCCATTGCCGTAATACAGGCGATTGATCACATGGCTTGCGCCGACAGGCTTTCAGCTCCTGCTGTCAATTTCTATAAGGAATTACGGATCATCTGTCCCAAATTCGTCGAAGACCGTCCCTTGTTCCGGGATATCCGTCAGGTGACCACCTTTCTCCGGGAGAGTGAAATCGAAGTTCTTCATTCCTGATTACGGTCACGGTATTCATCCGCATTCACTTACAGCTGTCAAAAGAAAATAGATATCCATGAACTACGCGTTGGTAACAGGGGGGGGAAGAGGAATTGGAAGAGCGGTGTGTCTTCAACTGGCAAAACAGCACTATAACATCCTCCTCAATTACAGAACGAATGATGCAGAAGCGGAAAAAACACGGGCCTTGATCAGGGAGCTGGGTACCGAATGCGAACTGATCCGCTTCGACGTTTCGGATAAGGAACAGATTAAGGATGTGTTGGGCAACTGGATCGAATCGAATAAGGAAAAACAGATTGAAGTTCTTGTAAATAATGCCGGTATCCGTCAGGATAATCTTCTCATGTTCATGAGCGAGGAACAGTGGGATCAGGTGATTGATACAAGTCTGAATGCTTTCTTTTATATAACCAGACTGGTGCTTAATCCCATGCTTGCAAAACGATATGGCCGGATCGTCAATATCGTTTCACTTTCAGGTTTGAAAGGTATGGCCGGTCAGACTAATTACTCGGCAGCGAAAGCCGGAATGATCGGGGCAACAAAAGCTCTTGCACAGGAAGTTGCCAGACGAGGCATCACTGTAAATGCCGTGGCGCCCGGCTTTATTAAAACCGACATGACCGGTGACCTCGACGAAAAGCAATTATCAGCCCTGATTCCGGCTAAGCGCTTCGGGACACCTGAAGAAGTGGCTGCTGTTGTCGGCTTTTTGGCTTCCGGTGGGGCATCCTATGTGAACGGAGAGGTCATCTCTGTGAATGGCGCTCTCTATTCCTGATTTAATGGTTAAATTTGCCTGATGAAAAGAGTGGTCGTTACCGGCACCGGGATTTATTCATGTATCGGTAAAAATCTGGATGAAGTAAGAAACTCCCTGTACCAGGGCGGATCGGGAATAATTCTTGACAGGTCACGCAAGGAGTTTGGTTACCGTTCGGGCCTGACCGGTCTTGTAGAAAGACCGGTATTAAAAGGATTATTGGATCGTCGTGCAAGGATCATGCTCCCGGAGCAGGGTGAATTTGCCTATATAGCCACCCTTGAAGCATTGAAGAATGCCGGAATTGATCAGGAGTATATTGACGCGAATGAGTTCGGTATTCTCTACGGTAACGACAGTTCGGCGCAACCGGTGGTGGAAGGAACAGATATCATCAGACAGAAGAAGGATACCATGCTGGTAGGCTCCGGTTCCGTTTTTCAGACCATGAACTCCACCGTGACCATGAACCTGGCTACCATATTCCGTTTGAAAGGCATCAATTTCACCGTCAGCGCAGCCTGCGCCAGCGGTTCTCATGCCATTGGTATGGGATACCTGCTGATCAGACAAGGATTACAAGAGGCCGTCATTTGCGGAGGAGCTCAGGAAGTGAATATTTATTCTATGGGTAATTTTGATGCTCTCTCGGCATTTTCCATCCGTGAATCTGATCCGGCAAGGGCTTCAAGACCTTTCGATAAGGATCGCGATGGTCTTGTTCCCAGCGGAGGAGCCGCAACAGTCATTCTGGAAAGTCTTGAATCGGCTCAGGCAAGAGGTGCGAATATTCTCGCTGAAGTCATTGGGTATGGATTTTCTTCGAACGGAGGCCATATATCCAACCCGACAGTGGATGGACCTGTCAGGGCGCTCATGATGTCGATGAAAGACAGTGGAATTCTTGCCAGAGAGGTTGATTATATAAACGCACACGCCACCTCCACTCCGGCAGGTGATGCTTCAGAGGCAAAGGCCATTCATCAGGTATTTCAGGATTGTAATACACCGGTCAGCTCGACAAAGTCCATGACAGGCCATGAATGCTGGATGGCAGGCGCCAGTGAAATTGTGTATTCCCTCCTGATGATGCATAACGGATTCATCGCTCCAAACATTAATTTTGAAAATCCTGACGAAGATTCGGCTAAATTGAATATTATTGCCGCTACAACCGAAAAGAACATTAACGTATTTTTGTCCAATTCATTCGGATTTGGAGGAACAAATTCTTCCCTGATCCTCAAAAAGTGGATTGCCGCATAACATGGATACTGCAGAAATAATCTCAAGGATAAATGGTTTTCTCGTTGAGGAATTCGAAGTGGAGGCCGGATTGATCGTGCCTGCAGCCAATCTTCGCGAAACCCTGGAACTCGACAGCCTGGATTATATAGACCTGGTCGTGGTGATTGAAAGTAATTTTGGATTTAAAGTCAGGCCTGAAGACTTTAATAACATTCACACATTTCAGGATTTTTATGACTACGTCCAGTCAAGAATTGCAGAAGAGGTCCGATAAAAATGCCGTCCTGGCAAGGTAGATCAAAAGCGAATACATTAGGTTACAAGATTTTTGTCGGCCTCATCAGAGTGGCGGGATTGCGTCTTTGTTATCTTGTCCTGCATCCCGTTGCGCTTTATTATTTTATTTTTTCCCGCAGCAGTTCAGGCCCCATCCTGTATTTCTACCGAAAGAGACTGAACTTTAGCCACCTGAAATCAATCCGATACCTGTATAAAAACTATTATCGTTTTGGACAGACTCTCATAGACAAGATCGCCCTGATGGCAGGGATCAAAACAGATTTCAGTTTTGAATTTGACGGTGAAGAAAATCTTCACAGGATGGCCAGGGAGGGAAACGGCGGAATTCTGCTCAGCGCTCATGTGGGTAACTGGGAGGCGGCCGGACATATGCTGAAGAGATTGAATACCCGTATACACATTGTGATGTACGATGGTGAAGATGAGAAGATCAAAGAATACCTGAAGAAAGTCACCGGCGATAAAGAGTTCCACGTTATTTATGTGAGAAATGACCTGTCTCACATCTATAGTATCAGTCAGGCTCTGTCAAATAAGGAAATCGTATGCATGCATGCCGACCGTTATCTCGAAGGTCATAAGACCGCCGAAGCGCTCTTCCTGGGTGAGACGGCAAGATTTCCGGAAGGTCCTTTTCTCCTGAGTCTGAAACTGAAAGTGCCTGTCGCGTTTGTCCATTCTTTCAAGGCGGGCTTTTCACATTATCATTTTTATTCCACGGAATTAAGGTATTTTTATCCGGAAAAAGGAGACACTGTACAGGGAGTCCTGAGAAGTTTTGTCCGGGATCTTGAAGAAAAGATCAAACTCTATCCGGATCAGTGGTTCAACTACTATAACTTCTGGCAACAACAGCGCTAATATGTTAATTTCTGGTAATGAACTACTTGAATTGATCCCGCAAAGACCGCCGGTGGTGATGATCGACAAATTTATCTCCTCTGACGGAATCACAAGCATCAGTGGTTTGACAGTTCAGGCATCTTGCGTATTTTGTGAAGAAGGATTTCTGTCGGAAAGTGGTCTGGTTGAGAACATGGCTCAGACGGCAGCTGCCGGTGTCGGTTTTGAAAGCAAAAGAATGGGAACCCGTGTTCCGATTGGCTTCATCGCATCCATAAAGAACCTGGAGGTCATTTCCCTGCCCGCTGTCGGAACTGAATTGAGAACAGAGGTCACGGTTATTAATAAAGTGCTTGATGTAACGATTATAAACGGCAGTGTCTCTTCAAACGGCCGCTTGTATGCTCAATGTGAAATGCGAATATTTGTAATGAATGAAACTCAAAAATCCGAATCATGAAAAAAGTAATCTTAGTTTGCTGTCTCCTGGTTTTAATCATTCCGGGTTACTTCAGTTCAAGGGCTGTGGCGCAGAGCGCCGCCGGTGTTTTTCAAAAAAACACTCCTCTTACCTGGCTGGGAGTTGATTATTCCGATGTCAGGTATATCGGTACACTGGAAGTAGGTGCGTCCCAACTCGACGACTATGCCAAGGTCATCAATGACCTGATTCTTCGTGAACCCAAGAAGTACAACCTTACTTCCGCGTTCGACAAGGATACGGTAAGCTCCAACCTTACTTATATAGAAAAGGTTAATGCCGCGATGAATACGGATAAGGTCCTCAGTACCGATGCGGCCGATTTGAAAAGATATTCGATCGAAACCATCACAGAACGGGTAAAGAGCTATAAACTGAACGAAAGCGGAATCGGGCTGGTCTTCATCGTAGAGGCCATGAGCAAGACGCATGAGGAGTCGCCTGTATGGGTTACCTTCGTCGATATGAAATCCGGAGCTGTTCTCTTTTCAGAGAGAGTCACGGGAAAACCTGCAGGTTTTGGATTCAGAAATTACTGGGCAGGCGCGGTGTATAGTACGCTTAAGCAGATCAAGGGAGGATTGTACAATAAGTGGAAAAAGCAGTACGCAAAGTAATCCAGGCTTCAGCTTATTCATGTAATAATGCCTGTCGTGCTCAACACAGGTTTTACCTATATCTATGCAGTTATCTGACAGGCATCTTGTAAAGGTTAAGTTTAATGAGGCTGATCCGCTCGGTATAGTCTGGCATGGACATTATATCAGGTATTTCGAAGACGGACGGGAAGCTTTTGGCGAACGCTTCGGTCTGAGTTACCTTGATATGTACAAAAAGGGATACCTTGCTCCACTGGTGAGCATCAACTGTGATTATAAACGATCCCTTAAATATGGCGATTCAGCCCTGGTGATCACCACCTTTATTTATAATCCCGCAGCCAAACTGAATTTCAACTACAAGATCGTTGATCCGGTTACACAGTCTGTCCTGGCAGTGGGCAATAGTGTGCAGGTCTTTCTGGACAGGGAAACAAAAGAATTGCAACTCTCATGTCCCGATTTTTATGAAGAGTGGAAGGTGAAGCATTTGGATCTGAAAAAAACTGGATGATGGAACCGGTTCAGGTGCTTGCCACAAACATCATTTCCCCGCTTGGTTTTTCTGCTTCCGAAAACCACTTACGGATGTGCGAGGGAAAGTCTTCAGTAAGGAGCAGCAATTCATTTCAGTCAGCTGATAGTCCGCTCTGGATTTCTGCCTTTTCAGAGGAACAGGAGGAGCGTCTCAGAGAACTGACTCAGGCTGCGGGGAAGTCCTTCACTAAGTTTGAAAGAATGATGATCGTTTCTGCTGCCGGGGCCATTAATCAAAGCGGCATTGATCCTGCATCGGACAGAACACTTTTCATCTGCTCCACTACGAAGGGTAATATCCTTGAACTGGAATTGAATGAAGGTAAGGAAGCCGATGTAGCCGGATTGGAACTTTTTGGGTCGGCTATGAAGGTGAGTAATCATTTTAAAAATCCGAATGATCCCGTATTGGTTTCCAATGCCTGTATTTCTGGAATAGCCGCACTGATCGTCGCCAGGCGCTATTTGCAGGAAGGTTTGTATGATCAGGCTATTGTTACCGGAGCAGATACCCTGAGCCATTTTGTGATCAGTGGTTTCAGGTCATTCCAGGCACTGAGTCCGGGAAGGTGTAAACCATTCTCATCACAAAGAGACGGGATCAATCTGGGAGAAGCCTCTGCCTGCATTGTACTTGGCCGGGACAACAACACTGAACAATCAACCATCTCTATAAGGGGAGGCTCCATGTCAAACGACGCGAATCACATATCCGGTCCTTCCAGAACCGGTATGGAGTTGGCAATCGCTGTCAGAAAGGCGCTGGCTGAAAGCCGGATCGATGCGGCTCAGGTGGATTTTGTTTCCGCGCATGGAACGGCTACACCTTATAATGATGAAATGGAGGCAAAGGCTCTTCATTTATGTTCGCTGGAATCTGCCCCGCTGAACAGCCTCAAAGCATACGTTGGTCATACGCTTGGCGCTGCCGGCTTACTGGAGTCTGCCATTTGCATCGAGTCGATGCGAAGCGGTGTATTCCCTTCAAGTGCCGGTTTTACGGGAGATATCCTGGAACCTGCAGTAAATGTGGTGAAGGAAAATGTGAAAAGTAATTTTCGAAATTGTCTCAAGACAGCTTCCGGTTTTGGCGGCTGTAATGCGGCGATGGTATTTTCAATAAATTAAAAGAGCTTATGCAAAAATTAGAAGAAATGTTTCAAAAGGACACACGAAACGCAATGGCATCAAAGGTGTACGCCCAGCAGATCGCTTTCGCGCCATTTGTTTTTCAGTGTTCCAGGATTCTCCGGGATTTCGGAATCTTATCGATCATTGAGAAGAGTGGAGAAAGCGGAATAAGCGCTAAGGACATTCATGATCAGACTGAGTTGTCGGAATACAGCATCAGGGTCTTGCTGGAAGGCGGACTTGGTATTGGCCTCATTACGGTGGATGAAGGTTTGTATTGTCTTACCCGTACCGGCTATTTTATCCTGCATGATAAAATGACTATCGTGAATATGGATTTCTCCCATGATGTTTGCTACAAGGGACTTTTTGATCTGGATAAGTCTCTCCTCTCCGGAAAACCTGAGGGACTGAAAGTTTTTGGCAACTGGAAAACGATTTATGAAGCGCTCTCGAAGTTGCCGGAGCATGTTCAGAAAAGCTGGTTCGCCTTTGATCATTATTATTCCAGTGATTCCTTTCCCGCTGTTCTCAATCATGTTTTCAGATCAGGTCCTTTGAAGATTCTCGACATAGGAGGAAATACAGGTAAATGGGCGCTTCAGTGTTTTGCACATTCTCCCGATGTACGGGTGGGTATTGCGGATTTGCCGGGTCAATTGAATATGGCTAAGGAAATGATCCATAAGAATGGTTATTCGGAAAGGGCAGAGTTTTTTGAAGTCGATCTGCTGGATGAGAACTGTTCGCTGCCGAAGGGATTTGACATCATCTGGATGAGTCAGTTCCTTGATTGTTTTTCTGAAAATCAAATCGTCTCCATTCTTAAAAGATGTTACGATGCATTGGGTGAGAAGGGCGAAGTGGTAATCCTCGAACCCTTGTGGGACCGTCAAAGTTATGAGGTCTCGGCCTTTTGTCTGCAGATGACCTCGCTGTATTTCACTGCTATGGCGAATGGCAATAGTCAGATGTATCACAGCGGGCTCTTCACCGAACTCGTCCGTAAGGCAGGATTTTCATTCATTGAAAGAATCGACAGGATTGGTATCTGTCATTCCATGCTTAAGTGTAAGAAATAAATTATCAGAACAATGAAAACCACCGGAGTGGACGTATTGGTGATCGGTGCAGGGCCTGCAGGTTGTATAGCGGCTTCCTTGCTGCACAGGCAGGGACTGAATGTACTGCTGGTTGAGAAGGAAAAATTTCCCCGCTTTGTCATTGGTGAAAGTTTGCTTCCGAGGGTGATGGATCATCTGGATGAAGCAGGACTGCTGGAAGCGGTAATGAAGGAGAATTTTCAGAAAAAGTTCGGTGCGAAGTTTGTCCGGGGTGATGAGATCTGTGATTTTAATTTCAGCGATCAGTTCAGTAACGGATGGAAATGGACATGGCAGGTACCTCGTGCAAGATTCGACCAAGTACTTGCAGATTCCGTCACAGAAATGGGAATCCCTGTACACTACCAGAAGACGGTCAGCTCAATTTCATTTAAAGACAGCGATTCAAAGACGACCATCACCGACGCTTCCGGAACGGAAGAGATCATTGAAGCCAGATTTATTGTGGATGCAAGCGGTTATGGAAGGGTAATTCCGAGGATGTTCGGTCTGGACAAGGCCTCTTCCTTTGAACCCAGAAAGACACATTTTACTCATTTCATTGACAATAAGCGTCCTGATGGTGTGGACGGTAACAGGATCACGGTAGTCGTCCATGAACAAAAGACCTGGATCTGGATCATACCTTTTTCCAATGGCGTCACGTCGGTAGGTTATGTTGCCGATCCTTCCTTCTTTCAGAGCCTTCCTGAAGATCCCGTTGAGAGAATGCGGGCCCTGGTTGACCTGGACCCGAATACAAAGGATCGTTTCCTCCATGCGGAAATGGTTCTTCAGCCCAGGACCATTGAAGGTTATGCCATTTCAACAAAGCAATTGTATGGGGAGGGATTTGTACTCTGTGGAAATGCAACCGAGTTTCTTGATCCCGTTTTTTCATCCGGTGTGACATTCGCCATGGAATCAGGTAACAAGGCCTCAAAACTGGTAGCCGCATTTTTAAGAGGCGAAAAGGTGGACTGGGAGAAAGAGTATACCGGCTACATGATGCAAGGTATCAATACTTTCAGATCCTATGTTAAAGGATGGTATGACGGAACTCTTCATGAAATATTTTTTTCCAAGGCAATCAATTCAGAAATAAAGAATCAGATCTGTTCAGTACTGGCCGGATATGTATGGGACCTCGATAATCCTTTTGTGAAGAAGCACGACCATCTGCTCTCAACTCTTTCGAAGGTAATCAGGATAGAAAAAGCCGTTTGATAATGGATCATCCGCTAAAGGTAGTGAGCTATGCCGGCATCAGAAATGGAAAGATCCGCCTGAAGGACAGGGTATTATTTCAGGCTTCTCCTGATCCCTTCGATGAATTCATGGAGAAGGCATACAGGTCATTGAATACCGATTATCCCAGGTTTCATAAGATGGATAAGCTGTCAAGACTTGGATTTTTGACAGCGGAAGTATTATTGACTGGAAGGACGTTGACGGAAAAGTATTCCCCTGACAAGATAGGAATGGTCCTCTCAAACAGGAGTTCAAGTCTTGATACGGATATTAAATATTATAATCAGTTAAGAAAGGGAATAGCGAGTCCGGCTGTATTTGTTTATACCCTTCCCAATATAGTGATAGGCGAGGTATGTATCAGACATAAGTTGAAAGGAGAATCTGTATTCTTTTGCACCGGCCATTTTGATGCTGATGCACAGGTGAAATACATAGAGATGCTTTTCAGGCATACTATTACCGATGCCTGTATCGGAGGTTGGGTTGAACTCATGAATGATACATACGAATCTTTTCTTTATCTTGTCACGAGGGAAGAGTCGAATGATAAGAGTGTATTTACCCCTTCCCTGATAAGGAAACTATACAAATCAATATAAAGATTATGCAGGAACTAATGCGAAACCTGAAGGTTCAGATAGTGGAGCAGCTTAACCTGAAGGATGTTAAGCCTGAAGATATCGGTGATGATCAGCCATTGTTCGTCGAAGGATTGGGGCTTGATTCCATCGACGCGCTGGAATTAATCGTCCTGCTTCAGCAACACTATGGGATAAAACTGGCGAAAGCGGAAGAAGGTCCGGATGTTTTCTATTCGGTTTCATCCATGGCCAGGTGTATAATGGCACATAAAAAATCATGAGATGAACGTCCCGGTTTATGTTTCAGGCCTGGGCATCATCTCTGCGATCGGCAGGAATGTCAGTGAAACCATTAACTCCTTTTCTGAACATCGTTCAGGAATCGGACCTTGCCAATACCTGAACACAATTCACAAAGAGGTTTTTCCTCTGGGTGAGGTAAAAATGACAAATGAAGAATTGGCGGAGCTTCATTCCCTGGACAACAGACTCAGCCGTACAATTCTTCTCAGTTATCATGCTGCAAGAGCAGCGCTTGACAGTATTCCTTCGGATATCTTTTCCCGTTTCAGGACAGGATTTATTTCCGCCAGCAGTGTAGGCGGTATGGACAAAACGGAAATATTTTATGAAGACTTCATCCATGATCCGATGAGTGGCGAACTGCATGACGTGATGTATCATGACTGCGGAAAGGCAACGGATTATGTAGCCCAAAAACTGAAGATAAGGGATTTTGTCACCACAATAAGTACCGCTTGCTCATCATCGGCAAATTCCATCATGCTTGGAGCCAGACTTATTAAAGCCGGAAAACTGGATGTGGTGATTGCAGGAGGCGTTGATGCGCTTACAAAGTTTACGCTGAACGGCTTTAACAGTCTCATGATTGTTGACAAAGAGCAATGCCGGCCGCTGGATGAAAGCAGGGTTGGACTCAATCTTGGAGAAGGATCAGCCTATGTTGTCCTGATGAGCGGATCCGCCTTGAAGGCTTCCGCACTGCAGGCATACGCGGTTCTGAGCGGATATGCCAACACCAACGATTCCTATCATCAGACAGCCTTATCCACGGAAGGTAACGGACCCTATAATGCCATGACAGGCGCTTTGAGAATGAGTGGACTCAGACCGGATCAGATCTCTTATATTAATATGCATGGTACCGGAACCCAGAATAATGATATGGCGGAAGGCAGGGCGGTGGAACGGATTTTCGATCCGGCATATCCCAGACTCAGTTCAACTAAATCCTTCACCGGTCATACACTCGGCGCGAGCGGGGCAGTCGAGGCGGTTTTCTCGGCATTATCTGCAAAGTATGGCTATGTGTATCCAAACTTTCACTACGCGAATCAGATGCAGGATATGAAGATCATTCCTGAAACCACTTTCAGCATACAGCCCGATGTTGAAAATGTATTGTCCAATTCTTTTGGTTTCGGCGGAAATTGTACTTCACTCATATTTTCAAAAGTAAATTGAGATGACGGCCTTTATCAGGGGAACAGGACTCATATCACCTCAACCTGTTTATTCGGATGAATACTTTAGCGGGAAGTACGCTGCCCCTGCTGGTTCCAGGTTTGCCTGCATTGAACCGGATTATTCTCGCTTCATTGATGCTAAGGCCATCCGGAGGATGAGTCGTATCATCAGGATGGGTTTAACCTCGGCTATACTGTCAGTCAGACAGGCCGGCATTCAAAAGCCGGACGCGATCATTGTCGGAACAGCCCTGGGATGTCTTGAAGATACGGTGAGCTTTCTGGGTAAGATGGTCTTGAACAAGGAGGAACTGCTTAATCCAACGGCATTCATCCATTCGACGCATAACACCATCGCCTCACAGATAGCTTTGCACTTCGCTTGTACCGGTTATAACAGTACTTATGTACATCGTAGTTTGTCCTTTGAGAGCGCTTTAATGGATGCGAAACTGCTTTTCTCGGAAAATGCCGCAGAGCATATACTGATCGGTGGGCTTGATGAGCTGACCAGGGAAAGTATCGTCATTTTACAAAGGCTGGGGTATTATAAACATCATCATTCACAGACAGACAATCTGATCGTAAGCGGAAATGAAGCCGGTGAAGGAGCTGCCTTTTTTTTACTCAGCAATGAACCCGGAGAAGGACGGGCCATAGAGGTTAAAGACCTTGAGACTTGTTCTTTCCCTGATGATGCCGCTGTCCGGACGGCCATGCTGAACTTTCTCCGCCGGAACGGAAAGGAAAGCGTTGATATGATACTTTCCGGAAGGATGGGGAAGGAAGCTGAAGCGAATAGCCTGAAAGAATTTTATGACGGAATTTCTCCTGCCGGTTTCGTGTATCCCTTCAAAAAACTTTGCGGCGAATATTCCACCGCTTCGGCATTCGGATTGTACATCGCGTACCGTATCCTGGCAGAAGATGCATTAGCTTCCGTCATGACGGCTTCAGTAGGACAAAGCGGTCCATTCAGAAGTATCCTGATGCACAATAATTTTATGAATATCCACCATTCTTTCATCCTTGTTTCAGTATGCTGAATTTCAGGAAAACTTCTCTCTTATTCGTGATTCTGATCTTGCTGCTGTTTCTTGCTGATCTGCGCCTGACTGTACCTATTGTATTTTATTTTCTTGCTGTCCTTGCTTATCTGGTACTGATCGCCATTGGTTCATCAAGGGTTTGTTCCGGATTTTTCATGCCTGTTATCTGCAAAGGAAGAAGCGATCTGAACGCGGTGGCCTTAACTTTTGATGACGGGCCGGATCCTGAAAGAACAACTGCCATTCTTGAGGTGCTCAGTTCGAATCAGGTAAACGCTGCTTTCTTTTGTATCGGACGCAAGGTTCCCGGAAATGAAGAGCTGATCAGCAGAATAGACCGGGAAGGACATCTGCTTGCGAACCACAGCTATTCCCATCATTTTTTCTTTGACTTTTTTCCGGCAGGAAGGATAGCACGGGAGCTTGAACAAACCAATACCATCCTATCGGAAATAATCCATAAGAAGCCTGCTTATTTTCGCCCTCCCTATGGCGTGACAACTCCCCATATCGCAAAAGCGGTAAAGTTTGGTAATTTTGCAAGCATTGGATGGAGTGTCAGATCGCTTGACACGGTCCTGAAAAGCCCGGATAGCCTGCTTAGAAGAACCACATCAGGGCTGAGGGCAGGGGATATCATTCTGCTGCACGATACAAGTGACCTGACGGTGACAACTTTGCAGGAAATGATCAATAAGATAAGAGAGTGTGGCCTCAGTATAGTACGACTTGATCAGTTACTTAATAGATCCGCTTATGCATAGATTCATTGCTTTTTGTTTCTGCTTCCTTGGTTTGTTGATACAAACAGGAGCTCAGCCCGCAGGGTATCAGGCGGTAAAGGATGAGAGTTTATTCCGGAAGAAATTCGCGGAAACCTCCGCAGGTCTCAGATCCATACAGGCGGATTTCACACAAGTAAAAAATCTTGTTATCTTATCTGAAAAGATCACATCCAAGGGCCAGTTCCGCTTTATGAAACAAAACAAGGTCCGTATGGAATATCACAGCCCGTACAGGTATCTCATGGTTATCAATGGTGAAAAGATGATGGTGAGAGATGATATCAAAACCACCACGCTTTCATCAAGAAATAACAAGATGCTGGAGTACGTTAACCGGATTATCATCGACTGTGTGCAGGGTACTGCCATCGACAGTCGCGATTTTAAAAACTTGATTTTCGAGAATAGCGGAAATTTCCTGATAGAAATGGTTCCCGTCCGAAAGGAATTGCGTGACTATTTCTCTGCCATCAGTCTTTATATTGACAAACGCGATTATTCAGTAAGCAGGATGGATCTGACCGAGCCCGGAGGTGACAATACAGTTTTTACTTTTATCAACCGAAATTTTAATGAAGCGATACCGGATTCACTTTTCAGGGTTGATTAGTCTGTTCTTACTGTGTACCGCATGCGCAACAAATCCTTACGCGTTTTTGCAGAAAAGTACTGATCGTCCCTCATGCAGAGATGGTCTTAAGCCTGAGTTTAATACAGTGCTTTATAATACCAAAGTGAATGTCGCGGGTAATCACCTGAGCGGGCTTCTGTTTATTAAATCCATGGCAGACGGTTCACTGAGAATTGTATTTACCAATGAGATGGGATTTAAGATGTTCGATTTTGAATTTTTTGAGAATGAATTCAGGGTAATTCACTGCGTCAATAAATTGAATAAGGCGGCAGTTCTCAGGTCTTTGAGAAGGGATCTGGGAATGCTGGTTCAGGCAGGATATGATTATATGCCTGTACGGTATCTTCAATCCGGCAGTCTGTTGTATCTTGCCTTCCTGGATGGTAGTGAGACGATTTATATGATCACCGACAAAAACTGCGAGAAGATTGAAAGAATGGAGGCCGGATCAAGGTATAAAAGAAAAGTAGTAATGAATCTTATAGGTGACGGAAACAGCATGCCGGATTCCGTTTATATTGCACATCAGGCTTTCCAGTTCAATATCGCATTGAAAAAAGTTGAGACACAAAATGCTCCGTGATAATTTTTATACGCGCCTGTCTGCAGCAAGCAACGCTGAGAGTTCCGGGGAAGTCCGGATCAGACTGAACGATAAGCATCCGGTCTTTGAAGGCCATTTTCCGGGCATGCCTGTCGTTCCCGGAGTATGCATGATGCAGATTGTGAAAGAGCAGTTGGAAGATCGGTTGAAACGCAAACTCAGTTTGAAACACGCGGCTGCCATGAAGTTCATGGCGGTCATCAATCCACTTCAGGAACCTGAACTCAGCGTGAAGACCGACTTCGTTTCCGGACCGGATGGTACTGTTATGGCAGAGGGATCGATCTTTTGCGGAGAGAAAACATTTTTCAGGATTTCGAAAGCTACCTATTTCTGACATGATGGAGAGCAGTGAGGTGTATTCCCGTAAGATGAAGGAATTGAAAGTATGTGTGATCATTCCAACATTTAATAACGCGGGATCACTGGAACAGGTGATCAGATCGGTGCTGGCCTTTACGGAGGACATCTTCATTGTGAATGACGGCTCCACCGATAATACCACAGAGGTAATCAACCTTTTTCCTGATCTGTCCTCACTCTCCTACATTCCCAATGCCGGAAAAGGATGGGCTATACGGAAAGGGTTGGAATGGGCCATCAAGGCAGGATTCAGATACGCGATCACCATTGACAGCGACGGACAACATTTCCCTGAAGACATCCCGGCTTTCATTGATAAACTGGAAACGGCAGGTGATGCCATTATCCTTGGCGCCCGCAACATGAAGCAAGCCGGAATTCCAGGGAAAAGCAGTTTCGGTCACAGGTTTTCAAATTTCTGGTTTTGGTTTGAGACAGGGATCAGCGCCCCTGATACCCAAACCGGCTACCGGCTTTACCCGGTGCACCTCATGAAAGACATGAGGTTCTATACCTCAAAGTATGAATTTGAAATAGAGGTGCTGGTGCGCTCTTCCTGGAAGGGAATAAGGATCGAATCAGTCCCGGTAAAGATATACTACGCGCCAAAGCAAAGCCGTATTTCTCATTTCAGACCTGTGAAGGATTTCGCGAGGATCAGTTTATTGAATACAGTACTGGTGATCATCCTCGTGTCTTATATCATCCCGAGAAATTTTCTACGGACGCTGTTCAGCAAAAAAACCTATACGGGAATAGCCGATAAGATCATTGCAAGCAATGAATCAAGGATACATTCGTCAGTATCCATGGCCTTTGGCGTTTTTATGGGGATCATCCCTATCTGGGGATTTCAGCTTATCGTTGCCATCCTTCTTTCCGTTTTGTTCAGATTGAATAAACTACTGGTGATCCTCGCGGCCAATATCAGCATTCCGCCGATGATCCCCCTGATCATCTTTCTGAGTTATAAATGCGGCGCCTTGTTCATGGATGATCATGCCGTTATCCATTTGAGTTTGGACCGGACTATAAACCTTGAGACGATACGTCAGGGATTTATACAATATATTTATGGAAGCATTCTGCTTGCTTTCATCGCTTCCCTTATCACCGGTATAGGGAGCTATGTGTTACTTGGAATTTTCTCCGGAAAAAAGGTCAGGAGTTAAATGCGTACATTATTCCTTTACATATACGACTACTTGCGGCCTAGAAGGAAACTCTTCTTTTTCCTCTTCTTTATGTCGCTTGCTCTCCTTTCGTTTCTGGCCTCCAAAGTCAGCTTGCAGGAAGACGTAATCCGGATGCTGCCGGCCGATGCTGCGCATGAAAAACTGAACGCGTTTTACAGGAATTCTAAAATTTCAGACCGGATACTCTTCAGGATCTCATCTGCAGACGACAGCATACCTGTTTCACCTGACAGCCTTATTATTGTCTGTGACCTGCTTGTTGAAAAGCTGCAGAAAGAGGCGGGTACTTATATTGAATCCCTGGAATACAAGGTTGATGACAGCGCCATGGCTGCAGTCCTAGGCGTCATTGATCAGAATCTTCCATATTTCCTTGAAGAGGAAGACTACAAACTCATCGATTCGATCACTTCAGAATCAGCCATTGAGACAAAGATCGGGTCCAACTATAAAACGCTTACCGGACCTGCAGGAATTGCCATGAGCAGGTTTATTGTCAGGGATCCGCTTGGACTTAATTTCATAGCCTATAATAAACTTCAAAATCTGAAGAGCAATGATCAGTTGGCTTTGTATGAGAATCATTTCTTCAGTCATGATACTAAATATCTCTTGTTTTTCATCAACCCTGCTTTCCCATCCTCCGAAACAGTACAGAATGGAATTTTTGGAGAGAAGATCGGGAGTATCGTGGACAGTGTCGCTCAGGCGACAGGATTGAGATTAGATTTTTTCGGTGCTCCCCTGGTGGCTGCGGGTAATGCTGCACAGATCCGGAAAGATGTGATCCTCACTACCAGTCTTACCATCCTCATTCTGGTCATTATCGTCGCCTGGTTTTTCAGAAAATTGTATTACAGCTTGCTGATGATCATTCCTGTTCTATACGGAGCATTAGTTGCGCTGGCTGCCATCTATTTTATCCGCGGGGAGGTATCGGTAATTGCCATAGGAGCAGGATCGCTGGTTTTAGGTATTGCCGTCAATTATTCATTACACTTTTTAATGCATCAACGCTATCACGGTAAGGTAAGGGATGCGGTCACGGAACTTTCTTATCCAATGACTGTCGGCAGTCTCACCACGATTGCAGGATTTATGTGTCTTCAGTTTGTGAAAGCGCCTGTTTTACAGGACCTGGGTTTGTTCGCTGCCTTGTGCCTCATCGGTGCTGCTGTTTCTTCGCTGGTTTTTCTTCCCCACCTTATCAGGACTAAGGTTCCGGAAAATAACTCCGGTTCAGGACTCACACTTTATCTGGATAATTTCCTTGACCGTCTTCAGGGTAGGAAGAAAATTGCATTGGCATTTGTAGTCCTTAGTCCGTTATTCTTCTATTTCGCGAAAGACGTTCAGTTCGAAGATGACATGTCTAAGATCAATTACATGTCGGATAAACTGAAGCAGAGTGAAACGGAAATGAACCGCACCGCTTCCTTTTATCACAAGTCGGTTTTTGTTTTCAGTCAGGGCTCAACACTGGATCAGGCATTAAGCAGGTCAGAAGAGGCCTTGGATAAACTGAAGGACATGAAGCGGGAGGGTATCCTGAACTCATATTCAGGCGTCAGTTCATTTTATCTATCCGAAAAGGAGCAGGCAAGACGGCTTGCCAGGTGGCATACATTCTGGTCGGAAGAAAGAAAGTCGCGTGTTCTGAACGATTTGCAGAAGGCAGGGGAGGCTTATGGATTTAAATCCAATGCTTTTGACTCATTCACTTCTCTTCTTCATCGGCAGTTCGATCCTCTGATTGAATGCGGACTGGGAAATCTTGGCAGTTCCATTTCCGGAAATTTCATCGATAAGAATCAGACCGGCTACTATGTCATCAGCCTGTTAAAGCCCGCGCCCGGCCGAATTCAGGATGTGTATTCCTCGCTATCCTCTTTTCCAGAACTTACCGTTTTCGACAGACAGTATATCGTTGACAAGCTTGTCGATATCGTGAACGATGATTTCAGTTTCATCGCTATCGTTACTTCATTGCTCGTATTGATCTCCCTGCTGATCGCTTACGGCAGGATAGAACTTGCCCTAATTTCCTTTATCCCAATGGTTATAGCCTGGATCTGGATACTGGGAATCATGTCTCTGCTCGGGATTAAATTCAATATTATCAACGTCATCCTCTCCACACTTGTTTTTGCCCTCGGTGATGACTATTGTATATTTACCATGGACGGATTGAAGGAGGAGTATGCGAAGAGGAAACGGGTATTGCGTTCAGTTCGTGCTTCCATTCTGTTTTCGGTTCTGACTACCATTGCCGGACTGGGTGTTTTGATTCTGGCAAAGCATCCTGCATTGCGATCCATCGCCCTTGTCTCTATTGTCGGTTTGTTAAGCGTTTGGTTCATCTCGCAAACCCTTCAGCCTTATCTGTTCAGGCTTTTCATCCAGGATCCGGCATCAAGGAAACAGCCTCCTTATACGCTGTGGGGCCTCCTTAAATCAGTTTTTGCCTTCAGCTATTTTCTCTTTGGAGCCCTCCTCCTTACAGTCATCGGCTTTATCCTTTTTAAACTTATTCCTTTTCAAAAAGAAAGGAAGAAGCTCGTTTACCATTATGTCATCAGCAAATTCAAGGGTTCTTTGATCTACATCATGGGCAATGTGAGAAAGAGAATTATTATTACAACAGGAGAAAATTTCAGCAAGCCGGCTATCATCATTGCCAACCATCAGTCATTTCTGGATATACTGGCCCTTGGAATGTTGAACCCCAAACTAATCTTTCTCACGAATAAGTGGGTGTGGAATTCGCCGGTATTTGGATTTGTCGTGCGCATGGCGGATTATTATCCTGTCGCTGAAGGCGCGGAGAACAGCGTTGCCCGTTTGGCAGACAGGGTGAAGAAAGGTTATTCAATTGTGATCTTTCCCGAAGGGACGCGTTCTGCCAGCGGTGTAATCCGCCGATTTCATAAAGGGGCATTCTATCTGGCGGAACAACTCCGTCTCGATATTCTGCCAGTAGTCTTGCACGGCACAGGTTACTGCATGACCAAAGGCGAATTTCTTCTGAAGGATTCGCAGATAACGCTTAAGTTCCTGCCCAGGATACCTGTTACTGATACACGCTTTGGAAATTCCTATTCGGAAAGGGCAAAGCTCACAGGAAGATACTTTCGTGAGCAGTATGAAATTCTCAGGAAGGAAAGCGAGCAACCTGAGTTTTTCCTTACACATATACACAGTAATTTTATCTATAAGGGACCGGTACTTGAATGGTATATGAAAATCAAAATGAGGCTGGAGGATAGTTACAGGATCTTTCACCAATTAGTCCCTGACCGGGCTAAAGTTCTGGACCTGGGTTGTGGTTATGGCTTCATGTCCTATATGCTGGGTTATTTGTCCGGTGAAAGAAAAATCACGGCGATAGACTATGATGAAGAGAAGATCGAAATTGCCGGTAATGGGTATGCAAGACCCGACAATGTTCAGTTTCTTCATCAGGATGTTCTGGATTTTCCGGAATCCGGATACGATGCGATCATATTGAGTGATGTTCTTCACTATCTTCAAACCGATGATCAGCTCTCTTTGCTGGATCGTTGCGCCAGAAATCTTTCACCGGGTGGAGTCATGGTGCTGAGGGAAGGACTCAGCGACCTGCGGGGACGGCACCGGGGTACAAGGCTTTCAGAGTGGTTTTCAACCCGTATCTTTACCTTTAATAAAACAGGAGAAAAGAAACTGACTTTCATTTCTTCCGCGATGCTGGAGGATTTTGCTCAACGTCACCGTTTTGAAATGCAAAGAATTGACAATTCAAAACTGACATCCAATGTAATCTTCTCGTTTAAAAAGCGCTGATGCATGCAGAAGAATAATGGGGATATTGTGATCGTGGGAAGCGGTATCGGAGGCTTGCTTTGCGGGGCTATCCTGACGAAGAACGGATATCGCGTTACCGTACTTGAGAGAAATAAACAGATCGGCGGCAATCTCCAGACCTATGCCAGAGATAAGTGCATCTTCGATTCCGGAGTTCATTATGTAGGAGGGCTTGACAAAGGACAGAACCTGTATAAGATCTTTAACTACCTGGGCATTATCGATAAGCTCAAAATGCAAAAACTCGATGAAGATGCCTTTGATAAGATCATCTTTCTTTCAGATAATAAGGAATACAAATTTGCCCAGGGATATGACCGTTTTGCCGAATCACTGATCGCCGATTTTCCGGAGGAAAGAGAAGCTATTCTCAGGTACTGCGAGATGATCAAAAGTGTATGCCGGAAATTCCCTATGTACAACCTGGAATATGGAGATGGATTTGAGAAATCAAGCGTACTTGAAATGGATGCCCGGACCTGTATCGATTCACTTACCGGCAATGAACGTCTCCGCAATGTTCTCGCAGGTAATAATGTACTCTATGCCGGAGTCGCTGACCGCAGTCCTTTTTATATTCATGCTTTAGTGCTCAACAGCTATATTGAAAGCTCCTGGAGATTTGTGGATGGAGGTTCTCAGATAGGAAGGCTTCTGGGGAAAATTATTACCGGTGGAGGAGGGACGATAAAGAACCGCACCAATATTATCCGCTTTCATGAGTCAGGTGGAAGAATGGAATTTGTCGAGGACGATAAAGGAAATAAGTACTATGGAGATTATTTCATTTCCAATATCCATCCTGCAAAAACACTGGAGATGCTGGAATCCGAGTTGATCAGGAATGTGTACCGTAACAGGATCAAAAGCCTGGAAAATTCTGTTTCCGCCTTTATGGTAAACATTACGCTTGAACCAGGCCGCATTCCATACGAGAAGAGCAACTATTATTGTTACCTGCAGGATGATGTCTGGACCACCATGGATCATAACGACCAGACCTGGCCTCTTTCATATTGTCTCTTTTATTCCGCCTCATCTAAGTCTGAAGAATACGCTGAAGCGGTAACAGTCATGACTTACATGAAGTACGATGAAGTAAAGAAATGGGAAAGTAGTTTCAATACGGTATTGTTCCCGGATTCGAGAGGTGAGGATTATGAAAAGTTCAAGAAGGATAAGGCTGAGAAGCTGATCGATATCGTTGAGAAGCGATTCCCAGGTATCAGGAAGGCAATGAAGGGTTACTACTGTGCAAGCCCACTAACGTTCAGGGACTATATGGGAACAGATGATGGTTCCATCTATGGTATTGCAAAAAATTATAAGAATCCCCTCAAAACGATCATTCCGCCGCGGACGAGAATTCCCAATCTGTTGTTTACCGGGCAGAACATTAACCTGCATGGTGTACTCGGGGTGGCGATCAGTTCGCTGGTTACCTGCTCGGAAATCCTTGGTATGAAAGAACTTGTTAATATGATCTCAGATGCGCAGTAAGAAAATCCTGCTACGGATATTAAAAATACTTCTGATATCAACAGGCGTCCTCATCATTGGTCTTGCAATTTATTTGTCAATAGTAGCGATTGATCATCCACCCCTGATCACAGGTAAAACCACCACAAGCGGGGAAAGGAGAAAACTGGATACGTACACCTACACATTGGGGAAGAACTGGATCAGGAAGAACCGCTATGGTGTATGGGAAATGTTTGTCAGCGGTGATGCTTATGAGCGTGGGCTCATCAACGGGAAACTTTCGAAGGAACTGATTTATGAGCAGGAGAAAGCATTTACCGACCAGATCCGTCAAATGGTGCCTTCCTCGTTTTACCGGCATTTCCTGCGCTATTTTATTGCCTGGTTCAATCGCGACCTAAGTCAGCATATTAGTCAGGAATATAAGGAGGAGATCTTCGGAGTTTCGCAATCCGCTTCCGCGGAGTTTGAATACATCGGTTCTTCATACCAGCGATTGATGAACTATCATGCGGCACATGATATAGGGCATGCATTGCAAAATATGGCCCTGGTCGGTTGTTCTTCTTTTTCTACCTGGGCTGAGAAATCGGAAGATGGCAAGCTGATACTGGGAAGAAATTTCGATTTCTACGTCGGCGACAGGTTTGCAGAGAATAAGATCGTCTATTTTTGTGAACCAAGGGAGGGTAATAAGTTCATGATGATCACCTGGGGCGGTCTGATAGGTGTGGTTTCGGGAATGAATACCGCGGGTTTAACGGTAACCTTGAACGCTGCCAAATCAGATATGCCTTCGGGTTCCGCGACACCGGTTTCTCTCCTGGCAAGAGAAATTTTGCAATATGCATCCGATATTCAAGGAGCACTTGAAATTGCAGGAAAGAGAAAAACGTTCGTATCCGAATCCTTCATGATCGGATCCGCTCAGGATAAGAAGACTGTCGTGATTGAGAAAACCCCGCAGGCTCTCGACGTGTATGAGGAGAAAGGAAGCAGCATCGTTTGCACCAATCATTACCAGAGCCCTGACCTTTTTCATGAAAAACAAAACCTGATTCAAATGAGCAGAAGTTCATCCGTCTACAGGGAAGAGAGGATCAGACAACTGCTGGCGGAAAGGGATAAGAACAATGTACAGAGTACAGCCATGATCCTGAGGGATAAGGCAGGACTGGGTGGCGCCTTCATCGGTTATGGAAATGAGAAATCCATCAATCAGCTGATTTGCCACCATTCAGTTATTTTTAAACCTGAAGAGCAACTCGTTTGGGTGAGTACTTCACCCTGGCAACTGGGCGAATACATCGCTTATGATCTCAATAAGATTTTTTCCATGGAAGGCCTGAAGGATAACAGAGAATTGATCGAAGAAGACCTTACAATCGCTCCCGATAGTTTCCTCCTGTCAGAAGACTTCAGAAAATTCATGGAGTTCAGGAAACTGAAACAGATGGTTGATGTGGGATCGGATGTCGATGCCGCTCAACTGGTCAGACTTAACCCTGCCTATTACCACGCCTCCGTCCTGGCCGGGGATATTGAATTCAGAAAGAAAAATGCTGATCTTGCCATCGGTTATTATATGGACGCCTTAGGTAAGGAAATCGCGAATAAACACGAAGAAGATTATATCAGAAGCCAGATCGATAAATGCAGAAAAATGATGCGCTGAGAAACTCCCTCATTGTGCAGCTTTCTTCATGCTGATGAAAGGACAGGGATACTCCTCCAGACATTATTTCATTTCCTTAAAGCAGAGATTGTCCATTCATGTTATACCAGAGCCGGCCTGAGCCCGGAAATTTATGATACTCAGTACAGAACAGATACGGAAGTTACAGGATCAGCTTGAATACCTGCAGTCACATTCTCCATTTTATCGCGGGGTTTTTCAGAAGAATGGAATTGATATCGGCAGCATTCTGTCAGCCAGAGACCTTGAAAAGATCCCTGTTACCACCAAAGATGATCTGCAAAAAAGAAACTGGGATTTTCTTTGTGTTCCCAGAAACAGGATAGCTGAATATTGTACCACTTCTGGTACGATGGGTATACCCGTTACGCTTGCCCTGACAATGGAAGACCTGGATCGTCTCGCGGAAAATGAATACCGTTCTTTCCGTTCCGCCGGTATATGTCAGGATGATGTGTTTCAATTCATGCTGAGCCTTGATCGTCAGTTCATGGCGGGAATTGCCTATTACCTTGGTGTTAGGAAAATGGGCGCTGGACTGGTCAGGGTTGGACCTGCCAATGCAGCTATGCAACTGGATGCCATACATAGATTTTGTCCGACTGTGCTGATCGCTGTTCCTTCATTTCTCGTCACAGTTATAAAAGCGGCCAGGGAAAAGGGTTTTGATCTTAGTTCTTCTTCAGTAAAAAAAGTCATTTGCATCGGTGAGAATATCAGGAATGAAGACTTCACACTCAACGCCCTGGGAGCTAGAATAGAAAAGGACTGGAAGGTCGAATTGTATTCAACTTACGCTTCTACTGAAATGCAGACCGCTTTTACCGAATGCTCCTATGGACGAGGAGGTCATCACTTGCAGGATCTGCTTATCTATGAAATTGTGGATGAGAATAACAAACAGCTGGAACCCGGCATGGCAGGTGAATTGGTCATCACCACCCTTGGAGTGAAGGGCATGCCGGTGCTCAGATATAAAACCGGAGATATTTGTGTCGAACATGCAGGGACCTGCCCCTGTGGGAATAAAAGTGCAAGGCTCAGTCCTGTCCTTGGAAGGAAACAGCAAATGATCAAATACAATGGAACAACTCTTTTTCCACAACATATTTTTAATGTGCTGAACACCTTGCCGGAGATTGAAGATTATGTGGTTTTGCTTTCCGGAACGGAGTTTGGTACCGATGACCTGAAGATCCTGGTCGCTTCGGAAACCGAAGAAGGGCAGACGAAAATGAAACTCACCAAACTGTTGCAGTCTTCGCTCAGGATTTCACCTTCACTCGGCTTTACCACTGTGAAGGAGATTCAACAGATTCAATTACAGGAAGGTAAGCGTAAACTGCCAAGATTTATTGACAAGAGGAATTCAGTCTCAGGCTGAAAATTCAACGCGATATACGGAAGTATAGCCCTGAAATCCTGATTCTTGTTATATTTGCTAAGCTCCAATATTTTCAGGAAAACCAAAATCATATGAACACAGAAATCAAACCGGCCAATGGTAAGTTGGGTGTACTTACGGTTGGACTTGGCGCCGTTTCCACCACCTTGATGGCAGGAGTACTTGCCATTCGCAATGGAACGGACTTGCCGCTTGGATCCTATTCGCAACTGGGTACCATCAGACTGGGAAAAAGAACGGAAAAGCGTAATCCTCTGATCAAGGATTTTGTTCCGCTGGCGGCACTGCAGGATATAGTCTTCGGTGCATGGGATATCTTCGAAGACAATGCCTATGAATCATCCATCACCGCCGGTGTACTGGAAAAGCATAAGCACCTGGATCCCATAAAGTCTGAACTTGAAAGCATCAAGCCAATGAAGGCCGTATTCGATACGGCCTATGTCCGGAAATTGAATGGCACTCATGTCAAGAAGCTGAAAACAAAAATGGATCAGGCAGAAGCATTGATGGAGGATATCCGGCAATTCCGTGAGAAAAATAATTGTGACAGACTCGTGATGATATGGTGCGCGTCAACCGAAGTATACATGGCGCCAGGTAAGGTTCACGAGACGCTTGCTGCTTTTGAAGAAGGCCTGAGGAATAATGATGAAAGCATAGCGCCTTCCATGATCTATACCTATGCGGCCTTGAAGAGCGGCATTCCGTATGCCAATGGAGCGCCAAATCTTTCCTGCGACATACCTGCCATGGAGGAACTCGCACTGATGATGGGTGTACCTATTGCAGGAAAAGATTTCAAGACCGGTCAAACCCTTATGAAAACTATCCTTGCCCCCGGCCTGAAGGCAAGAGCCCTCGGAATAAGAGGCTGGTTCTCCACCAATATTCTGGGTAACCGCGACGGGGAAGTACTGGATGATCCTGATAGTTTTAAAACAAAGGAAGTTTCAAAGTTATCCGTTCTGGAGAATATTCTCGAACCCGGCCTGCATCCTGAATTATACAAGGATCTCTATCATAAAGTCCGTATTAATTATTATCCTCCTCATGGTGATAATAAGGAAAGTTGGGATAATATTGATATCACCGGCTGGTTGGGATATCAGATGCAGATTAAGATCAATTTCCTCTGTCGGGATTCCATTCTCGCCGCTCCTGTGGTGCTTGACCTTGCCCTCTTTCTGGATCTGGCACAACGCGCTGGAATGAGCGGTATTCAGGAGTGGCTTTCCTTTTATTTTAAATCACCACAGACAGCGAAAGGACTCCCTCCGCAACATGATATATTCAAGCAACTGATGAAACTCGAGAATACGCTGAGACATATTCAGGGAGAAGATCTCATCACGCATCTGGGACTGGACTATTATCAGGAGTATATTGAAGCCTGATGAATCTCAGGCTTTCTAAGATCATAGCAAGTGGTTTTGGTACAGGATTTCTTCCACTTGCCCCGGGGACATGGGCTTCAGCAGTAGCTGTCTGTCTTTGGTTTCTCCTTGGTAAGTTTTTTGATTTCACCCCGCTCTTACAACTTGGGATTTGCTCACTCTGTATTCTCCTGGGATTCTACACCTCCATAAGGCTGGAAGAGGAGTGGGGAAAAGACCCCTCACAGATCGTAATTGACGAATGGGCGGGAATGTGGATAAGTGTGCTTTTTCTGCCTTTTGAAATTCGATACATGATAGCGGCTTTTGTGCTGTTCAGGATTTTGGATATCTGGAAACCACTTTACATTGGCCGGATGGAAAAGATCAGCGGGGGAAGAGGTGTCATGTTGGATGATGTACTCGCCGGCTGCACCGTCTTCCTGCTCTTACATCTGTTAATCCGTCTTGAATGGAAATGAACCGTCCCATGGCTAACTCCACTCAGGCTTATGGTCGAAACAATGCCTCGTCTCTCAGAAATAACTTTTATGTTTATCTGCGTGCACAGTTCACCGCCCTTATCGCAACGGCAGCCGATTTCAGTGTTACCATCATCCTGAAAGAGATCGCCGGATTCTGGTATTTGTATGCGGTAGCTATAGGCGCCGCGGCAGGCGCCATACTGGCATTTTTCCTCGGAAGACACTGGGTTTTCAGGTCAGCTTCACGATCGGTTCATGCCCAGGCGCTGCGCTATGTTATGGTTGCTGCAGTCAGTTGGATTCTCAACACAAGCGGAGTCTGGTTGCTCACTGAATTAGCGGCTATTCCATATCTTTACTCGAAGCTCTTCGTTTCGGTGATCATTGGTCTCACCGTTAATTTTATCCTTACGAAAAGATTTGTATTTGCATGAATCATTTCCGGAATCTTTTTTCCCTTTTAATTCCATTTCTCTTTCTGCCATTCATTGCGGTTGCGCAGGAGCCTGTCCAGTTTACCATCGTGAAGGGGGTCGTCACGGATGCGGAAACCGGTGAACCACTTCCCCTTGTAAACATATTGGCTGAAGGTCCCGTCACGATCGGTACCACCAGCGACTTTAGCGGGCAGTTCATCCTTCAGAGCGCGACACCCTTTAAAGGTATCCGTATTACTTACCTGGGATACCGAACCGAGACAAGGACGGTTCAGGAGGGGAAAACACAAACCATCAATTTCAGACTTCATAAAGAGACCAAGGAATTGAAAGAGGTTACGATAAAAGCCGGACGGCGAAAGTACAGGAACAAGGACAATCCGGCGGTTGAACTCATCCAAAAGGTAATCGAAAATAAAAGCCGGAACAGGAAGGACGCTCTCACTTCATGGCAAGCGGAGAAATATGAAAAGGTTCAGTTCGCCCTGAGCAACCTGTCTGAGAAATTCAAGAACAGAAGGATGCTGAGGCAGTTCCAGTTTGTCTTTGAGAATATCGATACCATTACCTTAAAAGGAAAGGAGATTCTTCCTGTTTATCTCACCGAGACCCTTTCAGAACTCTATTATTTGAAGCAGCCAAGACTGACCAAGGAAGTTGTACAGGGTACGCGTAAGGTGAATTTCGATAAGTATTTCGATAATCAGGGCATTTCGAAGTTTGTGCAATATCTTATTCAGGAAGTCGATATTTATAAAAACAATGTCACCATTCTGACCAATCAGTTCGTGAGTCCGATCTCAGACGTAGCGCCGACCTTTTACCGATACTACATTCTGGACACGCTGGTGATCGATACCACACGCTGCATAAAACTCGGATTTTTCCCAAGGAACAAATCCGACTTCCTGCTTCAGGGTGATCTGTACATTACTCTCGACAGCAACTATGCCGTTCGGAAAAATGATATGACGGTAAGTTCTGATATCAACCTGAATTTCGTAAAGGAACTGAAAATAGTTCAGGACTTCAGACAAGCCGAAGCCGGGGAATGGATGCTCAGCAAAGACGAAATTTCCATTGATTTTGGAATCGCCGCGAACGGGCTCGGACTTTTCGGACAGAGATCGGTGTCGTATAAGAATTATGTGATCGATAAACCCAGAGAGGCATCCTTTTATAATGAACTCAAGACGGAAATTCAGGACAGCGTTAACCAACGAAGTGATGCTTATTGGAATTCATCCAGGCATTTGGAACTTAGCAAGTCGGAGGCGGGAGTAATCGCCATGATGGATACCATTCAGAAGATCCCGGCATTTCGAAGAGCAATGAATCTGATGGTGCTTCTCGTGGCAGGATACCGTGATGTGGGTGGTTTTGAAATTGGACCGGTAAATACCTTCTACAGCTATAATCCCATTGAAGGAATCCGCGTACGACTGGGCGGTAGAACGACTCATGCCTTCAGTAAAAGACTGAATATTGAAACCTATGGAGCTTATGCTTTCGATGATGAAAAATGGAAGTATTATATAGGAACAACATATGCCGTAAAAAAGAATCATAAGTACAATGAATGGCCCTTGAAGACAATCAAGGCTTCCTGGCAGGACGACACTAAAATACCGGGCCAGGAGTTGCAGTTTGTTCAGGAGGATAATGTTCTTCTGTCTTTTAAGAGAGGAGAGAACAACAAATTGCTCTATAACAGGATCTTCAATGTTGAATACCTCAATGAATTCAGAAATCACTTCTCAGCGACCTTGGGTCTGAAACGATGGGAGCAAAAACCGGCAGGAACAATTTACTTCACACCTGCCTCTGGTGAAAATGGGCCGGTACAGGATGTGAATTCAGTCATCACTTCCGAAATTATTCTCAACCTCAGGTATGCGCCCAATGAGCAATTCTATCAGGGTAAGACATACAGGATCCCGATGCTGAACAAATATCCTGTCTTCACACTTCGTATTGCCGGTGGTTTTAAAGGCCTTGCCGGAGCTGAATATGATTATCAGAATGTCTCTTTCAACCTGTTGAAGAGGATATACCTTTCTCCGGTAGGTTATACCGACGTTTTTGTTGAGGCATCCAATATTTTCGGAACGCTTCCTTATCCACTCCTGGCCATACACAGAGCAAATCAGACCTATTCCTACCAGCTTCAGTCATACAATCTTATGAATTTTCTGGAGTTTGTGAGCGACCACTATGTAGCGCTTAATATCGATCATTATTTTAACGGATTTATCTTCAATAAACTACCTTTGTTCAAAAAACTGAAACTCCGGGAAGTAATGACCATGAAATTACTCTACGGCGGAATCAGGGAAGAGAACAGGCCTGAAAACAATCCTGCGCTTTTCAATCTGCCTCTGACCGATGATGGTTTACCCCTCACACACAGCCTTGAAAAGAAACCCTATATTGAAGCCAGCGTTGGTATTGCCAATATCTTCAAGCTCTTCAGGATCGATGTGATCAAACGATTCAGCTATCTCGAGCATCCCGGGGTGGACGAGATCGGCATAAGAGGCAGATTTAAATTTGACTTTTAAGAAATACTATGACCTTTCGTGATCGGGCACAGAAGTTTTTGCATGGAATGCTCCATCCACTGGTGATGTTATTTATCCGGCTGGGGATCACTCCCAACATCGTGACCACTATCGGATTGTTCTTAAATCTTGGAGTAACCATTGTCTTCATCATCGGTGCGGAAAGAGGCGAGAGGAGCGACCTTTCTTACCTGGCCTGGGCCGGAGGATTGATCCTCTTCGCCGGACTTTTCGACATGATTGACGGTCAGGTTGCAAGGATAGGAAAGATGTCATCACGCTTTGGTGCACTGTATGACTCGGTTCTTGATCGCTATAGTGAACTCTTTATGTTCCTCGGAATTTGTTATTATCTCGTCTCACATCACTATTTTATCAGCTCACTGACCGGCTTCATCGCCATGATCGGGTCCATCATGGTTAGCTATACCCGCGCCCGTGCAGAAGGTTTGGGGATTCCCTGTAAGGACGGCTTGATGCAAAGGCCTGAAAGGGTAATTCTTATCGGTACATCCTTGCTGCTTTGCGGCCTGATTACCGGTTACAGAGGTGGTTCAGAACAATGGATTATAGAGGGATGGCCCTTGTACCCGCTGGAGTCAATTTCAATTTTTGTTTTACCGCTGAGTGTCGTTGCCATCATGGCGAACTATACCGCCTTTCAGAGACTCAAAATTTGCTATGATTATATGAAAAGTAAAGAAGGAGAAAAATCTGATGTTTCTGCGAATTAGTATTTCGATTTTCCTCTTCGTACACTGTATATCCTTGACGGCCTATGCTTCTGCTGCTTCCTTTAAGGAGAATGCAGACCTGATTGTTTCCGGCCTTGAGACCTATCCCGTCCCACCCCGTAACGAGAGATCCCTTTTTTATATTCAGAGAAGTAAGAATACAAATGCGATTGTCTACGAACTGAACCTGAAAGCGGATGGTAGTATCAATGAGGAAGAACCGGTTCATGTTTTCTGGCTTAGATATAGCTCGGATTCAACCAAAGCTGAATTGAATTATATCCAGAAAAATTATGCTTATGGAATTGAGAGTCGCATGATACCCGGCAAACCAGGACAGTTTGTACTCAATCTGGTCAGCTATGATAAAAAGAAAATATTTTTAATACCTGCTTCAGGGTCAAGCGCCTATCAGGCTTTCACATTGATCAATGGCAGGATGGCCTTGTTGGACAGGATTTTTATCCGTTTGAACGGAGGTACATTCTGGTTCCCCGTCATTGAAGAAGTCGAAATCAAAGGCCGCGATCCGCAAACACACGAAGTTCTCGTTGAATATTTCAAGCCGGAGAGCAAATAGGAGGAAAGCTATCGACTTACCCGATACAACATGAAAAAAGGCAGCATTATAGTTCTGGCGCTTTCATTGATTTATCTGATCTTTTCCTGGTTCAGCATTGGTTTCAGGTCCGACCAGGTGGTTCTTGTCACGGTGGTGGTGCTTACCTATTCTCTTGACGGTGTATGGAGACGTTTTCTGCTTGCCTTTTCAATTTTCATCGTCTATTGGATCATATATGACGCGATGAAACTCTTTCCGAACTTTGAATTCAATGCTGTTAATGTCGAAAAACTGTATATGCTCGAGAAGCGGCTTTTCGGAATTGCCACCGGAAATGATTGGATCACCCCGAATGAATACTTTCTGATTCATCACAACCGATTTCTGGACTCGCTCTGTGCCATCTTTTATCTTTCCTGGATTCCGCTGCCCCTGCTATTCGCTTTCTATCTGTTCAGACAGAACTCTGTGATTTTTCTCCGTTTCTCACTGGCATTCTTTCTCACCAATATCATCGGATTCATCATTTATTATCTGCATCCCGCCGCTCCGCCATGGTATGTTGAATTAAATGGCTTTCTGCTGGACACTTCTACAAAAAGCAATGCAGCCGGTTTACTTCGTTTTGATGAGTTTACCGGACTCACATTTTTCAGGGACATGTATGCCAAGGGCTCAAATGTTTTTGCAGCCATGCCTTCGCTGCATGCCGCCTATCCATTCCTGGGATTGTATTACAGTTATACCCTGAGAAATAAATTCTTCACGCTTTGTTTCGCGGTTTTTACCGCCGGCATCTGGTTCAGCGCTGTTTACCTCACCCACCATTATATTCTGGATATCATTGCCGGCTTTCTCTGTGCTCTGGCTGCAATACTCTTACTTGACAAGGTGATGATAAAAAACAAGCGTTTCCAAAAGTGGTTTTTAAAGTACCTTGAACTGATCAGGGACGGTAAATCCTCCTGAGCCTATAAAATCGTGTGTCTCACGAAGACTTTCGTCCTGTCGAAAAGATACCTGTAGGTTATCAGAACTCTACCCCGGGTCGTACCGAGACTTTCCGCAATGGCATTCATCTTTGGATTGAAATCCCCTATCCACTGCATTTCGTAGTCTTCATAGTTCCGCTCACGCTGTATCACCCTGGCTCCTTCAACTATCATGAATGAGTCCACTCCTTTTCCCTGATGTTCGGGCACTACACCGAAAACAAGTCCGATAAACTTATTGATCTTCCCTGATCTCAATGCCAGAAAGAACCGGATCTTTTCCCCAAGTCCGAATTTTCCATTGAACTTACTGAATAACTGATTGATGTCTGGCAGGTTAACCCACATGGCAACGGGTTTGTTTTTATGGTATACGTACCAGATAATTTTTTCATCGATGACCGGTTTCATTTTCCGGAAGAACAAACGGACCTGTTTCTCTTCGAGCGCCTTCCCTTCTCCGTGCCTTGCCCATGCCTGGTTATACACAATACGAAAGTCATCGGCATACTTGTCTATTTGAGATTTCCGCAGATGGTCAGCGTGATAATCAGGATCCATTTTGATTCTTTCATGCCTTTCATAGAATTTATCCTGGAGCTGTACCTTCACTTTCATCCGGTAACACCATTGTTCAAAGTAAGTCTGAAAGCCATAGCTTTCAAAAAGTGATTTGTAATAGGGCGGATTGTAATTCGTCTTGTAAGAGGGTGGATCGAAGCCCTCCACCAGCAGTCCCCACCAACTGTCACGTTCACCGAAATTGACAGGACCGTCCATCGCTTCCATACCTCTTTCTGTAAGCCAGTTTTTAGCGACATCAAAAAGTTTATTTGCTGCCTCCTGGTCATTGATACACTCAAAAAATCCAATGCCTCCTGTTGGCTGACTCTCTTTTTTAGCTGTCTTGTCGTTAATGAAGACCGCGATCCTGCCGATGACTTTGCCTTCTTTGTCCCATAAGAGGAATCGGGTGCAGGTCCCGTGTCTGAAAAACTTATTTTGTTTCGGATCAAAGACAGCCTCAACATCCTTGTCGAGCGGTCTTCTCCAGGAAGAGTCACGGTGATAAATCCGGCATGGCAGGAGGAGGAACTCCCTTTTTTCTGCCGGACTATTTACCTCAGTCACTTGCATGTGGAATGGTTTACAGGTAAAATACTGAACAGGTTCATTCTTATGTCTCTGCGGGTAAAAATAAAAAAAGCCGCTACCTGAGCGACTTTTTGTTTTGATTATCCTGCATTTTTACTTGCTTGTAATGGCTATTTTCTTTTGAAGCTCCATCACACTGGCTTTGAATTTTTTATCTGTTTCGATGAGGTTGTTTACGGTACGGCAGGCGTGCAGTACTGTCGCATGATCCTTCCCTCCGCAATGGGCTCCGATGCTGCTCAGAGAGGATTTTGTAAGGCTCTTGGCAAAATACATGGCAATTTGTCTTGCCTGAACAACTTGTCTCTTACGGGTCTTGGATTTGAGCATTTCGATTGGCAGCTCAAAATAGTCACACACTACTTTTTGTATATAATCGATCGAAACTTCATGTGTGGTGTTCTTCACAAATTTATCGATCATTTGTTTGGCCAGATCAAGCGTGACCGCTTTCTTGTTCAGGGAAGCCTGTGCAAGAATGGAGATCAGTGCTCCTTCCAGCTCACGTACATTGGAGGTAATCGAATAGGCTATATATTCAACGATTTCTTTCGGAAGCTCAATTCCATCGAGATACATCTTCTTATGCAGGATGGCGATCCTTGTTTCAAGATCCGGCATTTGCAGATCGGCAGCAAGTCCCCACTTGAAGCGACTCAGCAGGCGTTGCTCCATACCTTGCAGATCTACAGGCGCTTTATCCGAAGTCAGGATAAGTTGTTTACCCGTCTGATGCAGGTGATTAAATATGTGAAAAAAGACATCCTGAGTTTTTTCTTTGCCAGCAAAGAACTGAATATCATCGATGATGAGCACATCGATCATCTGATAGAAGTGAACAAAGTCATTCTGTTCGTTATTCTTCACCGAATCAATGAACTGATGGGTGAACTTTTCAGAAGACACATATAATACGGTCTTACCCGGATGATGGTTTTTAATCTCAATCCCGATCGCATGGGCAAGATGGGTTTTGCCCATGCCCACACCACCATATAATAAGAGTGGATTGAATGAGGTGCCACCAGGCTTGTTGGCAACCGCGTATCCTGCGGAGCGGGCAAGCCTGTTACAGTCTCCTTCAATGAAATTCTCAAACGTGTAATTCGGATTAAGTTGCGATTCGACATTCACCTTTTTCAATCCCGGGATAATGAATGGATTGCGGATGGTGTTCTGTCCGGAAGTCATCGGTACATTGACCGGATTGTTTCTCAGATCACCATGTCCTCTGGTTGGGATTTTAACAGTATAAGGCTTCGCGTCCAGCTGAGTATGCTCCATCACAATACTGTACTCCAGTCTGCCTTCATTTCCAAGTTGCTGGCGAATCGTTTTGCGCAGAAGGGTGATATAGTGCTCCTCCAGCCATTCGTAGAAAAACTGACTGGGAACTTCTATGGTCAGAACTTTGTCGTCGAGCTTGACAGGTTTGATCGGTTCGAACCAGGTTTTAAAACTTTGAGCACTTACGTTGTCGCTGATAATTTGCAGACATTTCTTCCATACAGTGTCGTAAGTTTTCTCCATAATTGTTTTCAAGAAAAATTTTGTTTAGATATTTTGTGTTTCGCGTTTTTTTTGTTCCCTCTGAAAATCACTTCATTCAACCAGTCCGCCTGCTCAGTGATTTCGCTAACAAATATTCTTCAAAAAAAAGTAAAAAAAAAATTATACTGCACTTGTTTTTTCACTAATTTTTACAGAACATCCAATCGCCTCTTTCTTTCGGCTACGAACATCGAAATAAAAATCGACACGTCCAAGTCTGATCCCTGCCCATCCAACCTGAGCAATCAAAACTTTTTTTCCGCCTTTGTTTTTATACGCAACGGGTTCATCAAGGAAAGTATGCGTGTGCCCTCCGATAATGAGGTCAATGTATGAACTTTCTCTGGCAAGAACTACATCGGAAATTTTATTGTCCGTATATATATATCCTAAGTGTGAGAGGCAGATGATCAGGTCACACTTCAAGTCTTTCTTTAACAGGCGTTCCGTATCGTGCAGCATTTGAAGAGGATTAGTATACTTCGTATTGCCATACATCGTTGGGTCAACCAATCCCTCTAATTCTATTCCCACACCTGTAACTCCTATTTTTATCCCGTCCTTTTGAAATACTTTGTAGGGGAATATGGAATCGTGGAGCGGTGTATCCCTCAGATCATAATTGAGATTCAGGAAAGGAAAGTTCGCGTGCCTCAGCTGACTGGCGAGTCCGTCAATGCCATTATCAAAATCATGATTTCCGATAGTGGCCGCATCATAGCCCATCTCACTCATCAGTCTGAATTCAAGTTCTCCTCCATAAAGGTTAAAATAAGGTGTTCCCTGAAAGATGTCGCCTGCATCCAGCAATAACACATTCGCTTCGGTATTCCGGATCTTTTTGATCAGGGCAGCCCTGCGCGCAAAACCACCCAGACCGGGATACTTCGGATCATTATCCGGAAATGGCTCTATGCGACTGTGAACATCATTGGTGTGCAACACGCTAATCCGGATGATCTCATGCTTCGCAAGAAGTTCAAAGGGCGAAGTGACAAAGCCGGCCAGTGCGGCTCCTCCTGCAAGGGTTTTTAAGAAATCTCTCCGGCTACTCATTTTTAATTCTTCCGTCTTTGGCCACACTGATAAGTTCTTCGGTTTTCCCCATAATATAAAGATGCTGGAGTATCGCGTCGCGGATCTTTATCCCCAGACTTTCCCTGCTTCTTGCTTCCGAAAGAAAACCATGATTGTCACCGCCGTTTGCCAGATAATCGGAGGTAAGCACTTTATATACTTTGGATGAGTCAAACCCTGATGTTCCGATGCTGATATTCGTGGCTTCCTTATTCTTTATACTGAAACGTATGCTACTCACCGGCGCGCCGCCTTTGGATGCCATGAAGTTAATTAATTTTTTGACTGTCGTGCCATTAAGTGTTAAAATGACCAGTTCATTTTCAAAAGGCATCAGCTCAAAGACATCTCCTCTGGTGATATTTCCCTCCGGTAAGGACCGTCGGAATCCTCCGTTGTTCAGGAAGGCGAAATCTATTCCATGTGAATCGGACGGATGATATTCTTGATTTCCTCTGAGGAGGCAAAGGTCCGTGATGAAATTCCCCAGCGTACTTTCAGGAATTCCTTTCTCCAGTACCTGTGTACTCCTTGCCAGTACGATTTCCATGGAGGCTGTCAGTTGCTCCTTGTAGGGAAGAATCATGGCCGTAATCACCGAATCATCCTTGAACTCCGTGTTCCCGCTTATCACATACTCCTTACTTTCGGTAGTGGAAATCTTCCCATAAGGCGTGCAGGCGCTGAACAAGACAGATATAACAAAGATCCTGCTCAGTATCGGTGGCAACTTTTTCATCTTCATGAATTATCGAAGCAATTTATTAATTTTCTCCCTGTTTTGTATTGAAAACATTCTATTCTTATGTTCCAGAGTGAAGTTCAGATCCGGGTGCGCTATGCCGAAACCGATCAGATGTCTTTCGTGTACTACGGAAACTACGCCACCTATTTTGAAGTGGCTCGCGTGGAAGCCTTACGCGCCCTCGGTTTCAGCTATAAGAAACTGGAAGAAAGCGGGGTCTTTCTTCCGGTTGTCAATTTTTCAATCGACTATCTGAAACCGGCATTCTATGATGATCTGCTGACTGTAAAAACAATTATCCCTCTCTTGCCGACTGCCCGAATCCGTTTCGATTATGAAACGTATAATGAATCCGATGTGCTGCTCAATAAAGCGCAGACCAGTCTTGTCTTTGTTAACCGGAATACACAACGGCCTTGTCCGCCTCCTGACGATTTCATGAAATGCATCTCGGCTTATTTCTCACCGGCATGAAGACATCTTTTATATTCTTGCAAGCAGGTATCGGTAAAGATCTGTCATCGCTTGTATATCCCGCTTGTGTACCAATTCATCAGGGGAATGCACATTTTTCTCAGCCGCTCCGATAAAGCACCAGTCTATGGGATAAGGTTGTTTCTGGATCTCCGTACCATCACTTCCTCCTGATCCTTCCACTTCGAGCTGGAATGGGATTTTACTTTCCATAGCCAGAGCGATGATCTTGTCAAGAAATTTTTTCCTGGGGATTCCGGTATCTCGCAGTGAGATCACCACACCATTTCCAGCTTGCACCCCCTCTGTAACCCAGGTAATATCACTGATCAGCGCTTGCCTGATCTGATAACGCTCATGCAGGAATTTTACAAGATAGGGAACGCTGCCTCCGCCATGTTCTTCCCGGCACGAAAATACGATCGCGCCGTTTTCAATTGTTTCACATTGCTTCAGCGCATTCCATACGCCAAGTCTGTTATCCATATAGCAGCATTGGACAAATTCATCCGTTTCTCTCCAGTCAGGTACATAGGAAAGGTCAGTTCCTCTTTCGATCTGACGGGCCGAGCGGTACATGATCCTTTGTTCGTCATCAATCACAACTTCACATTCCACCGGTCCCTGACTGTCTCTTCCCCTCAGCAGGGTTCCGCTCTCAAGATGCGGACCTCCGATCTTGACCAGTTGATTCTTATACCTGACAGTAAACCCTATATTATCAATATGCGCGAAAACTGCCACCTTCGGTTCCCCCCATACTAATACCAGGCAATCCTGGAAATCATCCCCGTAAAAAATTTCCGGTTGATTTGCCCAGGCCGATTGGTGATCGTTTATATACCTGATAAGAAACCTTGTCATGGCGGATTCATTACCTGAAGTTGCCTGAATGGAGCAGAGCTCTTTTAATAATTCCATAAATTATGTTCTCTGTTTAGGTAGCTTCGACAAATCAGCTCACAGGTTTAAAGTACTCCAGCAGATCCTGATCAATTTTAACTTCGCTGACCTTCCTTGCTTTAAATTCAGGAGACCTCAAGCCCTTGCCGAGAGTTACATTTCCGGTGAATACACGGGCCTCATCCCAGCAACCCAAGTCAATGAAGGATTGTAACAGTCCCGCACCGCCTTCTATGATAATGGATTGAATTGATTTTTGAAACAGTACCTCGGTTATTTGCTCTATTACCGACCTCTTCATGTCAATCTTTCTATATTCGAGATGATGCATGCTCTCCTCCCGTATACCGTTCAGAACAAGTGTCGGTACACGCTGATCGAAAAGTCTGAGTGTTTTGCTTAAACTAAGCTCTGGATCAAGAACGATCCTCAAGGGTTGCCTGCCTGGCCATTCTCTTAAAGTCAGTGCCGGATCGTCTGTCATCGCTGTTTTCTTTCCAACCATTACCGCCTGTTCCTGCGATCTCCAGCAATGTACAAGCTTTCGACTGTACCTGTTACTGATCCAGCGATTCTTCTCGTCCGGTTTTGCTGCGGCGATAAAGCGATCTTTGCTCTGGGCAAACTTCAGAATGATGTAAGGTCTTGACTTTTGATGAAAAGTCATAAACCTCTTGTTGAGTTCGATCGCTTCCTTTTCCAGTATTCCCGTCACAACATCCATACCGGCCTCCTTGAGCTTGTTGATTCCCCTTCCTCTTACTTTGATGAAAGGATCCCCACAGGCAATGACAACTTTCCTGAAACCGTATTTAATGATCAGGTCTGCACAGGGCGGGGTTTTTCCTGAATGTGAACAGGGTTCCAGACTTACATACAAAGTGCTCTCCTTGAAAACTTCAGGAGAATGGTTATTCATTGCATCTTCTATGGCATGTACCTCCGCGTGCGCTTCACCCCATTTTTGATGAAATCCTTCTCCGATGATCTTGTCATGATGAACAATTAACGCTCCCACCATGGGATTGGGGGCAACCATCCCCAGACCATTTTCCGCAAGCTGCAGACATCGGTACATATAATACTCATCTCTGATCACGCGGTGAAATTAGTGAATTAGAAGGAGTAAAAATTCAGCCTCCCAATTTCATTACCTTCGCCGGATGAGGACTACTGGTGATATGGTCTCTTTATACAGAACAACATTGTCATCCTTGTATGCTCCGGAAGAAGCGGAACAGGTTATACTGTATGCTTTTGAGCACGTGAAAGGTTATTCCAGGGCAGATATTATTCTTGAAAAACTGACTCCGCTTTCAACGGAAGACGAGGAAGGCCTGCTGAAAATTCTGTCTGATTTGTATAACGGCAAGCCCATTCAGCAGGTCTTGGGCTATGCCTGGTTTTTATCGGAGAAGTTTATCATTGATGAGAATGTTTTAATTCCCCGACCTGAAACAGCAGAACTTGTTCGCTGGATAATTCAGGATCATGCTCAACAAAGATCTGAAAGGCTGAACATCCTCGATATGTGTACCGGTAGCGGATGTATTGCGCTGACCCTTGCAAAGTATTCTACATCATGGCAGCTCAACGGTGTGGATATTTCCGATGATGCCCTTAAAATCGCCTCACTCAACAGTAAGGCTATGGGAACGGAAGTCTCTTTCCTAAGGGGCGACCTCCTAAACATTGAAAAGGATGAGGTATTAAAATCCTTCTATGGTAAGGACTTTGATATCGTCGTTTGTAATCCACCTTATATTCCATTATCCGAATCTGGCACTATGCACAACAGGGTGACTGGGCATGAACCCCACATCGCTTTGTTCGTACCGGATGATGATCCGCTCCTGTTTTACAGAAAGCTGCTGGAGCTTTCGTCCGGCATCATGAGGCCGGGAGCTAAGATATATGTGGAAATTCATCAGGACTATGGCGACAGCCTTATTCACTTATTCAATACTTGCGGCTTTTCCGGCGCTGTTCTGAAGAAAGATATGTTCGGCAGGAACCGGATGATCTCCGCCGGTTTTATGTGAATCTATCTTTTATCTTTGACACCCCGCCATGACTAAAAGTGAAATAGAACGCAGGATCATCGAACTTAGGAAAGAAATCGACGAGCACAATCATTATTATTATGTCGAATCTAATCCGAGAATTTCTGATTTTGAATTTGATAAATTACTGGAAGAGCTCATAAAACTTGAAAAGGAGAATCCTGAATTTATTTCAGCCGAGTCTCCTTCCCAAAGAGTGGGTGGAGCCGTAACAAAAGAATTCAGACAAGTCAGGCATAAGGTTCCGATGCTCTCGCTGGGCAATACCTATTCAGAGGAAGAGTTGCGTGATTTTGATGAACGCATCCGTAAAGCGGTAGGCGATGATTTCGACTATGTGTGCGAACTCAAGTTTGATGGAGTGGCAATCGGGATTACCTATGTTGATGGCCGGCTTTCACAAGCTGTGACCAGGGGAGACGGGGTTCAGGGCGATGATGTGAGCGCTAATGTCCGTACCATACGCAGTATTCCTCTCCAGCTCAGAAGCGGCGACTTCCCGCGTGAGTTTGAGGTCAGGGGCGAGATTATCATGCCAAGGCATTCCTTTGACCGGATCAATGCCGACATGGAAAGGCAGCTTACCGAAGACGGTTATGGTCCGGAGGAGATCCTGGAGAAGCTCTTGAAGAATCCCCGAAACGCTGCTTCCGGTACCCTGAAGATGCAGGACTCAAAAATAGTGGCCAAACGTGGCCTGGATTGTTTCTGTTATGGGGTTCTTGGCGATGACCTGCCTTTTGAAACACATTTCAGTTCGCTCCAGAAGTTGCGTCAATGGGGATTCAAGGTCAGCGAACACACAAAACAAGTGAAAGATATCAAAGATGTGTTTTCTTTCCTTGACCATTGGGAGCAAAGACGTTTTGATCTTGACTATGATACCGATGGGGTAGTGATAAAAGTAAATTCTTTCAGCACGCAGGAAGAGCTTGGATTCACGGCGAAGTCACCCCGGTGGGCCATTGCTTACAAATACAAATCCGAGAGCGTTTCAACGGAGCTGCTTTCTGTCACTTATCAGGTGGGAAGGACCGGAGCCATCACCCCGGTTGCCAATCTTTCTCCTTTGCAACTTGCCGGCACCACAGTCAGAAGAGCTACCTTGCATAATGCGGATCAGATGGAAAAACTTGACCTGCATGCCGGTGACTGGGTATTTGTAGAGAAAGGCGGAGAGATTATTCCAAAGATCACCGCCGTTGACCTGCAGAAGAGGAAGCCCGGTACAAAGGCGATTAAGTATATTTCGAAATGTCCTGAATGTGGCTCGGATCTTTACAGAAATGAACTCGAAGCCCTGCATTACTGCCCTAATTCTCTTGCCTGTCCTCCACAGATTAAAGGACGTATAGAACATTTTATCAGCCGGCGGGCAATGGATATTGACAGTCTGGGAGAAGGAAAAGTTGAATTGCTCTTTGAAAAAGGCTTGATAAAAACTCCGGCTGATCTTTACCGCCTGCAAGAAAGCGATTTGCTTGGTCTCGAAAAGGTAATAGAACAGGAAGGCGAGTCGAAGTCGAGAAAAATCTCGCTCCGGAAAAAATCCGTGGAAAAGATTCTTTCTGGCATCAGGGAATCTTTGAATGTTCCCTTTGAACGTGTACTGTATGCCATCGGAATCAGATATGTAGGAGAAACCGTGGCAAAAAAACTGGCTCGTCATTTTAAAAGTATGGATGCGCTTAGGAAAGCGAATTACGACGACTTGACAGCTGCCGAGGAAGTTGGCGAGAAGATCGCGCATAGCATTCTGGAATTCTTCAGAAATACCCGGAATATCAGACTCATTGAAGAGTTGAAAGCAGCCGGATTACAGATGGAGTATGCCGGTGCCCCTGAGGCTACTCCGCTGAGTAACAGGCTGGCCGGAAAATCATTTGTCGTTTCAGGTACTTTCAGTAATTTCAACCGGGATGAATTGAAACTGCTTATCGAACAGCACGGTGGCAAAAACCTGAGCGGCGTTTCTTCTAAAACAAGTTTCATGATTGCAGGTGAGGATTCCGGACCGTCAAAACTTGAAAAGGCGGAAAAGCTCAGCGTTCCGGTGATCTCTATTGATGATTTTCTGAAAATGATTGAAGAATAATATGGGTATTTCAAGAACGCTCAGAGCAAGATTGGGACAGCTTCGTTTCCTGAAAGCGGTTCAGAAGCAAAAGCATGAAGTAGCCGTCAGGAATTTTGATGATGCACTCAGCATTGGCCTGCTCTACGATGCCACTGATGAAAGGGATTATGAAGCGGTGAGAAATTATGTAAAGAAGGTCAGAACGGTATATAAAAAGGATATTCTTGCCATGGGTTTTGTGGACAGGAAAAAACTGCCGGCAAGCCAGTTTGCACAATATGGTCTAGATTTTTTTACCCGCAGCGATCTTGACTTCCGTCTCATTCCCACCGACCCGATCGTGAAGAATTTCATTGAGAAGGATTTTGATATTCTGATAAACCTGACTCCGGGCAATTGTTTCCCGCTCAGATACATCGCCGCCATGTCGAAATCAAAGTTCAGGGTCGGTCGCTATGATCAGAAAAATACGGCTTGTTACGACATGATGATTCACATCAACGGAGATCCATCCATCAAAGATGTGATCGATGAAACCGAACATTTTCTCAAAAAGATAAAACCTGTCCACTCATGAACCTGAATAAACTTAGAGGCACGGGAGTCGCGCTCGTTACGCCATTTCATAAAGACGGAAGAGTTGATTTTAAGTGTTTCAAGAAATTGATCGACAGATGTATTGATGCCAAAGTGGACTACCTGGTTCCTTTGGGTACTACCGGGGAATCAGCCACCCTGTCAAAAGATGAAAAAAATGCGGTCACGGGATTTGTGACAGAAGTGGCTGACGGACGTTTGCCCGTTGTTCTGGGGATGGGTGGAAATAATACACAGGAATTGCTGCAGTCACTTGAAGATACTGATTTTTCAAGGATCGACGCGGTGCTGTCGGTTTCTCCTTATTATAACCGGCCTTCGCAGCGGGGCATACTGCAACATTATAAGATGTTTGCCTCTGAGTGCCCTGTTCCGGTAATTCTGTATAATGTTCCCGCCAGGACAGGAAGTAATATGGATGCCGACATTACCCTTGAACTGGCTCATGATGTGAAAAATGTTATTGCCATAAAGGAAGCTTCGGGGAATTTTGAAAAGATCATGAAAATTATCAAGAACAAACCCAAAGATTTCCTGGTCATAAGCGGCGATGATGTGATCACTCTTCCTTTTCTTGCCTGTGGTGGCGATGGTGTGATCTCCGTCGTGGCGAATGCCTTTCCTAAAGACTTTTCCGAGATGGTCAGACAAGGTCTTGACGGCAACTTCGAGAAAGCACGTAAACTTCATTACAAATTGCTCGAATGGATGCACGCCATATTTGTTGACGGTAACCCTTCCGGTGTAAAAGGACTACTGAGTGTAATGGGCGTTTGCTCGGAATTTGTTCGGCTTCCTTTACTCCCTGTTTCCAGATCGGTCATGAACCGTTTTGAAGCCATGCTGAAAGGCTGACCTGAATCATCCTTTAATTGACTAATTTATTACCTTTAGTTTAAAATTGAAAGGATGAAAAAACACTTACTTTCAGCGCTGATCTTCCTGGCTTCAATCCCCGCAGGCCATGCTCAGATTACACTCACTGACGCCGATCTTCCGCATGCGAATGATACTTTCCGGCTAAGCATTGCACAGCCGGCTACAGGCATAGATCTTTCATTAACAGGTCCAAATCATGTCTGGGACTTCTCCATGCTTCTGCCGCAGTCGCAACGTGTTGACTCTTTCGTGGACGAAGCCTCTACCAATCCTGTATTCTCGGTTGTGTTTATCGATTTCCCGCTTAATTCAAATCGGTCAAACCAGGCAACTCCTTCCGCTGATTTTAACCTGGGTGCTACCATCAGTCTAAGCGACGTGTACAATTTCTATTATAATTCATCATCCATGTATAAGCAGGTGGGTTTAGGGGCAGCGGTTAATGGCATCCCGGTACCCATCACTTTTTCGCCGCACGATATTGAATACAGGTTTCCTCTCCAATATGGAAATGCCGACAGTTCAGCCTCCGGTTATACTGTTGATCTGACAAGCACCCTGGGGATCTTTTATAAGGTGAATATGTTTCGCCTGAACAATGTGGATGGATGGGGATCGCTGATAAGCCCGCTGGGTACCTTTGATGTGCTCAGGGTACATTCCGTTGTCACTCAGGAAGACAGTATCTATCTGGATACCCTTGGAACAGGAATCGGATTTCCGGCCATTACAAGACATGAATACAAATGGCTGTGTGCCGGGCAAGGTGTACCTTTGTTACAGATAAACACAACGGCAACCGGAATTATTACACAGATACTTTACCGAGATATCCGACGCTCACTCGTGGGTATCGAAAGCAATGAGCCGGGCCGGGAGGGTGTAAGCATATACCCGAATCCGAGTGATGGAGAGATAAGACTTGATCTGAAGCTGGACCAGAATTCAAGTCTTTCTGCTGACCTTTTTTCTTTTGATGGCAGGCTTGTTTATTCTGTACCTGTGAGGCAACTCACATCAGGAGAACATTCACTGAAGCTGGATTTCAGGTCCGATGCCCTGGCCGGCGGAAAATATCTGTTGAAAGTCAATCTGAATGGAAATCTATCCTACCGGATCCTGATGGTGGAGTAGAGGGATGCTCCTGTTCAGGAGGAACTCTTAAGTTTTCTGTTCAGGTCAATCATCTTTATCGCCGTTATAGCGGCTTCTACACCCTTATTACCGTGTTTCCCTCCGGCTCTTTCCATAGCCTGCTCCTCATTCGCGGGAGTAAGAACCCCAAAAATAAAAGGTATGGAGTGCTTGATGCTCAAATCAGTCAGACCGACTGCGACAGCCTGACAAATGAAATCAAAATGGCGTGTCTCGCCCTGTATCACACAACCAAGACAGATCACTGCATCCGGTTTTTCTTTTTCCTTCATCCATTGCGCTCCGGTAGTCAGTTCAAAACTGCCGGGAACCTTTGATACAACGATCTGTGCAGTTGAACATCCGTGTTCCTCCAGTGTCTTCAAGGCTCCCTGAAGCAACGCCTCTGTAATATGACCATTCCATTCACTGACTACAATGCCAATCTTCATCCCTTTTGCAGAGGGCACTGCAGAGGCATCAAAAGTAGAAAGGTTTTTGAGTTTACTGGACATGATAAAAAAAGAAAACCGGACATGGCCCGGTTCTGAATTTTAATTTCCTTCTGACAAGGCTTCAGCCCTGGCAATGTACTTGTCTATTTGTGATCCTTCGGGAGAAGAGGAATAATCTTTCTTGATGATATCATAAACCTTCAAAGCAGATTTGTAATCACCACTGAGTTCCAGTGCACCCGCCCATTTCATCAGCAAAATAGGCGTTGAAAAGGAATTAGGTTTTTCTTTGGATGCTTTCTCATAATAATCAATGGCATCGGGAACTTGCTTGAGCTCCATGTAAGCGTCACCAATGGCACCGTAACACAAAGCGCCGGTTATTTCGTCTTTAGCATCATAACTCTTGAGTGTTTCTATAGCTTTATCATATTCCTTTTGCTTCAGATAAGCCATACCCAGGTAATAACGGGCAATATTTCCGGAAGGACTGACAGAATAGTCGGAGACCAGTTCTTCAAGTCCTGGATTATTACCATCTCCATTGATGGCCAGGTTCAATGAATCCTTTTTGAAATATTCTTCTGCATGGAACAGATAAACTGATGCTTCTTTTTCTTTTCCGGCAACATATATTTTCTGATAGAAAATATATCCTCCGATAGCCAGAACCAGGGCGCCTATAATGATACCAAGGCTTTTCTTGTTCTGATCAATAAAGCTTTCAGTCTTGTTTATCGCAGCGGAGACGTCAAAATCAGGTTGTTCCTGTGTGTTTTTAGTCATTTTCTTGTTAATTTTCAAAAACAGGCTGCAAAAATAGCTTTTTTTCGATAACTCGCAATTTAAAGCCGTAAATTTGAAGCCTCATCGGGTGAACATTTCCGTCTTTTTTAGGTGAAAGGGAAGCTTGCCTGAATAAATCAGGAATTCAATAATGCCGGATAGTATTAAAATTATCGAATGCCCCCGGGATGCCATGCAGGGATGGAAGGAGTTTATTCCCACACAAGATAAGATTGCCTACCTGAACCTGCTGCTGAAAGCGGGCTTCGACACCCTTGATTTCGGAAGCTTCGTTTCTCACCAGTTGATTCCTCAGTTGAAGGATACCGCCGAGGTACTTTCCGGGCTCGAATTAGAGGGATCAGACACAAAACTGTTGGCGATTGTAGCTAATCTTCGTGGCGCCAGAGAAGCCTGTGCTTTCGACGAGATAACATACCTGGGTTTTCCATTCTCTGTTTCTGAAGAATTTCAGAAAAGGAATACGAACTCCACCATTGCGGAATCCCTTCAACGGGTAGAGGAAATTCAACACGAAGTCGGCAAATCTGATAAGAAGCTGGTCATCTACATTTCCATGGGTTTTGGAAACCCCTATGGTGAACCCTGGAGCGCCGAACTGGTCAGCCTTTGGGTAAAACGGCTGGCACAAATGGGTATCCGCATCATCGCTCTTTCCGATACTATCGGGGTGAGTAATCCTGATAATATCAGCCAACTCTTTACTCACCTCATCCCTGAGATCCCTGAAGTAGAATTCGGTGCCCATCTTCATTCACACCGGAGCAGCTGGATGGAAAAGATAAGCGCAGCCTATGCAAGCGGATGCCGCCGCTTCGACAGCGCAATGAAAGGTGTCGGGGGCTGCCCCATGGCAAAAGATAAACTGGTTGGGAATCTGGCTACCGAAGACCTGGTTAGTTATTTTTCTGACAAACTGGATCTGAAACTCAATACTGAGTATTTCAACAGATCACTGGCCATGGCATCCAGAATCTTCCATGACTGAAATGCAGAGGAATTTTTATCCGCCCTTGATGGCAGAAACCCCAATGTTTGCAGCCATTTCATGAACTCATCTTATGAATTTGTTGCAGATTATTATCCTGACAATTGGATCAGATGTCTTTACCGCAACCAGAGTTCAGCTCTGGCTTAGCTTTTTGAGAACCAAAAGGATTGATTTTCTTATCGCTCCGAAATAAATTTTTAGGATTAGGCATTTAAATCCAAAACGCTTTCTTGAAAAGCTATGAGACATCAATGATTCATTAGATGCATAGGTCTTCGGAATTCTGATAGATCTTAAGTTCAAGGCAAGTGACGGCCTTATTTTATCCGGTTTTTGATGCGCAGCAAAGGGCGAACAGCCGAAGGAGAAGCTCCGAGCTTGCGAGGAGATCACTCCGCAGGCCGTCCTTTGCAAGCAGAAAAAATTCCGAAGGAAAGGAGAAAATAAAGCCTTGATCTTTTCCCTGCCTGCGTGCCTTGCAATCGGCAGGCAGGTTTGTTTCTTTCTTTTCCATCAAGGGAAAAGAAAGAAAATGATAAAATCTATTCTGTGTTAGCATGGCTATTATCCGCCTTTGAGGGCTTTTGTGGAACCAAATTCTTAACCTATAAATTTTTTCTGTCACAATGATTGGGATGAATATGTAATAAACAGCCATGAATTGTATTGGATCAGCACTAACAAATTTTAGTTTGATGCGTCTAAAGTCATAGGTCTGCTCAAATTATTCCGGGGCGTTTAAAATTGACTACCTGATCTCTTTACCTCATTTGAAATGGATTCGCTTTTTCTGCTAATTTTGCAAGTCTAAATTGGTTTTAATGCAGCCTTTCCGGCAAAAGTGCCGGCGGCTCCATGAGTTATAAATAAACACGATTGTTTTACGTTTCGAACCCAATGTATTTACTGCGTCATTTTTGCCTCCGATTCATACTTATTCTGGTCTCCCTTGGCTTTTTATCGGGGACGGTCATTGCCCAACATAGCGGCAGGGTACTGATCAATGGAAAGATCCGCAAGGCGAACAAACCCGAAGGAGGAGTCACCATTCAGGTAAGCAGTCCGGGGAGTCCGGGTCAGACACTGGTTTCAAAAGAGAATGGCAGCTTTAATATCAATCTGGATTTTCAGAATGAATACATCATCACATTCACAAAACCCGGACTGGTTTCCAAGAGTGTTGAATTTAACACCAAGGTTCCGCCGCAGGAACTGGACATAATCATCCAGACGGAATTTAACATCGACTTGTTTGAAGACGTTGCCGGGGTAAGCAGGAGTACAGCCATGAATAAACCGGTGGCAAAGTATTCATATAATCCTACCTATGAAGATTTTCTTTTTGACGCGGAGTATTCCAGGCAGATAAAATCCGAGCAGGAGCTTGCGAGAAAGGATGCGGAGGAGATCAGAAGACAGCAGGAAAAGGCAAGACTCGATTCGTTGAATAAAATCTGGAACGATTCGCTTGTCAGGGTCAAGGAAAAGGAGGCTCAGTTGCTTGCGCAAAAGGCGGAGCAGGACCGGTTGAAGAAACAACAAGAGCAGGCCCGGCTTGATTCTATTGCCAGAGCAAGAGCGGAGGCTCAAAGCAGGGCGGAGGCGGAAGCAAGGGAAAAGACACGGCAGGATAGTCTCTATCAGGCCGAATTGAAAGCAAAGGCGCTGGCTGAAGCCAGAGAAAAAGCACTCAAAGATTCGCTCTCCAGGGCTGAGGCGGAAGCAGCAAGACAAAAAGCCCTGGCGGAAGCAAGAGAAAAATCCAGGCAGGATTCTGTCGCAAAGGCGCAGGCCGAACAAGAACGAAAGGATTCTCTTGCAAGGGCCAGGGCGGAAGCGGAGGTAAAGGCTAAAGCGGAAGCGGAAGCAAGAGCCATCGAAAAAGCAAGACAGGATTCTGTCGCAAGGAGCATGGCGGAAGCAGCAGCAAGGGAAAAGTTTGTAAAAGACTCACTGATCAGAGCGGAAGCTGAAGCGGAGAAACAAAAACTGAAAGCAGAAGCGGATGCAAGACGACTCGAGGAGGCAAGAAAAGATTCACTGTTGAAAGCAAAACTGGCAGAAGAAGCCAGGATCAGGGCTGAACAGGATTCACTCAGCAAAATTGAGCAGGACAAACTTGCCGCTGAACAGGCAAGAAAAGATTCGCTGGCGGCCCTTGCCGCGGCTCGTGCAGCCGCCGAGCAGGCAAGAAAGGATTCACTGCAAAAGGCTGAGTTTGCAGAAAAAGAGAGACTGAAAGCGGAGGCAGAAGCCAGAGCAAAAGCCGAAGCGGAACGCTTAGCGAAAGAGCAGGCACGAAAGGATTCGCTTGCCCTGATTGCTGAGAACGAAAACCGGCGCAAGAAAGAGATAGCGGATAGCATGGCAGCCGCGAACGAAAAAGCCAGACTGCTGGCCAGGGAAGCGGAGCAATTGAGGAGAGATTCAATGGCAAAGGCAGAAGCAGACGCACAGGCAAAAGCCCTGGCGGAGGCAAAACTGAAAGAGGAGGAAGCAGCCCGGAAAAAAGCGATAGAAGAGGAATCCAGGCTGGCTGCACAGAAACTGAAGGAGGAGGAACTGGCCCGTCAGAAGGAACTAGCTGAAAAACAAAAACAGGAGGAGGAAGCCAAGGCAAAAGCGGATGCTGAACAGAAGGCCAGAGCCGAAAGTGAGAGACTTGCCAGGCTTGCCGCTGAAAAAGCATATCAGGATTCTCTGGCCACCGCCCACAAACTGCAACAGGAAAAGCTCGATGAAGAAAGAAGATTGAAAGCCCTGGCTGAGATCGAAGAGAAGAAAAAACTTCTTGCCAAAGCAGGAGAAACGGAAACGAAAACCAAGGTTAACCCGAAACCGGTCGCCGCTGTCCCAAAGATCATCGATTCCGATTACAGGGAAGGTATCACGGAAGAAACGATAAACGAATCAAACCGTACCATCCACAGAACTGTTGTCAAGATCCAGGGTAGTACCGTAAATTATCAAAAGATAGTCTATACCTGGGGTGGAATATTCTTCTTCAAGAATGATAATAATATTACGGAACTTCTGTTCAATCAGGAGATCAAAAATGCCAAGACCATCCTGAATAAATAGGCGGTTTCATCTCCGTCTGTCCCGGAATCCCTTTCGCGCTGCTGAAAAAATGTCAAGTGGAATATTCTTCCGCGACTTTTTGACCTGTCCTGTCCTTATTTAAGGTCAATTTGACTTTTATTTTCTGGCAAATTTTTTCATTTCAGTACTGGCACAGTACTTGAAATTTCTCTTGAAAATTTTAAAACAGGAGGAAAAATGACACTCGTAAAATTTAAAAACAACAACTTGTTCGGAAGAGAATCTTATGTCCCATCGATCTTTTCCGATTTCTTCGGCGACTACCTGAATAATGATGTGATGTTACGTAATGTTCGGCCTGCTGTTCCGGCCTGCAACATTCACGAGAGCGAAAAGAATTTCGCCATCGAACTGGCAGTACCGGGTATGCAGAAAAGCGACTTCCACATAGAAGTTGAAAATGGAGTACTTACCATCAGTGCTGAAAAGAAAGAAGAGAAAAGCGATGAGAAAGTGAACTACACACGTAAGGAATTCTCCTACGCATCGTTCAAGCGCTCCTTCACACTACCTGAAACAGTGAATGCGGAAAATATCTCTGCAAGCTATGAAAACGGAGTTCTCGCGCTCAGTCTTCCTAAAAAAGAAGAAAGTAAAAGCAAGGCTGCGAGAGAAGTGAAGGTTTCCTGAACCAGACCTGTCATTTCATGTAGCGCATGCTGAATTAGCCGTCCCTGGTTAAGACGGAACATGAATGCTGCTGATTATTGTGATGAGAGACTCATCGAAGATTCTGTTGAAGGGTCTCTGTCTTGTTTCATTTGTTGAATGGTGCGACCTGTGAAATTCTCCGGGTCGCATTTTTTTTGACCTTCTGCTTGTAGCGCCTCAGCTCAGATGTGAATTCCAAATTAACTACCTTCGCGGTCTTTGGAAATGCAGTTTTTAGTAACATCGAAATAAAAATGAGTAAATCGTCTGTTAACGATCGTCCTGTCATTCTGGTAACAAATGATGATGGTATCACTGCTCCGGGCTTGCACGCGCTGGTCGAAGCCGTTCAGGACCTGGGTGAGATCGTGGTGGTTGCGCCTGACAGTCCACAGTCAGGAATGGGGCATGCCATCACTATTAATCACCCATTGCGCCTTGATAAAGTGGATGTACACGGAAACCATAAGTGGTTTCAGAGCAGTGGTACTCCGGTAGATTGTGTGAAGCTGGCCATTGATAAGATCCTTCATCGGAAACCTGATCTTTGTGTTTCCGGAATAAATCACGGTTCGAACTCATCCATTAATGTCATCTATTCAGGTACCATGTCAGCCGCTATGGAAGGAGCGATTGAGGGCATCCCTTCCATCGGTTTCTCTTTGTTGAACTATTCACTGGAAGCTGATTTCACCGCTGCAAAGCGAGTGGCCAGAACCGTCGCCATAAATACACTGAAAAATGGCTTGCCCTCCGGTTCCTTGTTGAATGTAAATATTCCGAATCTGGCACTGGATGAGATTAAAGGAATTAAAGTTTGCCGTCAGGCTATGGCAAAGTGGAGAGAAGAATTTGATGAACGACTCGACCCGAATAAAAGAAAATATTACTGGCTTACCGGCAGGTTTGTAAACCAGGACAAAGGCGAAGACACAGACGAATGGGCTTTGTCTAACGGTTATGTTTCCCTTGTACCGGTGCAATACGACTTCACGGCACATCACGCCATTCCTTTTCTCAATGCCGTAAATTATGAGCTTTAACAGGTTGACAAAGGATTCATTTCTTCTTGGATTGCTGGGCGGCACCGCGTCACTTTTTTTCTTTATCATGTTCATTTCTTTCATCCGGAAGATGGTTACCCTTTCCATGAATGATCCAACCCTGTTTGCTTCACCAAGAACGGAGTTACTCGCCGTTACACTTAATGTTGTCTTGTTCCGTTTTCTTGTCTTGCGGTTTAACCGGGAGAAAACAGGAAAAGGAGTACTCTTTATCACCGTGATGATTACCTTTGCCTATCTCTTCCTTAATTCAGATTTTCGAATAGCCTGATCCTCATGAAAGACTGGAGCAATACGATGCTAACCGGATTCATAGCCGGAATTCTTACTCCGCTTATCGCCTTCAGATCCTACGTGTATTTTTTCAGAAAGGAGGAATCCCTTTCCGAAGTGCTGCAAGGTTTCATCACCAGAAATGTCCATACTCATGTCATAAGTCTTTCTGTTATCCCAAACCTTCTTGTTTTCTTTCTGTTTCTCTGGTCCTCCAGAGAACGCTCATCCAACGGTGTTATCGGTGCAACAATACTGTACGCCTTGACAGTAGCAATTCTGATTCTTATCTGATGCGGTATTATATCATATCCGGCGAGGCCTCCGGCGACCTGCACGGTTCCGCACTGATACGGGAATTGAAACTTCTCGATCCGGGAGCCGACTTCCGTGTCTGGGGTGGCGAACTGATGCGCGAACAGGGTGCTACCCTCGTAAAGCATTACAGGGATCTGGCTTTCATGGGATTTACCGAGGTGATACAAAACCTGGGTACCATTTTGGGAAACCTGTCCTTTTGTAAAAAAGATATACTGCAATACAATCCGGATGTATTAATTCTCATTGACTACCCCGGATTTAATCTGCGGATCGCAGAATTCGCTTCTCACAACAGGCTGAGAGTATTTTATTACATCTCACCCCAGATATGGGCATGGAAACAATCGAGAGTAAAAAAGATAAAAAGGTTTGTGGAAAGAATGTTTGTGATCCTTCCTTTTGAAAAATCTTTTTATAAGAAGTTTGGAATGGATGTTGATTTTGTCGGACATCCTCTTCTTGATTCCATCGAACAGAAGCGTAAAGATTTTCTTTCGCCGGAGAAATTCCGGGAGTTGCATGGATTGTCTTCAAAACCTCTCATCGCATTACTTCCCGGAAGCCGTAAGCAGGAGATCAGCGAGATGCTTCCTGAAATGATGTCGGTCATTCCCGATTTCCCCGGATTCCAGTTTGTCGTGGCCGCTGCTCCTTCTCAACCTGAATCTTTTTACAGCCAGGTCATGGCAGGAGTCAAGGCTCCCTTACTCGCCAATTGTACCTATGAACTTCTTGCGCATTCACATGCTGCACTGGTAACTTCGGGAACCGCTACTCTTGAAACCGCTCTCCTCGGTACTCCTGAAGTGGTGTGTTATAAAGGAGGAAGGATTTCCTATATGATAGCCAGAAAACTGATCAGGGTGAAATACATTTCGCTGGTTAATCTGATCATGGACCGGAAGGTCGTTACGGAATTAATCCAGGATGACCTTACTACCGCCGGATTAAAAGAGGAACTGAATCTGCTCTTACAGGATACGGTGAGAGACAGGATAAAGGAAGACTACCGGGAACTTATAGTAAAGCTGGGGGGTAGTGGAGCATCAGCGCTGACTGCAAAACTTATGCTTGATTATCTGAAATCTCCGGTAAGGCAGGAAGTATTCAATCCATGATGGTTTTTATAAAATAAGACCTCATTCCCGTCCGGCATTTTTAAATTGGCCGGATGAATCATCAGTCCTCCGCCGGAATTCTGAAACTCATTCCCGCATTTCTCGCGGGCCTCTTTCCTGCACTCTATTGCGACATTCATGCGAGCCTGGTTCTTACTCTCTTTTTACTGGCTTGTTCACTGATCATTTTTTTTCAGCTGATCATAAAACCGAAAAGCAGGTACAGCTTGAGATGGCTTCCCGGATTGTTCATGCATCTGTCGGTTTTTTTCTATGCACTGCTGTTAACCTCCTTGAAAAAAGAGATCAATCATGCCGGTCATTTCTCCATGATTGATTCGGCTCAGGCTTTTGTTTGCATGGTGAACGAGGAGCCTTTGTTAAAGGGGAATAATTACCGGTTTGAAGTCAGGATGAAGGAAGTTGTCAAAAATGATCTCACCTTTTCAGTTACCGGCCGCTGTCTGGTCTACCTGAAGTGCGGCAGTGTTGCGGTTCCGGAATATGGAGACATTCTTGTGTTCAGAAATTATCCTGAACGTCTTAAATCTCCGGCAAATCCTGGTCAGTTCGACTTTAGCCGCTGGTTAAAAAACAGGGAGATCTATCATCAGGTATTTCTAAAACCGGAAAAACTCCTGAAGCTTGATCATGATCAGGGTGGTAAACTGATGGAATTGGCTATCACCTGGAGAAATGACTTGCTGGACGCGATCAGCGATGCGGGAATAGAAGGAAGGGAGAATGCTGTCCTTTCGGCACTTATTATTGGACAGGATGATGAAATAGACCAGGAACTGATGCAGAGCTATTCTGTTACCGGTGTCCTGCATGTGCTGGCCGTGAGCGGTATGCATGTCGGCCTGATCTATGCTGCCTTGAGGGCGCTGCTAAAATTTCCGGGTAGAAAAAAGCAATTGAAATGGTTAAAAGCGGGAATCATCATTCTTCTCCTCTGGTTCTATGCAATGCTTACCGGCTTATCACCCTCGGTTCTCAGGGCAGCCATGATGCTATCTTTCGTCATCTTGGGAATCGGTCTTGCCAGAGCCTCCGGTAACCTGAACATCTTGTGCGCCTCTGCATTGAGTTTATTTATTGTGTTGAATCCTTCTCTGATCTTCTCAGCGGGATTTCAGTTGTCTTTCCTGGCGGTGGCCGGAATCATGTATCTGTACAAACCTTTGCTGAACCTGTACGCACCTGAAACTTGGCTGGCCCGGCAGATTTGGAGTATCCTGGCGGTTTCACTTGTTGCGCAGCTGGCGACCTTTCCCTTGAGTTTATATTATTTCCACCAGTTCCCTAATTATTTTCTCCTCGCAAATCTTGTGGTGATTCCACTGAGCACGATCATTATTTTCGGTGGGATCATTCTTCTTGCTCTGAGTTTCTGGTCTTTTATGGCAATACTGCTCGGAAAGCTGATTTCGTTCCTCATTTATATCCTCAATGTCATCATCACTACTCTGGGCGACTTACCCGGAGCCGCTTCTCAAGGTATCTTCCTTTCCCTTCCTTCCATGTTCCTTTTGTATGGTGTCATCATTTGCCTTGCCGCTTATTTCCTTACCCTTCGCCGGACCTTATTTTTTTTGTCATTGTACCTGATCATCGCTCTTGCAGGTATGGTCCTGTATGAAGTGATCTCTGCAAGGAAACAGGTTTTGGGCATAGTGAACTATGTTCCGGGACATACCCTGGTGCGTTTTATTCATTCAAATCAGTCAATAGCCTTCAGTGATGAAAGGCTGATCTCCGATGAACAAAAAAGAGAACGAACGGAAGCCTATCATCTTCTCAGCAGACGAATCAGGGCTGATTCACTGTATTCCTTAAGTGATGAAAGCAATGGTAGCTGGCTGAATGAGGGCTTGGAGTTTAGATTCCCTTTCATTCAGTTTAACACGGTGAGGATCCTTGTCCTCTCACCGGAGGTTAATGATCTCGGACTGACTTTTACCATGGTGGATTATGTCCTGGTTCATGGAAATCTTGCTCCTGTAAAAGCAGACTGGCTTAACCGGGATAAAGTAAGGTCAGTTGTGTGTGATGGCAGCACTTCTCCATATAATCTCAGAAAGTGGAAAAGCCTGTGCCTGAAAGAGGGGATCAGATTTGTTGATCTTTCAGTTCATGGCGCACTCATGCTCCGGTAAGAATTAGTTTTCCTTTGAAATGATTAATGTATACCTGATTTTTCATTCGGACCTAAAGCCGGAAAAGTCAAAATCCACGCTTCTGATATTGAATTGACCATAGCATAGATCACCTTCCGGGAATTTCCATACCGCTTTCGCTTGATGTGGAAAGCGCATTCCGTTCTGTTGAGAATAATTGCTTAAGGGTGTTGACCAGTTGAACTTTTTCATTTCATTCTCCTCGCTTAAGTAATACCTGTCATCAGAATGGAAGTTCACCAGGTCATAGTCTTTGTTGAATTCAAGAATCGCACTGATCTTTATATCGCCATGGGTAAATTCAGCCTGCACCTGTTGATGATCCGTTTCATGCCACCTGATTCTTTTGTCGATGAGCCCGGCGGGATACATCACACAAAGATCATTGAACCAGGTTACTGTCTCTGAAATATCCATTTCCCTTCCTTGCTGATATTCTACCCGCAGGAGGGACAGGAGACGAATGTCCATAAAAGCTTTCCCATTTTTAAAGCAATGCAGGCCTGATACAGGAAGCATATTCATCCTGCTGTACAGCCAGAAAATGCGCATGGGTTGCCGGATGGAATTTACCTGTTCGAAATCAAGATGCATCCATTCACTGCTTTCGTTCTTCCTTAAAACTCCGTCCATCTTCACCCGGAAAGTATCCTGCAGTTTCCTGTTTAAGGCGCCGGAGCGGATTATGTACTTTTTCACGACATCCGGAAGATGTGCCATCATTTCTTCCCTCAGAAGGGGCTGCGGAACCGGTTCTGAAGCCTTCAGTACCTGCTGAACCTCCTTCCTGAATTTTCTTTTGAAACTCCATTCCGCATAACCGGCAATCACGGAAAGCAGGATAAATACATTGGCAAGTGTACCGATCTTTGAGTCATGCCAGGTAGTTATGATGAGATATTGTGAAACCGGCAAAGCCAGGATTGCCAGTCTCCACCATAATTCTTTCAGCCTGATGAGCTCCACGGCGCTGATGCCAAGCAGGAGGGTGGTGAAGAGCCACAAGACGCCGTTTACCGGTCCAACAGGAATACCTAAGGATGGGGTATCAAACAGCTGAAACGCCTTTGCAAAACCCAGAAAGTGTATCCCGCCATGGATGAGTAAAGTAAGAAAGAGTACGATACGTGGCATGCTAATTCAAAATGCAAATGTATTTTACCTGAACCTGAATTCCATGTAGCTGAATGTTAATTTCGGTCAGATCCTGTCAAGTGGAAAAGTCTCCCTGAGCCTGGCTCCCTTTTCGGTCAATTCCAGTACTCCGCATTCGTGAATGGGGTCATGTTCAAAGAATAACACATATTCCTCTTTTATCGCGTCATTCAGGAAAATCGCTTTCTCCTGAAGGGTTATCAGTGGTCTTGTGTCATAGGCCATGACATAGGGCAGAGGTATATGTCCGGCGGATGGAATCAGATCAGCGCAAAACACCACCTTTCTGTTTTTACAGGACAGCACCGGCAACATCATTCCAGCGGTATGACCGTTCACGATACGGAAAGCAAAACCGTCAAAAAGCTTTTCTTCATCGTCGGTAAATCGCAACTGGCCGCTTTCCTCAATGGGAAGAATATTTTCTTTTAGAAAACTGGCCTTTTCCCTCGCATTTGGTTGTGTTGCCCATTGCCAGTGTGCGCGGTTTGACCAGTAGATTGCATTCGGAAAACTCATCTCATAGCCTTCGCCGTCAGACTTCTTTTGTACACTCCCGCCACAATGATCAAAATGCAGATGTGTAAGAAATACATCTGTAATATCCTCCCTGCTGAATCCGTTTTTCCGTAGCGATTTTTCAAGGGTGTCATCACCGTTGAGATAATAATGTGAGAAGAATTTAGCATCCTGCTTATTCCCGATCCCATTGTCGATCAGGACAAGTCTGTTGCCTGATTCAACAAGCAGACATCGCATGGCCCAATTGCACATATTGTTCTCATCGGAAGGGTTGAGTTTCTGCCAGATCGACTTGGGAACTACTCCAAACATGGCACCTCCATCGAGTTTGAAAAATCCGGTATCAATCGTATATAGTTTCATGGTTAAGACTTCTTTATGAGTTCGGATTAATAGAGGTAAAAATAATGCATTTATCCTGACCGGAAATGTATCTTCAGTTTATCCGGAACCCTTGTTATCTCAGCATCAACAGGCATTCATTTGCTTTGAGGCTGTGGGACAAGGAGCCTGCGGTCAGAACCACCGGGAATCCTTGATTTGATTTTGTTTCAGTAAGGCTGCTTCAGGGTTCCGGGGAAGATTTCACTTTGCTATCTTTGTTAGTAAAGGTGTGGAAATTACGTATTTGTTTTCAGATGATTTCAAGACTGAACCACTACCTTCGGAGCTATGCAGCTAAGGTCTGAAAAGAAAATTCATTTCATTGCCATCGGAGGTGCAGCTATGCATAACATTGCGCTTGCCTTGGCACAGAACGGTTATATGGTGACTGGATCAGATGATGAGATCGCCGAACCGTCAAGATCACGGCTTCTGTCTGCCGGCTTATTACCTGAAAAGGAGGGATGGTTCCCGGAGAAAATTACTGGCGAAACCGGCGCGGTGGTGCTGGGAATGCATGCCAAAAAGGATAATCCGGAATTGCTGAAAGCACACCAACTTGGTATAAGGGTATATTCATATCCGGAATTTCTCTACGAACATTCAAAAAACAAAAAGCGGGTTGTCATAGGAGGAAGTCATGGTAAAACTACCATCACTTCCATGATCCTTTACGTGCTGAACTATTGTAACCTTGATTTCGATTATATGGTAGGCGCCAGGGTTGAAGGTTTTGATACTATGGTTCGTCTCTCGGAAGCTCCCCTGATTATTCTTGAAGGCGATGAGTACCTCGCATCACCTATTGACCTGAGGCCAAAGTTTCATCTTTACAAAGCTGACATAGGACTTATCAGTGGCATTGCCTGGGATCATTTCAATGTATTCCCCGATTTCAGTGATTATCAGAAGCAGTTCAGAATCTTTGCGGAGATGATCCCTGCAAATGGCAGTTTGATCTATTGCAAAGAGGATTCCGTAGTAAGTGATATTCTTGAATCTCCGGGAATAGTCTGTACAAGGCTGCCGTATTCCGTTCCTCCACACGAGATCAGGGACGGAGTTACCTGCCTGACCGGCAGGAACAACTCCCTCATTCCTCTATCGGTATTTGGTGACCATAACCTTTTAAACATGGAAGGGGCAAGGCTGGTCTGCGAACTCTTGGGTATATCAGCAGATGATTTTTACAAGGCCATAAGTCAATTCAAGGGTGCCGCCAGACGACTGGAAATCCTGGCAATGAATCCGCAAACAGCGGTGTACAAAGACTTTGCCCACTCGCCTTCCAAGCTGAAGGCAACTACGGATGCCGTCAGAAGACAATTTCCGGGAAAGAAACTCATTGCCTGCATGGAATTACATACATTCAGCAGCCTGAACGAAAAATTCATCGGGCAATACAAAGGCAGTATGAATAATGCTGATCTTGCTATAGTTTATTACAATCCAAAAACCATTGAACATAAAAAGCTGAAAGCGCTTTCAGATGTGCAGTTGAAGGATGCATTCGGAAGAAATGATTTGGTTATCTTCCGTGATGCCGGACTGCTGGAAAAATTCCTGCTCTCACAGGATGCGGGAGACAGCGTTTTTCTCATGATGAGTTCCGGAACATTTGATGGAATGGATCTTGAAAAGTTCGCTAAGGTGATTACAGGTTTCGCAGACCCGGTCAGCTAAACATAAATGTCTATATGATGAGATTGCTATTTCTTTTTTATTTCCTCCCTGGATTTTTAATGCCGGCCATTGTCACGGCACAGGCAGCGATCGTGAATGTACCACCGTCAGTTGAGGATCGTTTTCCAAAGAGAATCGGAAATCTCCGTCTCTCAGCTACGACCCTTCATCTGGGTGATGTGTACAATAATCAACTCAGAATTGATACGATCAGTATGTATAATGCCTGGAATTCCGTGATGAATATTTCATCCGGCCTCACGCTTCCGGATTATTTGAAAATGAATATCATTCCGGCAAAACTCGGACCTGGCGAAGAGGGCATGATTATCATCAGCTACGATGTCGCCGGGAAGAATGAATTCGGTTTTGTTTTTGAAAGACTTCTGCTGATTACCAACGATGCTCTGCAGGGTGATAAGAACCTGAATATAACGGCAAGTATAAAGGAATACTTTCCGTCTCCGGTCCCAGGTGATACGGTTGCTCCCCAGCGTGCCAGAGTTCCTGAGACCAGTCATTATTTGGGCCCAATCACTCAGGGAGACAAGAAAAAGCATGGTTTTATGGTCTTCAATGACGGACAGAAAGACCTGATTATTCACCATGCCAAAACTGATTGCGGTTGTGTCAGCGCGGAGATACCGGTAAAAACCGTTCCACCCGGTTCAGGCGCGGTGATCAATCTTGAGTTTGATTCCTTCGGTAAGGACGGAGATGTATTCGTTGAGGTTATTGTGTTTGTCAACGATCCTCTTCAGCCGGAACTGCGTTTCAGGCTCCAGGCTGATGTCCGTAAATAATTATAGTGACCGGATCCCTGATTTTTTTCGGATTCTTCATGTTATTCATTAATTCCCGTTACTAAACCTCTATGTTCTCCTCTGTTGGATCTTCAATGTTGTTTATACTCTCCTTCATCTGTGTAAGCATGAGCACTGCCCAAACTCCCGGAAGCGGCTTCGTTCCCGTAAAAGGGGGGAGGCTGTATTATGTAACCCTGGGCAAGGGTGAGCCGCTGATTATACTTCACGGTGGTCCGGGTCTGGATCATGGCTATTTCCTTCCGCAAATGGAAATTCTCTCTGAGAAATACCAGTTGATTTTTTATGATCAGCGGGCTTGTGGACGTTCGGATGTGGATGTGGATTCCGCCACCATCACCATGGATCAATTCGTGGAAGACCTGGATTCATTGCGTTCCTGGTTCAGATTTGATAAACTCAATCTGCTCGGACATTCATTCGGAGGATTGCTTGCCATGCGTTATGCTTTGAAGTATCCTGAGCGTTTGCATACTTTGCTCCTCGTCAATTCAACCCCCTCTTCGTCCGCCTGGAGGGACAGTTCCATACAAATGCTCAACAAGAGAGAAGACGAGCAAACAAAGGAAAAATTAGCGGAGCTGACAGGCTCACCTGCTTTCAAGACAATGGAACCTGCTGCCATGGAGACTTTCTACCGGCTGTTCTTTAAAAAAAGTTTTTATGATCAGTCTAAAGTGAAGGACCTCAGCCTTAAGTTCCGTGATTCCTTCGCGGAAACCAACCGGATGATGAATTATTTATACCGGGATTCTTCGGTGTATAGCTATGATCTGAACGATACCCTGGCCGGTCTTAGCATACCTTCACTTATTATCTCTTCTGAAGCCGATATCATTCATCCCCTGGCTGTCGAAGAGTTACACAAGAGTCTGAAGAGATCCGAATATGTTTTTATGGAAGGCTGCGGTCATTTTCCTTTTGTTGAACAACCTGAATCCTTCAAGCGCGTCATCGAAAAATTTCTGAATAAGAATTGAGCGCTTGCTGCCTGATAGCCTTCAAAGCAGGGTTCCGGCCAGCACAAAGTAAGCCAAAGTAAAATAGAGCACCAGACCTGTCACGTCAACAAGGGTTGCGATGAAGGGTGCGGACGATACGGCCGGATCGGCACCTATCTTTTTTAGCAGCAGGGGGAGGAGTGAGCCGCTCAAAGTGCCGAAAAGCACAACACCAATCAAAGTTACGCCAACAACAATAGCGATCAGGAGCCAGTGAGGACCATATAGATCAGAAAAGAGAGTCCATAAAGCGATACGCAAAAAACCGATCAGTCCAAGGATGGTCCCCAGCACCAATCCGCTTAAAAATTCCCTGCGCATGACTTTCCACCAATCCTGCAGGGTAACTTCACCCAGAGCCATGGCGCGTATGATCAGCGTCGCGGCCTGCGATCCGCTGTTTCCACCAGAAGAGATGATCAAGGGTACAAAAAGGGCAAGTATGACGGCTTTGTTCAATTCATCGGTAAAATATCCCATGGCGCTGGCAGTCAGCATTTCTCCCAGAAAAAGTATGATGAGCCATCCTGCTCTGGCACTGATCATGTTTTTAAGCGAAACCTTCAGATAAGGTTCTTCAAGCGCTTCGGTTCCTCCGAATTTCTGAATGTCCTCCGTATCCTCTTCTTCCATCACATCCAGCACGTCATCAATGGTGATGATGCCCAGCAACAAACCATTGAAATCCGTTACAGGTAATGCTTCACGGTTCGATTGCTTGAAGAGGTCGATTGCCGTTTCCTGGTCGGCTCTCGCGTCAAGTGCAATGAATTGTTTGTCGCTTAACTCATTGATCTTTTTGTCTAATGGCGCCAGCAGGAGTTGATTCAGTCGGATATCGTCAATAAGAAATCCTTCCGCATCGGTCACGTAAATAAAGTTCAGCGTTTCCTTGAACTTTCCATGTGTCCGGATATAATCCAATACCTGCTGTACAGTCCATTCTCCCCGTACAGCAATGTAGTCGGGAGTCATCAGTCGTCCGATACTGTCCTCCGGATATTGCAACAGCTGATTGGCCGTTTTCCTTTCTTCCGGACTCAGCAGGGACAGATACTTCTTCAGAGTTTCATCTGGCAGTTTCTCGAAAAGTGCCGTTCTGTCGTCAGGGGAAATCTGATTGAGGGTGCTGGACAATTGCTCAACGCTGAAAGAGCGCAGGAGGTCCATCTGAATATCAAAATCAAGATTCTCAAAAGTCTTGATTGCCTTTTCGGCTTCAATGACCTGGAAGATCTTCTTAAAATCTATCTCCTTCGAGGAATTAATGTATTCAGCCAGCTCTTCAGGCTGAATGGCAAGGCATAGTTGTTTCAGCTTGTAAAGGTTTCCTGTAACCAATCTTTCGGCCAGGAGTTCTTTCTCTTCATTACTGACCATCGGGGACCGTCCATTAAAAATTAAGCTGATTTTGAAAGAGGCAAGATAATACATTCCCGGCAAAAGGAGAATTTCCCGGATCCTGATTAAGGACCTGATATTTAGCTTTTAAACGGATTGGACAAGATGATTTCTCCCTCTTCATGAAGAAGATATGCAACTGGCATAAAAAAATAGAACCGCCGGCTCTTCTTCCGGCGGTTCTCACACGAAAACATGAACACAAAAACTCCAGCAACATTAACGAATCGGCGGAACAATTGTTATGTGCGAAACGCTTCCTGACAGATAAATGACAAACATTAACATATCTTAAGAGAATTCTTCAGAGGGGCTCAGGAATTCAGTCTTATCACTTCCGGGTTTTCGGGCACAATCTCTTCTGTGATCCGTCGCTTCAAATCGCTCAGCTCAGTCAGGAAACCGGAAACATAGCTCTGGGATTCCGCGCTAAAGTGCTTGGAAAGTTCTTCATAGTAAGCGATTCCTTCCAGCAGGTTCTTTTTGAAATTCTCCAGGTATCTTGCCTGTATCCTGTTGCATTTCCCTTTGAATTCCCGTATTTCAATTTTGAAATGTTCGGAGTATAACTGAAGTTCATTCAGAAACATGTTGGACCTTTTCACCTGCTTCAGCAAATTGATCCTGCCGTAGATATGGTCGACCATTTCTTTTAAGGTGAAAATACCTGAGAAGTAGGCGAGATTCGGCCCCGGACAGATAGCCACCGCATTCAATTTGTGAGGTGACCGGATATTGTACTTGTTTCGTGCGGATGCGCCGAGTCCTTCACACAGGCAGTCTTTCTCAATCACTTTGGAATATTCTTCCTGGAATACTTCCTTATCCTGAATGGTCTTTTTGAGATCCTTGATTTTTAATGCCTGGTACTGTCTTGAAGCGGTGCAGATAGGACGAACAGTAAATTCGGTATTGGTCGATAAGTATTTTTTATAGCAGGGGCTTCCGGGTCTTCCTTTCCGTATCCTTTCCAGGCGCTGCTCTTCGGAAGCGCTTCCCCGGAAACTGTGAAAGGGGATGCCGAGTGGTGAGGATCGACTCAGATAATAGTCTTCCTTCTTTGCTGAGACCAGTCTTTGCAGCGTTTCATCATCGACATTGGTAGCTTCAGGAACCAACAGAAAGGGACTTCCCCAACCGGTAGAATCCGTTGCATAATACCTGAGCAGGAATTCATTCTCCTGAGCAGTCCCTATTCCTCCCTGAGCTGATATTCTGAATTGGCTATCGGATGGAAGGGGTGTTTTTTGCATCGAACTTAACTTCTCATTACAGCTTGTCAGCAGCTCGCTTCTTAACTGTTCTCTGTTTTGCCTGAACTCTTCCAGAATTGGACCGAGAAGTCTGCCTTCGGTAGCGAATGCGTGTCCGCCGCAATTTAATCCGGATTCGATTCTGTATTCTGATACCCAGATACCTTTTCTGGCCAGTATTTTACCTTGTGTTACAGCAGACCGGTAATCACTTACCTTGAGAATTATCTTTTTGTTCAGTTTCCCACTTGAATCCGGATAAAAGTCTTTGAAACTTTCGAGATAGCTGTAGAGTATCGGATTGTAACCTGCGGATAATACAAGGGATGAGTTCAGATCACTGAGAGCGAATCCGCGAAGTGCCGATAAGGCATCTGAAAATTCCCTGCCTGATTCGTTCCCGTTCATATCATAATTAATCCTGTCCGCTTTAGACATGATGTTCACATCAATCTCTCCGCATACCAGTTCATCTCTCAGGCGCATCTGCCTTTTACATTTTTCTTCGTCATTTACAGTACCGAGCATGGTGAGGTAATCTGTCTTGAGGCCGGACTTCTCAGGCAGCAATTCAAAATATTTCACGATCTCTGAGCCATCCTCAAAAGCTTCTTTTTTCAACCTTGACATTTGATCGTTCACCAGTTTATTCAGCAGATTCAGGTAAGCGCTTATTCGTCTTGCCCTGGCATCTTCTGATCGCTTATCTATAGGTTTATACTCTATGTTATTTTCTTTGCAGTGATATTGACGCATTTCTTCAATCAGGTCATCTTCAATGATGGAAACGACTGATGAAATTCCAAAACGCGCTACTTTCAGCGGGGTGTCGATGGTAAAACCAAGTCCCATGACTGGTATATGGAATGTGTGAGGATTCTTCATGTTCGGCAGGATATGGTTAAATCCGGATATTCAGAATGCAAAAGTATGGAGATGAGCAGTTTTATGTCTGATAAGTATCAGTATACCTGATATGAAAAAGTGTTATGCTTTTCCCGGTCTGTTCATAATCTGAGGGAATTGATAACTTTGTGAAAAGCTTGAATTATATGAAAACATATTCCTTGGGTATAGGTACCCGTGTCAGACATGCTCAGTTCGGAGATGGTGTAATCGTACAGGTGAAACCGGAAGACTACTCCATTACCTTTGTGCAGCACGGTATGCGTGAGATCGAAAGGGATACAAAGGACCTGGAGATCATCGATGCCAACGACCTGGATAACGATTTGGTTAGTCTTGCCGATATAGAGGTTTTGCTTGTCAACATTCTGAATAAGTATTCCGACATTCAGCAAAAGGTGGAGTTGGGACAGAAATGGACCGGTGGAAAGATGATCCTTGTGCCGGGTGATGCTTCTTTGAAATCAAAGGAAGTGCCTATTGACGTATTCTTTGGTAAGATCGTTATGTTACGTGATCGTCTTCGTGTCCTTGAGCAAAGAGTCAACGCGCATGATAAACTGACGGAGGAGGATAAAGTAAACATGCAGCAATACATAACCCGTTGCTATGGTTCTCTCACAACCTTCAACGTCCTTTTTAAATACACAACGGATAATTTTATCGGAGAGAAGGGGAGCAAGGATTGACCGCTATGGTTCTTTATTATATTATTTATTCTGATTCCGGGTCCCTGAAAGGACATAAGTATGAATTACCTCAGCGCTGAGAACCTTTCCAAGTCATTTGCCGAAAAAATTCTTTTTGATAAAATCAGTTTTGGCATTGCGAAAGGTGAGAAGATTGCCTTGATTGCCAGGAATGGCAGTGGTAAAACAACCCTGTTACGGATTCTTGCCGGACTTGAAACGCCAGATTCAGGACAGCTTAGCTTGCGAAAAGATATTCGGCAGGTCTATCTCGACCAGGATCCTCAGATGGATCCTGAACTTACGGTGCTGGAATGTATTTTCCGTGACTCAAATCCTGTCGTACAGATTATTAAAAATTATGAGGCCTGCATAGAGCGTAATGAGGAAAGTCCTTCGGAAGATGCCCGGAAGGAATTGGAAATTCTTATGCAAAAGATGGATGATCACCATGCCTGGGATTATGAAGTCCGTATTCGTCAGGTTCTCTCTTCGCTGGATATTCATCATCTCAATCAAAAGATCGGCAGGCTTTCCGGTGGGCAAAGAAAAAGAGTTGCACTGGCAAAGGTTCTTATAGAACCCGCGGATCTTATCCTGATGGACGAGCCGACCAATCATCTTGACCTTGAAATGGTGGAATGGCTTGAAGACTATCTTTCCAATGCGAATGTTTCTCTTCTGCTGGTAACCCACGACAGGTATTTTCTGGATAATGTTTGCGATAAAATCATCGAGTTGGATCAGGGTAAAATCTGGTCTTATGATGGTAACTTCACGTATTTTCTGGAGAAAAAGCTGGAGCGTGAGGGCGCCGAAGCCAGTGAAAAGGATAAGGCCAGAAATATACTCCGGAATGAACTGGAATGGATAAGGCGAATGCCAAAAGCAAGAGGAACGAAGTCGAAAGCCAGGATCGACGCGTATCATGAACTGAAGGAAAAGACCGGAATGAAAAAGCCGGAACAGAAACTGCAACTGGATGTAAAAATGAACCGCATAGGCGGAAAAGTACTTGAGTTTAAAAAAGTATATAAATCATTCGGGGATAAAAAAATTCTGGAAGCTTTTGATTATACATTCCGTACAGGGGAGCGCATCGGTATCGTGGGAAAAAATGGTTGCGGAAAGACTACCTTTCTGAACCTCGTCACGGGTCTTGAACCGGCAGACTCAGGCAAGATTAATGTGGGAGAAACCATTGTCTTTGGCTATTATTCCCAGCATGGACTTGAATTAAAAGAAGATAAGCGGGTCATCGAATTGGTAAGGGAGTATGCTGATGTGATTCAGCTGAGCGATGGTTCAAAAGTTCAGGCTTCACAGTTTCTCAACCTTTTCCAGTTCAGTCCTGAAATGCAACATACATTTGTCTCACGGCTCAGTGGAGGCGAAAGACGAAGGCTTCATCTGCTGACTGTCCTGGTACGTAATCCTAATTTTCTCATACTGGATGAACCTACCAATGATCTTGACCTGCTAACCCTTGGCATACTCGAAGATTTTTTGTTTCATTATAAAGGTTGCCTTCTGATCGTTAGTCACGACAGGTATTTCATGGATAAGCTGGCCGATCATCTTTTTATCTTCGAAGGTGATGGAAAAATAAGAGATTACAACGGAACCTATACTGAGTACAGGCTGGAAGTGGAAAACAGAGAAAAAGTTCAAGGCAGGTTGAAGTCAGCGGAACTAAAAGCAGGCAGGATGGCGGAGAAAACGGAACGCGCAGCCCTCATTGAAAAAAGAAAGCTTTCTTATAAGGAAAGGCTGGAATTTGAAAGACTTGAAAAAGAGATCGGTGAGTTGGAAGCAGAAAAAGCGCTGTTGGAGAGGAAATTGTCGGGCGAAGCTTCCGGTCATATTGAATTACAGAACCTGGCGGAACGCATGAGTACTGTTTTAAATGAGATCGAGACCAAGTCAATGCGTTGGCTGGAATTGTCCGAATTTTCAGGATGACTCTTTCAGATTAAACGAGTTGTTTGGTGAGAACCTGTTTAGCTTTATAAATTATTACCGCCCACTTGAATTATGTTAGCTGCATTTTTTCGAAACCGCCAATCGTTCAAGTCCTTTGATTATCCGGATTTCCGTAAGTTCATTTTTTCAAAGTTTTTGTTTTCGCTTGCGCTGCAGATTCAGTTTGTGGTTTTAAGCTGGCATGTGTATGAGATTACGAAAGATCCATTATCCCTGGGATTAATCGGACTGGCTGAAGCTATCCCTGCGGTTGGCCTGGCGCTGTATGGAGGCCATGTCGCCGACCGTAACGACAAGAGGAAGATTATGGCCATAGTACAGTTTTGCATGCTCATGTGTTCTTTAGCTCTTTTCGGAGTAGCATTTCATTACACCAATGTTCCGCCGGAGCAACAGAGCGCCATCCCCATTTATGTTATCATGTTCTTCATTGGAGTGATCAGGGCATTTTACAGTCCGGCACAGCTGCCGCTGATGACCCAGCTTATTCCGCGATCGGCCTATGCCAACTCTTCCGCCTGGAGCAGCACAACATGGCACATAGCCGTTGTCTTAGGTTCGTCTGGAGGCGGACTGATGCTTGGTTATGCAGGAAAATTGTTCAGTTACGGATTTGTTGCCTGTCTCGTTATTGCGGCATTGATACAGATGCTGCGCATTCCGCCTCAGGAAGTCCAGGCTTCGGTTGAACACGAAGGAATTCACAAAAGCATCAGGGAAGGCGTACGGTTTGTTTTCGCCAATCAGGTTATCGTAGGGGCATTGCTTCTTGATCTGATAGCTGTCCTCTTCGGCGGGGCGATGGCCATGCTTCCTGTATTCGCAAGTGAGATCCTGGAAGTGGGAGAGAAGGGTTATGGTTTTCTCAGAGCGGCCCCATTTGCAGGATCTGTCATCATGGCTTTATACATGACGCGCTATCCACCTTTGAGGGATTCAGGAAAGAAACTTATGCTTTGCGTTTCGGGTTTCGCATTATGCATGATCTCTTTCGCGCTCAGCAGGGATTTTATCTTATCTATGTTCATCCTCGCGATGAGTGGTGCATTCGACAACGTGAGTGTGGTGATCCGTTCCACGATCATACAACTCATGACACCCGATCACATGCGCGGCCGGGTATCATCGGTCAGTACCATGTTCATCAGTTCATCAAATGAAATTGGCGCCTTCGAGTCGGGTTTCGCCGCCAGGATATTAGGCCTTGTCCCTTCGGTTATCTTCGGCGGTTCGGTGGCCTTGCTTTCCGTTGCCGCTACGGCGATCTGGATGCCCAGGTTGCGGAATTTATCCTTGGATAAGTTGTGAAATAATTCAGGCAAAGCATTCATCTTTCTCCTTATTTTTGCAGATAAAATCTATCCTATGTTTACACCGCTTCATGAAATGCCTGCCCATTCCCGCGTCTGGATCTTTCAGGCGGACCGCAAACTAAGCCAGGAAGAAACAGCCTCCATCGCCGGTGCTGCAAAGGACTTTACCAATGAGTGGACTTCCCACAAGGAGGCGCTGAAAGCTTCCTTTGAAATCCGGTATGATCATTTTCTGATTTTAATGATCGACGAGAAGGTCTTGTCAGCCGGAGGCTGTTCCATCGATGAATCAACCCGCTTCGTAAAGAGCCTCGAGAAAAAATTCGGATTATCTTTCTTCGACCGGCTTAATCTGGCCTATTGGTCCGGAGGAGAACTGAAAATCGTTTCCCGTGATGAGTTTGAAAAGAAAATGGAAAAGGGCGAGATCAATGAGGAAACTATCGTATTCAATAACCTGGTTCAAAGCAAAATTGATCTTGATACAAAATGGGAAGTGCCTTTGAAACACAGCTGGCATAAGGCTTTGCTGGAGGTTTGATCCGCGGTGTCGTGCTGAGCGGATAAAGCGGAGAACTGACACGGCTGCCGTCCGGCATTTCCCGGCTGAAGACCTACTTTAACTTGCTGACCAGAATTTTATCGATCCTCGCACCATCCATATCAAGAATTTCTATCTCATAATTCAGCCACAAAAGGGAATCACCCGCTGATGGTATCTTTCTCAGTTCATGCAGGATCAATCCGGAGATAGTGTTAAATGGATAATCTTCGATCAGCTCATCCAGTTCAAGTTTGCGAAGAAAATCCGGCAGGGGAAATTGTCCGTCAACAAGCCAGCTTCCGTCCTCGCGTTGTGTAAAGGCGAATTCACTGCTGTAGAAATCGGAAACATCACCAACCAGCGCCTCAAGCAGATCATTCATCGTAACCAGCCCTTGCATTTGTCCGAACTCATCAATCACTACGGCCTGATGCGTCTTCCCGGATTTGAATAATTTCAGCGCTTCATAAGCTGAAAGATTTTCGGAAACATATTGTGGCTGTTTCATATGGTCTTTCAGCGAAAAAGATGATTCATTGATATGCCTGAAGAGGTCTTTCAGAAGTACGATTCCTACAACATTGGGCTTATTATCTACCACAGGGTAAACTGAATGCATTTCACTGTTGACCGTTTTCCGGATCGTTTCAGTATCATACTCTAGTTTCAGTACTACTGTATCATTACGGTGGGTCATAAGTGAAGCGACTTTTCTGTCTCCCAGGCTGAATACCCTCTCCACAATGTCCTGCTCGATCTCTTGTATCGCGCCTCCTTCCGTACCTTCCTGTATGATGGCTTTTATTTCTTCCTCCGTTATTTTACTCTCCGCAGTAGCCCTGATCCGGAAAAGTTTTATGATCAGGTCCGAGGTGAAAGTGAGTAACCAGATGAACGGAGCCGCGATGACCGAAATCCAGTGCATGGGAAAGGAAAGTATCCGGGATATTTTTTCAGGCATGGTGAGTCCAATCCGTTTCGGAACCAATTCACCCAGTACGAGTGAAAAGAAGGTCAGTACGATCACTATGATGGTTACGGCAAGTGTTTCGCTGTATTTTCTCAAGGGCTCGAACTGATTGATATAATGCACCAGGTCATCTTCTATTTTCTCTCCGCTGTATATCCCCGTGAGTATACCAATCAATGTGATCCCAATCTGTACAGTGGAAAGAAATTTGCCCGGATTCCTCGAAAGATCCAGAGCCTTTTGTGCAGTTTTATCTCCCCTCTTCGCTGCTGTTTCAAGCCTCGATCTGCGGGCTGAGACCATGGCGATCTCGGACATGGCAAATATTCCGTTCAGGAAAATGAGCAGCAGTATGATGAGGATTTCCATTTATGCATTAAAATTTATTGCAGCAAACATGATCTTGCTTCCATTATCTTTTTCATTATTCCTTATCAGGATCTTGCTTGAAATTTTCAATGATCGCAATTTAGCAGACCCGGCGGACCGGAAATGTTGCCGCTCATTTTTTCAGGTAACTTTCTGAAAGAGATAATTAGGATTCTTGAGTACCAGACGATAGTTTTTGTCGGCAAGTATCTCTTTCATCAGCCTGGCGCAGCCAAATGGTGAACCTTCATATGAATCATCAAACAAGATGAAACCGCCCTTCTCCAGTATTTTTCCTGTATTAATGAAATCCCTTTTTGCATATTCATAGGTATGATTGCCGTCTATATAAGCCAGGCTTATCTTTCCGTCAAGCTGAATCTCTCTTTCGAACACATCCCTGACCTTCTGTCCGGTCTGCCATAATTCAAAGAACTCATCCGAAAAGGCCTCTATAGTATAGGGCAGATTGGACTTACTGAAGAAACTGACATTACGCTTAAAAGACTCCTTCACAAAGTTTTTATAATCGGAATGAGCCACATCAGAATCCCCTACATTCATGATGCTTTCCGAACCTTCGAATATCCACTTGTCCGCACTGATTATAATGTTCTTCTTACCATGCTTTCTGAGCAGGTATGAAATAACATTGGTTGAAAGTCCGCAGAAGGATCCTATCTCAAGAACCGGACTATGAGTCGCGATATTTTTAATGGCATAATCCAGGCTGTAAATGTTTCCCGGATTTAACATTCCCGCATTGGCGAAATTCAGCCAGTTAAGGTATTCGCTATGGACTGTTTTTGTCGGGTGAAGGGTTCTTTTTACCTTATTTATTATTCTCCCTGCGATGTTTTTATTCATATATCGGGTAATGATTGATCGGATAAAGCATGGTCTTTCAGGTTCCGGTTAAATGAAACGAAGCTAAGTCTTGTTCAGCCATTCCATTAAAAGGTGCATGCAGTATCAAGACATCAATAACAAGAGTTGGAATTTTAACAGGTATTTCTCCGCTCAAGGTAAGTATTTCAGTAATGAAAGAAATGTCTAATTATCAGTATTTAGCCAGTTTGAATGTTTTCCTTCGGCCAGGGTTCTCAATACTTACAAAGTAGATCCCTGTTGCTTCTTTTTTCAGGTCCAGCATTACATTCGTTTCACTTGTTTCCATCCGGAGAATCGTTTGCCCGACAGGGCCATACACATGTATGGTTTTCATTCTGCTGTCATTTGTCACCAGTTGAAAGACTCCTGAACCCGGATTTGGAAAAACATTGCTGTTGTATGGATCCATTCCAGAATCGGAAATACCGGATGGAACCGGACAAGTTACGACGAATTGTCCCATCATTCCATCGTCTTCATGAGGCAGCATATGACAGTGGTACATATATGGCATCATAGAATCGCAAAAGGTTTCGAATTTTGTTATGAAAGTCACGCTTTGCTGTGGCGGAACCAGGACAACATCCTTCCTGCCTTGCATATTCAAGGGTGGGGCGATTCCGTTAATGTCGAGCAGGTAAAACTGGACATCATGTATATGAAAGGGATGGGCGATCGGAGTCAGGTTAAGCAGCGTCCAGATTTCAATATTATCAAGAGGAGTCGAATAATTTATGATCCCCATATCAAAACTCTGGTTGTTTATCTGGAACGGCCCCTGAATCGCAGTCGGACCCATATTCAAAGGAGTGAATGTAAGCGTATTGTTCGCATTCGCGGAGCTTGAAGGGTAAGGGTTGTTAGTGATTAAGGAGACAGGTAAACTGGTAACAGGTGCGGAATTCGGAGGCCCGATGTTAAAGGTCATGACCGTGAAATCTGCGCCATTCAATGGATTCAGTGTATATCCGGGAATTACCTGCCCGGCACCAAGCCCGGGTTGGGCGGCTCCATAAATACCATTGGGGATTTCAGAGGCATAGCTGAGCAGTGAAATGCTTTGTCCGTTCATTCCGCTGAAGTCAACCAGCACTTCCGCACGCTCGCCATTGGCAAGCAGCAGGCGTGTAAGAGGAACAGGTGCATCAAGCAAGCCCCCATCACTGCCAATCTGATAGAATGTCTGATTTCCCTGCAGCCCCAGATTAAAGACTCTTTCCGATGAGGCGTTCAGTAATCTCAACCTGATTATCTGCGCAGGCAGGGGAAGATATGGATTAAGGGTGCCATTCACCAGCATGACACTGTCATAGGGATTATTGATCTGAATTTGTTTTGCATTGTCAAAGCACTTCGATTGAATGACCAGAGGAATATCATCAATACCATAAGTTCTGGGCAGGTCGAGTGCGGATTCAATGCTGTCCCTTACGATAATCAGACCGGCTGCTCCCATACTCGTATGCATATTGGTCATCATGTGCAAATGTGGATGATACCAGTAGGTTGAAGCATGATCTCTGACCACAAAAGAAGGATTCCAGCTTGTTCCCGGTGGTATAAAAATATGCGGACCCCCGTCATTCATTGCCGATACATGCATGCCATGCCAGTGGAGTGTAGTAGTGTCCATCAGATGGTTTGTAACTGAAATGTTGACCGAATCGCCTTTGTTAAGAAGCAGAGTCGGTCCCAGGTAAGCCGCATTAACACCCATCGTATGGCTCGTAAAACCGGGATAGAATATGACAGATGTATCGCGTATGTTTAAACTAAAGGAAGTTCCGGCGAGAGTGTCCGGAATGGAAAGCAGATTTTGTCCGGAGACACTAAAATGAAAAATGCTCATGCTTACGAATAAGCAGGGAAGGATTAATTTTTTCATGAATTGTTCAATAGACAGGATGAAACCGGATGCATTCCTCAATTAACGGTTGCATTGGATTAGGAGCTGTAAAAATACAAAAATCATTGACGGCACGTGCGATCTGTTTCAGGATAGAGGAACAAATCCGGAATGGTATACCGGCTTTTTATTCTGAAATACCTTTACTAAACGAGTGATGAAAGAAGCATGCTTTTCATTCTTATTTGTGAAAATCAAAGTTGTATTTGACAGAGGTGGTGCTGGCAACAGAAATCCTGAACTGAATGACACGGTTCAGGCGGTCCATCCGCCATCGGCCACCAGTACTGCGCCATTCACAAAACTTGAATCTTCGGAGGCAAGGAACAAGGCGGCTTTCGCAATCTCTTCCGGTTCTGCAGTTCTTGGATTCAGTACCATTCCCGACATTATTCTGTCATTTACAAGCGGAGTGATCTTGCTGAAATCTATCGTCTCAGAAATGTTGGTGCTTACTGCTCCAGGTGCGATGGCATTGCATCTGATTCCTGTCTTTGCATACATATATCCGGTATTCCTGCTTAGTCCGATCAACGCGTGTTTGCTGCTGGTATAGGCCGCTCCGGCAACCCCGCCTTTGATCCCGCCGATTGAACAGATATTAATGATAATGCCTTTCTGTTTGGCAAGAAAAATGGGAACAGCAGTTCTCATGGCCTTGAAGGGACCCTCCAGATTCACCTGCATAACTTTAGTCCACAGTTCATTGCTCACTTCTCCCACCGGTTCAAAATTATCCATGACTCCCGCATTATTGACGAGGATGTCGAGAGTACCATAAGTTTCGGTGGCAGTACGGATCATAGACTTTATATCTTCTTCTTTCGCCATATCGGCAATGACTGTTGTCAGTTCACCGCCGGCGGTCGCAGCTTCCTTCTTCAATTCATCCAGTCTTACCTGGTTAATGTCAGCGGCTACTACTTTACACCCTTCAGCGACAAAGAGTAAGGCAATGGATTTTCCCATTCCTGAGGCGGCGCCGGTGATAATGGCTACCTTGTTTTCAAGTCTTCTCATCTTTGACGATATATTATGTATGGATTTGTTTTTCTTCGGTAAAGATACGACATGCTGCAATGATCCAGGTCATTCATTCATCCGGTATAAAATGTAATGAGAAAATAGAAATCCGGCAGATCAGTCTTTGCTAACCAGGTAATAACAGGTTGTTGTAAAAAAGTCTCTTAAATAAGGAATGTTCAGCAGAGAAGGTAATTTTCTGATTTTTAAATTGAACTTGATTTCGTAGTTCGGATTGATAAGATAAAAGTCTTCTCTTTCGATTTTCAGTTTGTTCTTCTTTGCCAGTCTCCTGAACTTATTGATGCTCATTCTTGTATCCCTGATTTCGAGGAACCCGTCAATTTTTGCCTTACTCTCGCCAAATATTTTCAGAAGCCAGATATTGATTTGTCTTGGTAAGAGATGGAAGTAAGGCAGTTTGCTCAATATCCTGCTCTCGCACATCTGCTGATGCCCTCCAAATGGCATTCTCCAGGGAGGAAATCCGAAGAAAATTTTTCCGGTGGGCTTAATGAGTGTTCTGAGGTGGGCTAAAAACTTATCCTGGTCAAAAATATGTTCCAGGGTATCCCGCATGATGATCAGGTCGGGTTGTTCAATACTTTCCGGTGTAATGTTGTAAATATCTTCAGCGATCAGCCTGAGGTTCTTTCGCAGCGGATGATTCGCGTAAAATTTCTCTGCGTTTTCAATTTTATTTTGTTCAATATCTATACCAATAACCCGGCAACCCATATCCAGGAAGGGTTTCATGTTACCTGCTTCTCCGCAACCTATTTCCGCTACAAGCAAGGCATTATGAACCGGGAATACCTGGTTGATATAAGGGATTACATATTTTTCAGTAACCAATCCCTGTTCCTGAAAATATTTTTCACGGCTTAGGTGTCTCTCCTGCATACTATGTGCATTTCCTTTACTCCGGGTTGAAATGCCCGGAGAAAGCAGGCGAAGGTAGGAAATTCAGCATCTTAATCCAGTAAAAATTTAGCTGTTCCGGAGTCGCCTCCGGGTTCAGAAAGGGTGACGAAGTAAATGCCGCCTGAAAGGTTTCCTGCATTTATACTGAAATGATCTCCTGATACGTATTCATGACGGTAGACGACCTGGCCATATACATTGAAGAGAGTCAGGTCCGCACCGGCCAGGAATTTATCTGTCTTGATGTGAATAAGGTCCTCGCGATGAGATGGAATGACTTCCAGGTTAAAGGTGGCTGGCCTGACCGGTTCAAGACCTGTTCCCTGGCATTGAAGTGAAAACTGTTGAAAAAAATCCCACATCAGATCATTAGCGCTGATGAGCATGGAAACCGGATCACCAACACCGGTGGAATTACCTCCGGGCCAGGAATGGCCTCCATCAGCGGTAAGATACAATTCCATATGGTGGTCGCAGGAACAATTGTCCCATTTAATATGGGTCAGGCTGCTGTCATGCCTGATAGTGTCATCCGGAGTCTGGCATGAATTGATGAGGGACCATGCATGCATTACCGAATCCAATGGGGGATTATAGTGGTTTGATGTTCCGGCACCTATTCCGCCGGTATAAGGGACATTAAAATCCAGATAGGAGTGGAAATGTATGACAGGTACAGGCCGCGTAGGAGTGCAGTTCTGTACATTCATCGAAGCTGCCACGGGTGCAATGGCAGCAATCCTTCCAGAAAGTTCGCAGGCAAGACGGTAGCTCATGAAACCTCCGTTAGACATTCCGGTTGCATAGATCCGGTTGGTATCAATGGTTAATTTATTAATGAGGCTGTCAAGCAGGGTGGAAATGAATCCCACATCATCTATGTTATTGTTCATCGCATAACCGCAGCATCCGCCTGCATTCCATGTTCGAATGTTTAGGTTACCTCTGACACCCTCCGGGTAAACGACAATGAATCCCTCGTTATCCGCTTTTACACTGAGTTGTGATTGGTTTTCAAGTTGCGATCCCCAGCCAAAGCCTCCATGCATGGCAATAAGCATCGGCATGGGAGTACCCTGTACATAAGCAGGAGGAAGGTGCAAAAGATAGGTTCTGTACCCTGTGCTGTGCATGATGCTGTCATACTGTGCTGACATTCTTTCTGTATGCCCGCATAGTAAAAATACCAAAAGCCATCTCAAAAATATCCAGTGACTTTTTTCAACGACTTTTTCCTTTATCCTGCGTTTCACTTCTTGTTCAGACCCGTTCTGAATATGGACTTCGAAATACGCCTTGTCTAATGAAAAAATACCTGAATATTCTTTAAAGCCTGTTTTTGAGATGGCTTCAAGCAGATTAATTCTACATCCCTTTTTTACAGAATATGATCCCATGTTCATTTTTGATTTTTTTGATGTTGATCGGGTCCCTAAATCTTTTCCGGATTAATCATGCCATTTACTTCTTCTTCCAATAGGATTTCTTTATTACTGTTTCACCTTGCTCCAGCTTGTGATTTTAAACATTACACATTCACACCAAAAAGATAACCCACTAATGCGGATAAGCCCATGGCTAATGTTCCCCATATGGTGATCCGCGCAATCGCTTTTTTTACGTTTGAACCACCTGTTTTTGCGGATGTTGCTCCTAAAATGACAAGAAAAACTATGGTGAAACCATATAACCAATATTCCATTCCTTTCACGCTTGCAAAAAGGACTATTAATAAGGGCAGAACACCACCCACTGTAAAAGATGCACCCGAAGCAAGAGCCGCTTGTATTGGGTTTGCCTGACTGATCTCATTGATACCTAATTCATCTCTGATATGGGTTCCCAGTGCGTCTTTCGCTGTCAATTCAATGGCTACCTGTCTCGCTGTTTCCTTTTTTAGTCCTCGTTTCTCATAGATCTGAGCTAATATGTTGAGTTCTTCTTCCGGCATTTCCTCCAGCTCTTTTTTCTCCCTTTCTATGTCTGCATTTTCTGTGTCAGTCTGTGAACTAACAGAGACATATTCGCCTGCTGCCATAGATAAGGCACCTGCCACAAGTCCGGCAACTGTTGTTAATACAATCGGTTCTCTTACGGAGCTGGCCGCGGCAACGCCAATGGCCAGACTGGAAATGGAAATTATTCCATCATTAGCGCCCAAAACAGCAGCTCTTAACCAATTGCTCCTGTGTATATAATGACTGTCCAGATAGTTGTCAATCGTTAGCATGATTATTCTTTGATTTTGATGTCTTTTTAAAATTAATGAAGTGGCGGATATAGAAGCCAGCAAGAGTTCTAGTCGTAATTGTTGGTAGTTTTTATGCTATGTGTCATAAAGTAGCGAGTGCGGAATTTAATCCCATTGCGCGCCTCCATGCAGCCAGTTGACCCAGGTGCATCGCCTCATGATTTATGCACATAAAAGCGATGAGGTCCAACAGTGTTGGCATATAACTGCTGAATCGCCATTGTATATCTTTATTCAATTCATCCTGATCAAGGCGGGACAAGAGTATTTTAACCCTGGTATGCTGCTTATCCAGTTCTCTTAACAACATTTCCTTTGCGGGATATTTGTTTTTATCCGTATCAGGTTTTCTTGGGTCACCGGGACCTTTTCTTAAAAATAAATCCACCCAAGCGTCGGGCATTTCAAATTTACCGCCTAAATCCTCGACTAAGCCTGCGCTACCAGAAATTAAATGACCAAGTGTAAAAGCCGGGTGATTTACAAGTCCGCTTGAGGGGACAGTCGTCATTTGATCCTCAGACAGATCCAGGACAAGCGCTGTTGCGTACTTTAAATTAAAGTCATATTGCCTTATGATGAACTCTATTGTCATCGTTGTCTAATGTGCTTTAAGCAAATGCTCCATGAATAAGATCTCCAAGTTATGTTCTGTTCTATGCGTGAATAAATATTTCTTACTCTCTAAAGCTCAGGTTATTTTCTTTCAATATTTTTTGCAGTGATGGAATGCTGCTTTTCCCCAGTCCATGTAACTTCAAAATTTCCTTTTCACTGAAAGCAGATAATTTCTCCGGGCTGCTTATACCTTCTCTTTCCAATGCCCGCCTTGCCGATGCTCCAAGTAAGGACAGAAAATTTTCTTTTGGTTTACGTTCTGCTTCACAAACCGGGCAAGTTGGACAGTCTGAACTTTTATAAAACTTATGACCCTTTCCACAAGTCTTTAATATCTTTTTCGTCACCATTTTTATCTGTAATTTTATTACCAGCGTGTCTCTGTGCAATAACTGCTGCGTTCCCGGTACGGCATACGGACAGTACCGATAATTGTCAGGAGTCCAGGGAATTCACCCATTCCCATTCCAAAAAAATCTGAAAGAAAGTCCCATGCAGCCATAATGAATTAGCGTATGCAACCTTTGTAGAAGGCGGAAAATGCATACACTTCCGCTTTGAATAAGTTGTTCCTGATGGCAATGTCCTTGTTCACAATATTTTTTGCATCTTCTTCATCGACGGCCCGTAACAGGATCATGCCGGTGTCGCTGTATCTACCACCTAAATGAATCTGGTCGCTTTTGCGCAACTCCGCGAGATAAGCCGAATGATCCCGGAAATATTCTTGCTCTGCAGCGGGCTTCGATTTATCCCAGCCTGTACCGGTTGTATAAAGGACAATAAAATACTTTAGTCCGGAACCCGGTGCCGTCTCTTGTGAAATGGCAGATTTACTGATTAGAAAACAAAAGAACAGGAGAAGATAGGTATGCGATTTGATTTTCATGTGTACGGATTTATCTTGACTGTCAAATTACAATTAAGGATGGCCGTTAAGGATCCAGCCGGGATGATTTTCTGAACAGCTTGAATTGATCCTGAACAAACTCAGAAAGTCGGGAAATCAGGTCACCATCACTTTAATCTCTCCAGTTTACCCTTTCTCTTGATCAGATTTTTATAATCCCATTGAATTCTTTTGGACTTTTCCAGCCAGCGCTTCAGGTCCTTTTTGTTGATCTGTTCTGCAGCGGTATAACGTTTTTCGGCAGCTTTGAAACTCCCTTCCACCTGCAAATCCGGTTCATCGAAGGACTGACCACTCCAGAAGAGCAAACGAATGCAGTTTTTTAACTTGCTGTAGCCCACAACAGGATTACCATCAAGGAACCAGACTGGATGTGCATGCCAGATCTTCGATTCAGCCTTCGACAGGTTCGTGTTGATCTCTGTGGCAAGGATATCACAGATCTCTTTATCCATGTCAGCCTGCTTATTGTTGTATTCCTGAATACTAACAGATGTCATAAACTTATTTTGTGAACAGAGGTTAAATGTGAATGCGGAGATAAAACATGAACCACTTCCTTTCAGATTTATTGCTTGATCAATTTGTTGGAAAGATACATTTCTGCACCCTGGAGTGATACTATATACATTCCTTTTTTTAATTCCTTCACAGAGATTTTCTTCTTCTCCATACCCTGGCCTGTAAGGAATTCTTCACGCAACACTTCTTGTCCATATACATTCCTGATGCAGAGGCTTATTCTTTTTCCCTCCACTGCATTCAGCGTAAGATAGAAGTCATCTGTTACAGGGTTTGGCGCGATGCTGAAACCAGGCTTCTCTTTTTCAGGAAATGCAGTTCGGGCAGTAATTCCGTTTTGTCTGAGCCAGTAAATAATGGTATCTGTCAGAATTTCCGAAACATCGGGATCGGTGTTCGTGGTCATATAATGATTCAGGTCCGCGATACTCCAAAAGTCACCGGATATGTTCACCTCTTGCTGAAATCTGGCTAGTTCAGTCAGAGGTACATTGAAATCATTTCCGAAACCAAGGAACAAAGTTGGACGGTTAGCCAGGTTATAGTTTATCGAGACGGAGTCTATCACCTGAATATATTCATACCATACAGCAGGAGAGGCGCCGGCGAATGAAGGTGTCCCTGCATTCCATGTATTGGTCCGGATTGTATTAAAGTAGCTCAATATCTGGTTCGCCTGAGCCTGAGCCGCAGCCAGATCTCCGTTACAGGTATCAGCGATATAGACCAGCTGATAAGCAAGGAGTGAATCAAAGGGAGTTCTGGGACCGGCAACAGAAATGAGAGCCCTTACATCACCACGCATCCGGGAGATCAGGGGAATGAGCGATGAGCCTTCGCTGTGTCCGAGTAAAATGATATTGGTTGTATCGATATCATTCCTGGTTTTCAGGTAGTCCACGGCACTCATGACCGGCAGCCAGAGTTTGGTAAATGTAATGGGACCGAGTGCGGAAGGACTAGTATAGGTGTATTCCAGTTTGTCATACCTCAGTACTGCATAGCCGGAGTCTGTGAGCGCTTCGGCCAATTGCTTGTAAGGCCTTAAAGTTTCGTTGAGCAGTCCGGGATACAGGCAGGGGGCATTCCCTCCGGAAATAGGAATGGTTCCGTCACGGTCATTGGCGCCTGTGCCGGGATTAATGACAAGACATGGATAGCGGCCTGTGTTTCCCGGAACAGTCAGGGTTCCATAAACGGTTTTTCCTTCATGCATAAAGCTTACAGGGTAGGATACCTGGGCTGATAATTTGAAGGAGATCAGAACGGCCAAAAGAGAAAGATAAAATATTTTCATGCGCTGGCTATGGTATTTCAGGGTGAAGCAAAGGCTAATATAGTGTTTTTTCATCAGGTTGGATTTGTCATTTTTGACTGCAAGGCAGCGCTGTAATCCTATAATGCCTGATGTGCCCGGATTATTCTGGTTGATGAGTCATTTGCTTCCGGAACGTTGAACTGTCTTCGATGTCTCAGGCATTGTTCATATAAGATGCAAGGAAAGCTTTGCATCGGTGTTGCTTACGGAATCTTATTTCCGGCCTTTGAAGCACGGCAAACGGATAAAATCCCGATCATTGATTGGTTGCACAAGAGAATCAAGCTGAAAGCCCTTTGATTTCTGACTATCCGGTCGTCTCGTCGTTTCCGACCGGAACAGGGTAAAGAATCATACATGAATAATATATAGATATTGTCTATGTATAAATAGTAACAATCAATTTGATTTATTGGTACAGGTTGAATATACTTGCCCTCACAAAATTTGTCCGGTTAATTATTGAAGTTGTACGTGACCTGTGTCAGGCTAAGAGAGATTTTCGTATCTCCCAGTCTGTTATAAATCATGAACAGGAGTCGCTTAGATGCGGCAGGTTTTGTACTTTTGTGAACTGAATATAAGGAAACAAATATGGATGAAAGCAGATAGTGAAACATCGGACCGGAAGGATCAGGTTAATGATGTTTGTTTTATAATTGTTTAATTAAAAATAAGAAAATGGAAAATGTAGCAAACCCCGGGACAGCAGCCAAGTGTCCCTTTCATGGAGGCGCCTTAAAGCAAAGCGCCGGTGGCGGAACAAGAAACCGTGACTGGTGGCCGAATCAATTGAACCTGAACATCCTCCGTCAGAATTCCGAACTATCTAACCCTATGGGTAAAGGTTTTGACTACGCCGCTGAGTTCAAAAAACTTGACCTGAATGCGGTGAAGAAAGATATCATCGCCTTGATGACAAACTCGCAGGAATGGTGGCCTGCCGATTACGGACATTACGGACCTTTCTTTATCCGTATGGCCTGGCATAGCGCCGGGACTTACCGGATTTCTGATGGCAGAGGGGGAGCCGGCTCCGGCACGCAGCGCTTCACTCCGCTCAACAGCTGGCCTGATAATGTTAATCTGGACAAAGCGCGATTACTCCTCTGGCCGATCAAGCAGAAATACGGTAAGAGCATCTCATGGGCAGACCTGATGATTCTGGCCGGGAATTGCGCCCTCGAATCCATGGGATTCAAGACCTTCGGCTTTGCCGGTGGCCGTGAAGATGTATGGGAACCGGAAGAAGATGTGTACTGGGGATCGGAAAACAAGTGGCTTGACGACAAACGCTATACGGGCGACAGGGAATTGGAAAATCCACTTGCCGCGGTGCAGATGGGTTTGATCTATGTTAATCCCGAAGGTCCTAATGGTAATCCGGATCCGGTGGCTGCCGCACATGATATTCGCGAGACATTCGGACGAATGGCTATGAATGATGAAGAGACGGTGGCCCTGATTGCCGGAGGTCATACCTTCGGAAAAACACACGGTGCAGCGGACCCTTCAAAGTATGTAGGACCGGAGCCGGCTGCCGCAGGAATTGAAGAGCAGGGACTGGGCTGGAGAAATTCTTACAGAAGCGGACATGGTGTTGATACGATTTCCAGCGGACTGGAAGGAGCATGGACCACCACGCCGACAAAATGGAGTAATAATTTTTTCTGGAACCTGTTTGGATATGAATGGGAACTGACCAAGAGTCCGGCGGGTGCTCATCAGTGGAAACCAAAGCACGGTATGGGAGCAGGTACCGTTCCCGATGCACATGATCCATCCTTGCGGCATGCGCCAACCATGCTTACGACCGACCTCAGTCTGAGGTTCGATCCGGAGTACGAAAAAATTTCAAGAAGATTCCTGGACAATCCGGATCAGTTCGCCGATGCCTTTGCTAAAGCCTGGTATAAACTCACACACCGCGATATGGGACCATTATCCCGTTACCTCGGACCGGAAGTACCCAAAGAAGCATTAATATGGCAGGACCCGCTTCCCGCGGTGAATCATAAGTTGATTGACAATAAGGATATTGCGACGCTTGCTTCGAAAGTGCTTGACTCAGGACTTAGCATTTCACAATTGGTCTCTACCGCCTGGGCATCCGCATCTACCTTCCGGGGTTCAGATAAAAGAGGCGGCGCGAATGGTGCCAGGATCCGGCTTGCGCCTCAAAAAGACTGGGAAGTAAACAATCCGGCACAACTGAAGAAGGTCTTGTCAGTACTTGAAAAAATTCAGGCAGACTTCAATGCTTCCATGACTGATGGTAAAAAAGTTTCTCTTGCTGATCTCATCGTATTGAGTGGATGCGCTGCAGTCGAGAAAGCAGCAAAGAACGCCGGTATTGATCTGAAGGTTCCTTTCATTCCCGGCCGTACAGACGCAACGCAGGAGATGACAGATGTTGAGTCATTTGCCGTTTTGGAACCCGCAGGCGATGGTTTCAGAAATTATTTCAAGCCGAAACATAAGGTGACGCCGGAAGAATTGCTGATAGACAAAGCTCAGCTGATGACACTCAGCGCACCGGAAATGACGGTTCTGCTGGGTGGTATGAGGGTACTCCATACCAATTACGATCAAAGCAAACGAGGTGTTTTTACAAAGAAACCAGAAACGCTGAGTAATGATTTCTTCGTAAACCTGCTGGACCTTGGTACAAGCTGGAAGGCAACGTCCGAAGCTCAGGAAGAATTCAATGGTCATGACCGTAAGTCGGGTGAGATAAAATGGACAGCTAGCCGCGTGGATCTGATCTTCGGCTCAAACTCGGAACTGAGAGCCCTGGCTGAAGTGTATGCCAGCAATGACTCAAAGGAAAAGTTTGTGCAGGATTTTGTAGCTGCCTGGAATAAGGTGATGAATCTTGACCGCTTCGACCTGAAGTGAAGCTAATAATTAATTTTTCGGGAGGTGGCCTTGCAAAAGGTCACCTTTTTTTGTGCTGCCCGCAGAATGTTCAGGACCTGACCTTCAACCTTCTGAAATCTCTGTAATTGAGCCAAACACTCGCGATCAAACTGGCAAGAAAGACCACTACGGTCAGCAAGTCGATTAATCTTTCGGGAAAATTGATCCCTGAAATTTCAAGAAGCAGGAAATGAACATAGGAATCAGACTTGTCTTTATAACCCAATTGCCTCCTGATTTCCCAGTGCCAGTCGGTGAACAAACAATATCCCAAGCCGTACCAGATGCCAAGGACAAACCAGGAGAATGCGGTGAGCAGAAGACTGAGCAGATTCCATTTCCTCAGACTTCTGAACAGCCAACCCGTGCAATTAAAAAGGATCAGCAGGGAATGAAAGCAGATGAAGAAGTAATTTAAAATCGTCGGATTCATAAGCTGCAAATGATGGCAGAGAGAATTTGCCATGAAGAGCAAATCTAATGAAGTGCACCAATAATAATTTTATGACTTGAAGTGAAAGCTTCATTCATAATCTCAAGAATATAAATTCCTTCTGAGACGTGACTCAGATCAATTGAATGAGTCAGATGATTGCCAAGTCGTACCTGGGACTTTTCAAAGACTATTTGCCCGAGCAGATTTTTCATTGCGATCCGGTTGAGCGTTTCAAATCCTTGATTCAATTCACAATAAACAATTCCTCTTGCCGGATTAGGATAAATACTTATGGTTGGCATTTGACCCGTTTCCTGAATACCTGTTGTTCTGAAATTGCAATTGTTATAACGCGGATTAATGAATTTAACTGTATCCTGTTGCTCGTAACAAAGCAGTTCTGCGCCGTAATCGGCTATTAAATTACCATATACTATTAAGGGATTGATCAGGCCGTTCATGCTGCCAATATCTTCAATCCATTCCTCAGTGATTGTGCAGGCTGGCCAGTTAAATAAAAGGCGACGCTTCGACTCCCCATGAATAATAACCGTGTCAACGGAATCGACTATCAAATAATAGGGGGAGCAAAAGGAAATGGATTTAATGGTATCTCCACGGTTAGCACTAAAGTCGTACAACAGATGTTCCGAAACAAAATCATGGCAAAAAACCCGCATAGCTGTATCCCGCATGGCCCCGGCAGGATACCAGGTTTGGAGTGTCGTATCTGAAGTCTTATGCAGGTTGGTATAATTCCTTGCGTCTATCGTCGTGTCACCATGCAGTTTATAGTACACGGGCAGGCAATTGATTTCAAAGGGACCTATACTGCATTCAAGGATACTCCAAACTTTGGTAGTATCAACGAAAGATTGCGCTTGCATGGATTGTGTAAACACTACGAGAGACGCCAGCAGGAGTATTTGTTTCATGATTTCGAAGTGTTGTTTCGTTGGAAGTTTATTTTGATCTCTTTTCTATTCAATTGCCTTGTCAAGTTTAAGTTCCAGGCACAAAATAAAATGTTTTAACCTTGTTCTTTAAAAACGAATACTCACCGGTCGTGAAAACCCTTCCCTTCCATAATTTTCGGTATACATTTTTCGATTCTCGACTCCCTGGTTTTGGACTGTTTGGGTGCGGAGAAATATATGATGTAACCTCTTTGTCGGCCCGGGGTAAGTTTAAAGAAGGCGGTTTTGAGTGCAGGGAAATTTTCCATTTTCAACCGGAGCTCTTCGGGTATCGGCTCAGGATTTTTCGGAGTGACAAGCTTCAGGCCTGCCTTTTCCACTTCGACAGCTTCAAAAATATAGGTTTTCAAGGTAGCTTTGATCTTCTCAATTTCCCTTACCGTTTTGAATTTTATCACACGGGCGATCTGTGAGTTTTCACCGGGTTTTTGCAAGATCCCCTTTGGATCTTTTAGCAATGCGCCTTGCAGGAAGCTGATCACGGCAGATTCTTTCAGCGCACTGATCAATATGACATTTTTCTTCCGGTAGGTGTAGCAGGGAACACCCCATTTTAATTCCTCCTGCAGGCCACAGTCAAGAACTATTTGCCTGAGTAAGGCCAGTTCTGAAGTCCAGTTATGTACCTTGCATTGCGGTGTATCCCACAGAGAACATCTTCCGCAACCACTGGTAAAAAATACATCTGCGTCAGGGATTTTGCCGGTCATTTATAATCAGTTAAAGCATTTGTGCACTTACTGTTTTGGATAAACCTTCAGACTCTGCATTGAAAGGTATGAATTTCCTCTACGCTTAATTGAATCCGATCCTGAACCTTAATCCGGATATTCTGGCCTTAAAGATATTGATTTAGTCGAAAAAGATTTCAGACTTTTCGCTGAAGGTTTATTCTCAATCTTTAAGCCATGCCTTGCATTGTATACTCTGATTGAAAAGTTTTTCACCTAAGTACCACAACAGGATATCATACTTTTAACAAGGTTTATCAGTATTTATTGAATAAGTCAGGGCAATTCAATTGGTTCTTTACTCTATTCCTGGCTAAGTGCTTTTTGTTTTCTTACCTGTGAAATAGTGATCAGGGAGATGATAATGAAGGGCAAAGTGGAAATCAGAATTTTAATATTGGGTCCCAGGATTCCAATGATAAACATAAATACGAGAAGTAGGCCGATACAGGCAATGCCGGTATAAATCAATTTTCTGCCAGGGGATTTCCGCAGCAAGGCCACAAGAAGGAGTATTTGTCCGAAGAGAGGCAGAAGAGTCAGTGGGTGGGTAGCTTCCCGCGGCATGGTGAACAATTTTTTAAGTACGTCAATTTCCGCCTCATAAAGAAAAGCGCTGTTCCCTTGTCCCCATTCGAGGTATCCTGTGAAGGAAGAAAGAATCAGAAGGATTAATAGCGTTTTGAGCTTCATTATTTTAATCCTTATATGTTGTGCGTGCGTATTTCTTAAAATTGCCTTTCAAAAGTCTTTCCGTTAAATTTATATATTTTTCCGTCTGCCATTCCAAACCACAATTCACCTTTATTATCCTCGAAAATTGACAGGGCATTGTCATTTGTAAGTCCATCTTTCTTTGTGTAATTAGTCATCTTTACACCATCATATTTCCAAATTCCCGCATCTCTGTCTCCAAACCAAATATTACCTTTTCCATCTTCAGCAATTGTGAAAATGTGTTCGAGAGTACCAGGCATTGATTTATCACCTTTTCTTCGACTTGTCGGGTGAATTAAGTTATTTTTTTCAGAAAAATTAATGATTGAATCACCTTCCTTCAGTAATACTCCTATTCCATTATTACCAATCCAAAGTCTGCCTTTTGAGTCTTCGAAAATACTTCTAATATGAAGTGGAGCAATATTTCTCTCAAAGCCTAATGTTTCATCATTGATGATTGTAAATCCGTTTCCATCATAGCCATAAACACCTGCGTAAGTGCCAAACCAAATCATTTTCTTTTTTCCTTTTGAAATGCCGGTTACGGCAAATAAATTATCATAATGATTAAGGGCCTTGTGGGGAGGAAACGCTAAATAACTTAATTTTTGCCCATCGTATCTGTAAACCCCTTCTTTGGTCCCGGCTTCAAACCAAAGATCCTTTTCTGATTTCATCCATTGGCCTTGCAATGGCTCATTGCTATGAATTGAGAAATTAGTTTGTGATTTTTCTCTTTCTGCTTTGGTGTGATTCACCATTTTTTTCCCATCATAACTACTCACTCCATGCTGAGTATTAAACCAAATAACACCTTCTTTGTCTTCTTGTATACTGTGAATTTGGTTGTCCGTCAGTCCGTCATCACTATTAAAGTAAATGAATGATTGGCCGTTATAAACTGCTGCACCTTCCTGAAGACTTCCAAACCAATAATTTCCTTTGCTGTCTTGAAATATAGCACGAACTCCTGAAGTGAATTTTAAGGTGTCCGTTTTGGCAGTCTCTGCAAATTCAGCTCTATTCAGTCCATTTTCTGTTGATTTCCTTTCAACGCAGGAAAAATTCAGTGTCAATATGAGTATTAAATATATCAATTTTAATTTCTTGTCCACTTCTGGTTTTTAATACGACGCATAACTCAAGGATACTTTCAGACAATACGCTTTGTCTGTTGATAGTATAATAATTTCGTTTCAGTGCTGTCCTGAATTATACTTTCGCCACATGCTGATAAAGTAGAGAAGGTTTAGAAAAAGCGTGATAATATTTACCATCCGTGCAAAAGGTGGCGCACCTTCCGGCCACAATTGACCCAATAGTACAATGGAGTTAAGTGCAACAATCAGAATCAGAAATGATTTCTTGTTCATGTTTTCAAATTTTTGTTGGCAAAGGTAATATTCGGAAACTATATCTCCGGCTTCTTTTTTCTAACAGGGATTCTAAATGCTATTCAGGGGCAGATCAAAGGTGGAGACATAAAGGGAATATTAAAATTCGAACATGATTCCCACGGAGGGCAGAAAGGTTCCGGTCTTGTTCTCAATTTCTTTCAGGAGATAGGCGTCCGGGTTCCGGGGATCCGTGACAGGATTACCTGCCTGGTCATAGCTTAAGGTCAGAAAAGACTGCGTTATTGCCTGGAAATTATAGATGTTTTGTAGGTCTATATAGGCATTAAGCAGCCATCTGTTAAAAAACCATTTCTTATCCAGACGGATATCAAGGCCATGTGAAAGAGGATTCCGCTCCTGATTCAGCCGGGAATAATCCGGAATGGCCTGTTGATTTACATCCCAAACCGACTTAAGGGAGGATAGATTCCTATCGTAGGGTGTATAGGGCGATCCTCCCAACAGACGAAATTTGAACCCCAATTCCAGATTCCTTGCAAATTTTTTACCGGCCGTCATGTTAAGAATGTGCCGGTTATCCCACGCGGATGGGACAAGGTTTCCGCTTTTATCACTGAATTCACTTCTGACGAAGGTATAGGACAGAATTCCATAAACCGATGTGCTTAGTTTCTGTTGAAGCAAGATCTCTACTCCATAACTTCTCCCTTTTGAAGTGGAAACAGCGGGCTCATTGCCGATGACTCCAAAATCCCCGCCAAGATTGGCAAGTGAAATGCTGTCATTGATAAGAAAGGGATAGTTGGTATAGATTTTATGAAATCCTTCAACTGAAATCTTGCTGAAGGCAGTAGGATTATACTCCAGACCACCCACAATGTGAACCGAATTGATGTAGGAGATATCATTCTCTTTATTGACGAGAAGATTGCTGCTGTCTCTGTATCCTAATACTGTATAGGCAGGTAGCTGGAAATACCTGGCGGTGTTGAAGTTGAGGTTTAGTTTTTCAGTGATTGCATAGGATGCGGAGAAGCGTGGTGAGAGTTGCTTGACGGGATCGGCCATCAGCTGCGAATAGTCGTTAAAGTCACTTCGCAAACCAAGTGATAAGCTGAGTTTATTTTGAAAGAAAGATTTGCTCACTTGCGAAAAGAGAAAGTATTTTCTGAAATCCAGTTTTGAATTGAAATCAATGATCCTGATTTGTGAATTGATTTCCTTCCGGTTAAATGTTGAATTAGTATATCGGACAAATTCAAATCCGATTCCCGATACTGATTTCCATCCGTTCTGGCGATAGGTATGTGTAAACTGAAATTTATTCTCCATTTCAGAGGATTTGTAATCAAGAATGAGGTTAGCCGGTTCTTCGATATTGTCTTTATATTTTATGGTTTTGTTTTCAAGGTGATTTCTGCTGGCAATAAATTCCTGGTAACTGTTTTTGGAAAAGTGTGTCCACTTGCCGCCAATTGTATAGTTCCATTGAGTATTGAGGGGTAGATAACCAAGAATGTAATTATTTCTTTCAATTGTTTCCGGGTCGGAGAGTCCGTTATTAACCTTTGTGTTCAGCTCGAAATCATCGATAGCCCCAAGACCTATAAGCGTTATCCTGTTCTTTTCATTCAGGCGTATAGTTTGCTTGTACTGCATGTCATTATAGGTCGGAAGGAAGGGGAGGGCAAGGGCTTTAAAAAGTAATTGCAGGTAGGATCTCCGGAGCGAGAGTAGCATGGAGGATTTCCGCCCCAGAGGTCCGTCGTAGGTCAATCCAATATCACTTGATCCAAGCATGAAGGTGCCGCCTGGTTTCTCGTCATTTCCCTCTCTCTGGCTAAACTCAATGAAGGAACTCAGTGCATTTCCCCTGCTTGCAGGAAATGCACCCGCGTAAAAATCCACCTCCCGGATAAAATTAACGTTGATCAATCCAACCGGACCGCCAGATGAACCCTGGGTGGCGAAATGGTTGATATTGGGAACTTCGATTCCGTCCAGGAAGAATCGGTTCTCATTGGGCGCTCCCCCTCTGACAATAATGTCATTTCTGAAAGACAATGTGGATGAAACACCGGGCAGGATCTGAATGACTTTTGAGATATCCCTGTTTCCTCCGGGATTACGGTAGATTTCTTCTGATCCGATCGTACGTAAACTGAGCGGACTCTCTTCCTTTCTGTTGAAGGGCGAGGCGCTGATAACTACCTCGCCAAGAAAGCTGCCGGTTTCAAGCAGAGGAATATCCAGAATGGTCGGCTTTACCGGACTAACCCTGACCTCATAGAATTTAGCTTCCTGAAAACCAATGAAAGAACAGACTACGTTGTAAGTGCCGGGCGCCAGATTCGATAACTGGTAATTTCCGTCCATGTCCGATACGGTTCCGGTGGCAATGCTGTCAATATAAATATTGGCAAAGGGGATGGCCTCATTATTGACGCTGTTATATACTCTGCCTTTGATTATGCCGGATTGAGCATAGTTCTTTGTATGGAACGCAAGCATCGTTATCAGGATCAATATAATTTTATTATTCATGATATATTCTGTCTTTTGTAGCTGACCTCCGTCAATCGGATCCGGTGCTTGTAAGTGGTACCTTATAGGATAAGTATTCCATGAATCCGCACATTGCCTCTTTTCAAATATAAAGCAGCATGCTGTCCAGGTCGCTTGGTATGCTTCCGGAGATGAAGGAGTGATGGATTTCTTATGCCCTTGTAACCGCTTAGTTGCAATAAAGTTTAGTTTAAAGGAGGAATCTTAACAGGAGGAAAAATGCACGGCGAATTGTCAAAGTCATGACGCTTTTAGCGACTGATACTTTTACTGAAAATATCATAGAGACCTGAACCGGGATTGTCAAATAAATTTTGTTTATAAGGGATGCCCATTTTATCCATAAGCCTGCATAAATTGAATCCTGTTACATAGTAATATGCCTGCATAATCCTGGTTCTCTCGACAAATTCTTTTTCATTCTCAAAATTTAACAGGTGAGTATAGTCTTTATAATTTCTAAACAAGCTGTCACATTGAATGGCGTAATCGGTATCAAGTGATTTAAAGTTGCCTGCCAGATAGTACTCAGCATACCTTGCCGAGCCCTCTATGGTTTCCCAGAAGTTCTCATAAATACTTATTCTGAACTGATTGAGATTTTCAAACTTCATTCTTCTCGTTTTTCTGGTTTCAAGAAATTCATCAATATATAGCTTGATTGAGTCATTTCCATTGACACGGATCGCATTCAGCAGAGCAAGATTTTCCTTTTCCAGTAATTCCCTGAACCAGGCATGTTGAAGGTAAATTTTATCGAGTGTATCGGCGGATACCTGTATCGTTTCAGCCAGGTAAGTAAGTGTAGCCTGATGTGAAAATTGATAACTGTGGAAATATTCATGCATCACCAATTGCAGCCAATCCTCAGTCTTATCAAAATCCGGTACAACCTTGATCAACGTTTCAACATCGGAACAAAGCATCATAGGCTGATAATAATAGAGAGAAGCCGGATCTTTGAAATCTATCGCATTCTGCATGTGGAAAGGCTGAGAGTCCATACGCTGCAGTTTCAACAGCGATAATCCATTTCCGCATTCAAGTGCTTCAGGACTGTATTTTTTAAATTGTTCATTATCGCCGAAGACGACATAAGTATTGCTTTCCGTAAAATAGAGTAGGGGACGGGTATGTGCCTCACTCGTTAGATCGCTCCAGACCTTTTTACCGATAATTTCTTTGCACCGTGAAAACAAGTGGATCCGTTCACATGCCTGACAGTCTGTCAACGATCTTTTGGTAAGAGAAACTGCTTGTGCCTGAGTATTAAGTGTAGCTGCAAGAATGCAGGTAGTAAAGACGCCTATTTGAATGAACGCCAGTCCGTACTTGAAATTCATAAAGTGCTTGAGTGTTTTCAACGTGCTGCAGATAAGTGTAAGGTATACAATTAAGGCTACAATTACTTCGATGTTACGATAGATTCTGACTTACACCCGACTTCACTTTTTCATAAAGAACTCTATCATCTTTTCTTACAGGATAAAGCACAATTGTAAAATACCAAAGCATTTAATCCATATATGCTATAGACAATGCTTCTTTGAGTCGGTCATTGTTCATTTATCAAGCTGTAGCCTAGTTCCACCATTCCATTTTTATAAGCTTTCGCGTCGATAAGGTGCACGGCGAGTTCTTGCCGGAACGGTTCATAAAACCGTATTCCTTCGCCCAACAGTATAGGTAAAATAATTTGCCTGATCTCATCAGCAAGTCCGGATTGAATAAAGGAATTTACAAGCATTGCTCCGCCAACAACCCAGACATTTTTGTATTCGGGTTGTAATTTTTCATGTACAAGTTTCCCGAGATCGCCGGAGTATAGCTCAATATTATTTCTCTCAATGGGGAGTTTTCGCTTTGTTAAGACAATCACGGGTTTTTCACCATAAACCCAACCGTAAGATTTCGAAAGTTCCAGGGCGTGTTCGTAAGTCCGTGATCCCATCACGTAGCAGTCGATGTCCGGTTGTATATCTTCCGGACCGGGGACTTCAATTCCTTTTTCGTAGTTGTGGGATGTTTCAAACCAGGAAACGCTGTTGTCTTTTTTAGCAATAAACCCGTCAAGACTGCAGACCATATGCAGCGTAATTTTTAATGCTCCGCTTTTCATCTGTTGAATTATTATCAGAGGGACAGGAATGGTTAGTTCAAACAATCATTGGATACTTTTAATAGCGGCTGATCATGAGTCAAATCTGGAACCGTCCCATTCAGCACCGGGAGGAAATAAACCGGACTGTCTTTTCTTCATTTCGTCGGCGATTCGGGCGCTGTCTCCACCTTTTTCAAGCAGCCTGGAGATGATATTCCGGTAACTTTGTTCGTCTCTGTTTTGACTCAGCTTAA